>DASXRO010000001.1:0-3431 GCA_036506555.1 Gaiellaceae bacterium
CGCCTGGCCCTCGAGCTGCCGCACGCGCTCGCGCGTGAGACCGAGCTCGTGGCCGATCGACTCGAGCGTCCACGGATCGCCCTCGAAGCCGAAGCGCAGCTCGAGGATGCGCCGCTCGCGCTCGGGGAGAGCGTCGAGCGCTTTGCGCACGCCCTGCTTGCGCAGCGACTCCTCGGCCTCGTCGAACGGATCGACGGCCTCGCGGTCGGCGAACAGATCGCCGAGCTCGCCCTCGTCGTCCGCGCCGACCGACTGGTTGAGGGAGACGGACGCCTGCGCGGCGCCGAGGGCCTCGTCGACGTGCTGGATCGGGAGGCCGGTTGCCTCGGCGAGCTCCTCCTTCGTCGCGTCGCGGCCCAGCTCGACCTCGAGCCGGCGCGCGGCGCGGCCCAGCTTCTGCTGGCGCTCGACGACGTGCACGGGCACGCGAATCGTGCGCGCGTTGTTGGCGACGGCGCGCTGAACCGACTGGCGGATCCACCAGGTCGCGTACGTGGAGAACTTGAAGCCCCGCCGCCAGTCGAACTTCTCGACGGCGCGGTTCAGGCCGAGGGTGCCCTCCTGGATGAGATCGAGGAACGGCACGCCGAGGCCGCGATACCCCTTGGCGATCGAGACGACGAGGCGCAGGTTGCACTCGATCATCTTGCGCTTGGCGACGAGGTCGCCCTTCTCGATCCGCTTGGCGAGGGTGACCTCTTCGGAGGCGGTCAGAAGCTTGTGCCGGCCCACGTCGGCCAGGAAGAGCTGCAGGCTGTCGCCCGCCCCGTGGACGGGATCGGCTGCGATCTCGACCTCTTCCGGAGGGTCCTCGACAGGCGGACCAATCTCCAGGCCGATCGCTTCGAGGTCGTGCGTGAACTCGGCGACTTCCTCGTCGCCGAGGTCGAGCTCGAGCGCGAGCGCCTCGAGCTCCGCGGGCTCGACGTAGCCGCGCTCTTCAGCGCTTTCGACCAGGGACCGTCCCTGGAGCGTGTCCATAAGCTCGTGCATGGAGTTCTGTGTCACGTCTACTTAAGTACCTTTCGCTAAACGAGGTTGGACGGATGGCTGCAACCGATCCAACGTTCTGACTGTAAGAGCAATTCCCTCGTTCGGCTACGTCCGAACAGATGGCTTAACCGCTCTTTAACGAGACTGTTACGCGACCGTTGCGGGCAAGCTCAGGCGCTGCCCACTGCTTCAGACGACGGCTCGGCGGATCGGTTGGCGCCATTGCGGGCCCAATCCTCGTCGAATTCGACGCGCCACTTGCCGTCCTCACCCTGCTCGAGCGCCAGCTTGGCGCTGAAATTGCGCCCCGAGCGGCCCCGAAAGCCGGCCACCGGCTTGGCAGTGCGCCCGGTTTCCATCAGCTCCTTGACGACGGAGACCGGGAGGATCTTGTTCGCCTTCTTCTTCCAGATGACGAAACCGCAGCCAGGATCGTCCTTCGACCAGCAGGAGTAGCCCTTGCGGTTCTCGATAACGTCGCGGCCGCAGACGGGGCACGGGCCGAGGTTGGCCCGCTCGATCTTGACGCCCTTGAGCTTGTCCAGCTCGGCGACGGTCTCCGCCGTGAAGCGCTCGATGTCGGACATGAACGCCGGGCGCGTGTCCTCCCCCTGCTCGATGAGCGCGAGGCGGCGCTCCCAGTCCCCGGTCATCTCGGCTGAAGTGAGCGGGTGTGGGCCGAGCAGCGAGATCACCTGGATCCCCTTCTCGGTCGCGTGCAAGGCGCGCCCTTCGCGCTCGATGTAGCCGACCTGGATGAGGCGCTCGATGATCGTGGCGCGCGTGGCCGGGGTTCCGATGCCGGAGTCCTTCATCGCCTCGCGGAGCTCGGCGTCCTCGATGTCCTTCCCGGCGGTCTCCATGGCGGCGAGGAGCGACGCCTCGCTGAAGCGCCGCGGCGGCTGCGTCTCCTTGCGCAGCGAGTCGACCGAGCGGGTCTCCACCTGCTCGCCCTCGCGGAGCACCGGCAGGAGCTGATCGCCGCCGGAGTCGTCGTCCTTCGGCTTCCCGTTGACCTCCTCGCCGTAGACGCTCTTCCAGCCCGCCTCCAGGAGGACACGGCCGCTCGTGCGGAACACGTGCTCCTCGACGGTCGTCTCGACCCGCGTGCGCTCGAAGACGGCCTCGGGGTGGAAGGCGGCGAGGAAGCGCTTCGCGATGAGGTCGTAGATGCGGGCCTCGTCAGGCCCCATCTTCGTCAAGTCGTGCTCTGACTTCGTCGGGATGATCGCGTGGTGGTCCTCGACACGGGCGTCGTTGACGACCCGGCCGAGCGGGAGCTTTTCGAGGCGCGTGACATAAGAGGCCGCCTCGCGGTACTTCGAGTTGCGGCCGACGAGGTCGGCCGTCGGCTTGATCTCGCCGATCATGTCGCTCGTCAGAAAGCGCGAGCTCGTGCGCGGATACGTGATCGCCTTGTGCTCTTCGTAGAGCTTCTGCGCGGCGCCGAGCGTGCGGCGCGCCGAGAAGCCGAAGAGGACGTTGGCGTTGCGCTGGAGCGAGGTCAGGTCGTACAGGAGCTCGGGACGCTCGCGCTCCTCCTTCTTCTCGAGCTTGGTGATGAGACCGGGCCGGCCGCGTGTCTCCTCGACGATCTTGGTCGCCTCGTCCTCGGGGATGCGCTTGCCGCCGAGGTAGCGGCCGCTGTAGAGGCGCTCCTCGGGCGCCGCGAAGCTCGCCTCGACGAGCCAGTAGGGCTCGGGCACGAAGGCACGGATCGCCAGCTCGCGGCGGACGACGAGCGCAAGCGTCGGCGTCTGGACGCGGCCGAGCGAGACGGCGCCGTCGAAGGCTGCGCGGAGGCGAATCGAAGCGGCGCGCGTCGCGTTCATCCCGACGAGCCAGTCGGCTTCGGAGCGCGAGCGCGCCGCTTCCTCGAGCAGCTTCATCTCCTCGCCGTCGCGAAGCGCCTTGAAGGCCTCCTCGATCGCCTTCTTGGTCATGGAGTTGAGCCAGAGGCGCTTGACCGGCTTCTTCACCCCGGAGGTCTCGTAGAGGTAGGCGAAGATGAGCTCGCCCTCGCGGCCGGCGTCGCAGGCGTTCACGATCAGGTCGATCTCGTCGTCCTTCATCAGCTTGTGCACGGCCTTGAGCTGCTTCCTCGCCTTCTCGTCGTTCGGAACGAGCTTGAACTTCTCGGGCATGATCGGGAGGTCGGCGAAGCGCCATTTCTTGAGCCGCTCGTCGTACTCCTCGGGAGCTGCGAGCCCGACGAGGTGGCCCACCGCCCACGAGATCACGTACTCGTCGCCGACGAGGTGAGTCTTGTCCTGGCTCTGCTTGAAGGTGCCCGGAAGCGCGCCCGCGAGGTCGCGGCCGACGGACGGTTTCTCGGCTATGACGAGCGTCTTGCCCACTGATTCACCTTAGCGAAGGACGAAAACGGCAAAAATGGCCGTGGCCTTGAGACCCCTGGCCGCTATCGGCGCCTTGTGCAT
>DASXRO010000002.1:0-8295 GCA_036506555.1 Gaiellaceae bacterium
TCCGCGCCGCCGATCGAGACGACCGCCGTCCGGCGCGTCGAGGTGATCCTGCTCCAGCCGCAACTCGTCCTCGTCG
Source organism: Gaiellaceae bacterium (assembly GCA_036506555.1). Taxonomy (GTDB): domain Bacteria; phylum Actinomycetota; class Thermoleophilia; order Gaiellales; family Gaiellaceae; genus JAIBJP01. The sequence goes on from DASXRO010000002.1 coordinate 77, forward strand.
TCCTCATCACGGCGACGGGCGGCGTCACGAAGCGGCTCTTCAGCTTCGCCGAGTCGATCGACCCGGGTCTCGCCGAGTGGGCGAGCGAGTACCTGAACGAGCGGGTCGCCGGCCTGCAGCTCGGAGCGCGGCTGCTGCGGAGCCGGCTCGAGGATCCCGAGCTCTCGCCGCGGGAGCGGGCCTTCCTGGCAGAGATCCGGCCGGCGTTCACGGACGTGCTCCAGACCGGGGAGCAGACGCTCTTCGTCGGCGGCACCGCGGGCCTCCTGGACGAGTTTCGCGCCGAGGACCTGAGCGGCTACCGCCGCCTGCTCGAGGTGCTGGAGCAGCGCGCAGCGCTGCTCGAGATCATGCGGGCGAGCCTCGTCTCGAAACGGCCGTTCGTCCGTGTCGGCTCCGACTTCGAAGATCCCGAGCTGGCGCGCGTCTCGCTCGTCGGTGCGCCGTACGGGCTGCAGCACCGCAACCTCGGCACGGTCAGCCTCCTCGGCCCGCTGCGCATGGACTACGTACGCGCGATCGACGCCGTGCGCTCGGCGGCGCGGGAGCTTTCCCGCTTCGTCGAGGAGCTGTACGAGGACTGAGGCAGCAGCGCCCTCGGCGGCCGGGAATCCGGGAGAACCCGCGAGTAATCTAAGAGCGTGGCCACCGTCAGGCGCGATTACTACGAGATTCTCGGCGTCTCTCGCCAAGCGTCCGAGAGGGAGATCAAGTCCGCGTTCCGCAGGCTCGCGCGCGACCTGCATCCGGACGTCTCCGCGGAACCGGACGCGGAGGAGCGCTTCCGCGAGGCTGCAGAGGCCTACGAGGTGCTGTCGAAGTCGGAGACGCGTGAGCTCTACGACCGCTTCGGCCACGAGGGCCTGCGCACGGGCGGCTTCCGGCCGACGGCGTTCGACTTCGCGAACATCGCCGACCTCTTTTCCGTCTTCTTCGGCGACGACCTCTTCGGCAGGACGGGCGCGCGGCGCGCGGCTCGCGGCGCCGACGTCCTCGCCGAGGTGGCAATCGAGCTCGAGGATGCCGCGACCGGCACTGTTCGGTCGGTTCCGTTCCCGGTCAGCGTCGGGTGCAGGACCTGTCAGGGCAACGGCGCGGCGCCGGGGACGAGGCCCGAAACCTGCCCGCGCTGCAACGGTGTGGGGCGCGTCCAGTCGGTCTCGTCCTCCGTCTTCGGCCAGTTCATCCGCACCCAGAGCTGTCCGGAGTGCGGCGGCACGGGAGACATCCTGCTCACTCCCTGCCCGGACTGCGGCGGGTCGGGTCACGTGACCGAGGAGCGCACGCTCGATGTCGAGATCCCTCCGGGCATCCACGACGGCCAACGCATCCGGCTCTCCGGCGAAGGCCACGCCGGGCTTCTCGGCGGGCGCTCCGGAGACGCCTACGTGCTCGTCCGCATCCGAGCGCACGAACGGTTCGTCCGGGACGGAAACGACATCGTCTCCACGGTCGACCTGACGATCACGCAGGCGGCGCTCGGCGACCGCCTGACGGTTCCCACGCTCGGGGGCGAGGTCGAGCTCGAGTTCAAGCCCGGCACGCAGGCCGGCGAGGTTCGCGTCCTGCGCGGGCGCGGCATGCCCGTCCTCCAGGGCTTCGGGCGCGGCGACCATCGGCTGCTCGTCAACCTGGCCGTCCCGCGCAACCTCACGGATGCCCAACGGCGGCTGCTCGAGGAGTTCGCCCGCTCCGAGCACGACGCCAACTACAAGCCGGACGAGGGGTTCTTCGAGAGGCTGCGGGCGGCCTTCCGCTGAGCACGCCGCCCCTACGCCGGCTGTCCATCCGCGTGCCGCACGAGCGCGCGGAGCAGGTTCGAGCGGTCATGGTGCACCTCTTCCCGGAAGGGTTCGAGGAGGTCGAGCGCGGCACCGATCTCGAACTGGCCGCCTACACGGACGCCGGCGGTGAGGAGCGCTTCTGGCACGCCTTCGGCCCCGGTGCCTCCACGGACGTCGACGAGGGATGGGAGGAGGCGTGGAAGCGCTTCCACGAGCCGGTCCGCATCGGAGTGCTGTGGGTGGGCCCCCCCTGGGAGCAGCCCGACGAGGGCGCGGTCGCGGTGGTGATCGACCCGGGCCGCGCGTTCGGGACGGGCGCTCATGCCACCACCCGCCTCTGTCTCGAGCTCCTGCTCGAGCGCCCGAGGAGCGGCGTCGTCGACCTCGGTTGCGGCTCGGGCGTCCTCGCAGTCGCCGCCGCCAAGCTCGGCTTCAGCCCGGTCAGCGCGCTCGACGTCGACCCACAGGCCGTCGAGGCGGCGAAGGAGAACGCGCGGGCCAACCGGGTCGAGATCGAGGTCGGTGCGGCCGACGTCTTCGTCGACGGCCTGCCCGAGGCGCCTTTGGCGCTTGCGAACATGACGCTCGCGGCGGTCGGCCGGGTAGCCCCGCGGCTGTCCGCAGGTGAGCTCGTCGCCTCGGGCTATCTGGCTGGGGAGCCGCCGGCGCTGGCCGGCTGGGAGCACCGGGACCGGCGGGAGGCCGAGGGCTGGGCTGCCGACCTGTTTTCGCGTACCTGACCGGTACGATCTGACGCCGCCTCGCGCCTCCGGCGGAGCGACCGAGGTCGGCTAGCATCGGGCCGTCATGGCGACGTTCAGCGTCGACTTCCTCGGCTGCAAGGTGTCGCATACGGACGCGCAAGAGATCCGCGAACGTCTGGTCGCCGGCGGCCATACCGAGACTGCGAAGGGCGCCGAAATCGCCGTGGTCAATACCTGCTGCGTCACGAACGAGGCCGTGCGGAAGTCCCGCCAGGCCGCGCGCCGCGCTGCCAGGCGCGCCGATCGCGTCTACGTCACCGGGTGCGGCGCTCGTCTCGGCGGCGCGTTCGAGGGGCTACCGTCGAACGTCACCGTGGTGCGGGCGGCCAGCGAGCGCACGCCGGAAATCGTCGCCGGGGACGTGGGCGCGATCGGCTGCGTCCAAGCCGATATCGGCCTCGACCGCGTGCGCGCCTTCGTCAAGGTGCAGGACGGCTGCAGCTTCTCCTGCCGCTTCTGCGTCATCCCACAGGTTCGGGGCGCCTCGCGCAGCCGCGCTGCCGGCGCGGTCCTCGCAGAGGCTCGCCGCCGAATCGAGCAGGGCCACCGCGAAATCGTCCTGACGGGGATCAACCTCGGCTGCTACCGGGACCGGGAAGCCGGATTCGATCTTTCGCGGCTCGTGCGCGAGGTCGGGAGGATGCCCGGTCTGGCGCGCCTCCGGCTCTCCTCGCTGGAGGTCAACCATCTGAGCGAAGGCCTCCTCGCTGCGATGCGCGAGACTCCCACCGTCTCGGCTCACCTCCACGTCCCGCTCCAGTCCGGAGACGACCGCGTGCTCGAGGCGATGGGCCGGCGCTACACGGTCTCCACCTACCTACGCCGCGTCGAGCGGGCCGAGGGCTTCAACCTGACGAGTGACGTGATCGTCGGCTTCCCGGCCGAGGACGAGGAGGCGTTCGAGAGCACCCTGCGGGTGGTTGAGACGGCCGGGATCACGAAGGTGCACGTCTTTCCCTACTCGCCGCGCCCGGGCACGGGCACGGCGGCCGTCGACACCGTCCCGCCTGCGGTGAAGAAGGAGCGGGGCGCCAGGCTGCGCGCCGCCTCGGAGCAGGCGTGCCGCCGGCGCTGGCGCTCGAAGCTCGGGAGCGAGGATGTCGTGCTCGTCGATCGCCCAGGCCGGGGCTACGGTGACGACTACTCGCCCTGGCTGGTCAACGGCTCCATCGGATCGCTCGTACGGGTGCGCGCGGCCTCGGTGACCGGGGAGGGGATCGTTGGCCTCGCAGCCTGATTGCCTCTTCTGCACGCTCGTCGCGCAGGGAGACCACGTCCACCAAGCGGATGGCTTCGTGGCCATGCAGGACATCAATCCAAAGGCTCCCGTCCACCTGCTCGTCCTGCCCGAGAGACATGTCGACACGTTCCGCGACGTCGGTCAGTTCCCGCCGGACGAGGCCAAGCGCATGCTCGAGTTCGTCGCCGAGACGGCGGAAAAGGCGGGGCTCGAGGACTACCAGGTGGTCGTGAACGTCGGACGCGGCGCAGGGCAGACCGTCTTCCACCTGCACTGGCACGTCCTCGGCGGCGGGAGGCCGTTCGAATGAGCCTCATTGCCCGCATCGAGCAGGAGCTCAAGGACGCCATGCGCGCCCGCGATCGAGAGCGGGTCGACGCGCTGCGGCTCACACTCGCCTCACTGCGCTCGGCCGAGAAGGAAGTGCAGCGCGAGCTCAAGGAGGACGAGGAGCTCCATGTCCTGCAGCGCGAGCGCAAGCGCAGGCTCGAGGCCGCCGAAGCCTTCCGCTCGGGCGGACGCGAGGAGCAGGCCGCGAAGGAGGAGCGGGAGCTCGCGGTCATCCAGGAGTTCATGCCCGAGCCGGTCGACGAGGACGAGCTCGAGCGCATCATCGACGACGCGATCGCGGAAACGGGCGCGACGTCGCTCCGCGACCTGGGGCGGGTCATGGCCGACGTCATGCCGCAGGTCGCCGGCCGCGCCGACGGGTCAATGGTGAGTCAGCTCGTCCGCGAGAAGCTCGCCTAGCAGTGCCCGGGCTCGCGAGAGCCTGGACGGCCGCGGCGATTGCGGCCGCCACGCTTGTGGTTGCAGTCGCGGGTTGCGGTGGAGGGGCGGAAATCAAGATCCTCGAGTCTTTGCCGAGAGCTCTGCACAACGGTGAGAATCTGGCTGGAGCGGCTAGATGCGAGCGAGGCGCGGCTCGACTCGTCTTTGGGGGCCGCGCAAAGGCCGTCGGAGGGCCGCGAGGCCTGGACCGCCTTCATCGACGATGTGCTGATAACGATCCAAAGCGTCGAACGGCGCCTTAGCACGGCGGGCAGCCCTTCGGTCGCGGGCGGAAAGGATTTCAGCGAGACCTTTGCCCGCTTTCCAGCGGAGCTTCGTTCGATCTATCGGGAGGGAAGAGACCAGGTCAGAGAACTGCCGGTCGACGACTGGCAGACGTTCAACGCGGCCGCCGCCGACCTCTCCTCGAGCCTGTCCGCCCGTGCTGCCAAGGCAGTCCAACGGCTGCAATCGTCGATCCCATCCGGAAGGGCGCTCAACGTCGCATTCGGGAGGGAGCCCGCGTGCGCCGTGCGGAGGACGCGGCCGATCGGCTCCAAGAGAACAGGCGCGAGCGAACGCTGTCGCTCATCCAAGACGACTTCTCGGCTCCGGACTGCGATCGCCAGTGGCAAACGGCCCGCTCGAGCAGCCGCGCCGCCAAGCTCGATTGCACGGACGGTGACTTCCGAATCACGCTGCACGACCCTCGCTACTACCAGCAGGCCGTCGTCAATCTCATCTCGCCGCAGGACGGGGTCAGCGTCGAGGTCATCGCGTCGCCGCGGGGTCGGGGAAACGTGTATTTCGGTGTCGCTTGCCTTTCCTCCGGTCAGACCGGTTTCGTCTTCTATCTCAGCTCGAAGGACCGGTACTCCATCCTGAAGCGAACCCGCGCCAACGGCCCGCCGAAGACGATCGAGAAAGGGCGCCTTTCCTCCCCGGAGCAGTGAAGACGGTTCGGGGCGAGTGCGAGGCGCGTCCGGACGGAACCAACATCGTCACCTTGACCGTCGAGGAGACCCAGGTGACCCGCATGCCCGTGGACGGCAGGTTCCGCCACTTCACTCGGGTCGGCTTCGGCATGGAGGCCGACCGGCCGGACTCGCGCGTCGATTTCGACAATCTCGTCGTACGCGCGCTCTAATCCCGGCCGTCGGTTAGGTCACGGCAGGGCGTCGAAGTGATCGCACACGAGCGTTTCCGTGCCGGGGCAGGCGGCGCCGAGATGGAACCCCATCAGGGTCTAGTAATCGAACGGACCGTTCCCGACGCCGCCCTTCATCAGGAACATGCCCCACGGCTGACCGCCCTCGAGCAGCCAGACCCGCTCCACGCTGGAGCTGGAGATCCCGACGAGGGTGCGGACGATCTGGGTGATGATGCGCGCTCGATCCAGGGCATCGTGGACCCCGCCGAGCCCTGATAGATCGATCACCGCGCCCGTGCCGCCGTAGCCACGGGAGCGGAGCGAAATCAGCTTCGTGCCGGTGGGGATCGCCGTCGTCAGTCCGGCGGACGCCTCCTCGGCCGTCGGGCCCGCGAGGAGGGCCTCGAGCGCGCCTCCCGCGACAGAGCCCCACGGCGGCGGGGTTCGTTCCACGACTTCCCGGCGCACGCCGAGGGGCATCGCGCCGTCATCAACGAGAAAGTAAAGAGTGGTCCTGACCATCTTCGCCTCGTTCCCGGGCGATGCGGTCACGACGGCTTCGGCGCAGCCGGCGAGCACGAAGCCGAGCAGAATGAGAATGGCCGAGGCGCGCATGACCTAGCTCTTCTACGCTCGGAAGAGTCCACGGGTTCCGGTCGGTCCCTCACTACACTCTGTCTACTTGCAGGAAGTTCTCTCGGTCTCCAATGAGGTCGCGGCCGAGCTGGCCACGATCGACGACGGCATCCTCCACGCGCTCCGCGAACGGTTAGGCGTGGCTCTCCTTCTGCGCGGGAACCGGCTGACGCTCGAGGGCGAGGACGGGAAGGTCGGCGAGGCACGCGCGGTCATCGACGAGCTCGTGGAGCTCGTCGAGGCCGGCCACGCGATCGGCCCATCCACCGTCGACGCCGTTTTGGCAGCGCTGGACGCCGCCCACGACCCGCGGGAGGTCTTCGAGGACGTCGTCTGGCGCCACCGAGGCAAGAAGATCACGCCGAAGACGGTGAACCAGAAGGCCTACGTGGATGCGATCCGCAACTGCACGATCACGTTCGCCATCGGCCCGGCGGGCACAGGCAAGACGTACCTCGCCATGGCGCTCGCAGTCGCGGCGATGGCCGACCGGGAGGTGAGCCGGATCATCCTCACGCGCCCTGCCGTCGAGGCCGGCGAGCGGCTCGGCTTCCTGCCCGGCGACATGCTCGCCAAGGTCGATCCCTACCTGCGCCCGCTCTTCGACGCGCTCTACGACATGCTCGACGCCGACCGGCTCAACGCCTACCTGGAGAAGGGGACGATCGAGGTGGCGCCGCTCGCGTTCATGCGCGGCCGCACGCTCAATGACTCATTCATCATCCTGGACGAGGCGCAGAACACGACTCCGGAGCAAATGCAGATGTTCCTCACGCGCCTGGGGTTCGGATCGAAGGTCGTCGTCACGGGCGACGTAACGCAGGTCGACTTGCCGCGCGAGCAGGCATCCGGGCTCATCCACGTACGCGAGATCCTCGGTCCGATCGAGGGCATCGAGTTCGTCGAGTTCGGAAACCAGGACGTCGTCCGCCACATGCTCGTCCAGCGGATCGTCGAGGCGTACAAGCGCCACGCCGAGGAGACGGGCACGCAGCGGCGTAAGTGATCCGCATCGAGCTCGAGAACCGAAGCGGCTTTCCCGTGGACGAGACCGGTGTCGCCACGCTCTGCCGCCATGTCCTCGACGCCGAGGGCATCGGGGAGGGCGACCTCGGCGTCGCCTTCGCTCCACTCGACGAGATGCGGCAGCTGAAGGCACGCCATCTTGGCATCGACGAGCCGACTGACGTCCTCTCGTTCCCGCTCGACGGCCGCGACGAGCTTCCCGGGGATGTTCCGCGCCAGCTCGGCGATGTGATCCTCTGCCCTGAAGTGGTCGGCGAGATGTGGCGCGCGCCGCTCGTCCACGGGCTCCTCCACCTGCTCGGCTACGACCACGGGCCGGAGATGGAGCGGCGGGAAGCCGCCCTGCTCGACTAGCCGTGGCGACGCGACGCACCCCCGCCGTCTTCCAGAGCTTCAACTACGCGTTCGAGGGCGTCATCCACGCGTTGCGCACGCAGCGAAACATGCGCATCCACTTCGCCATCGCGGCCGGGGTGCTCTTCCTCGCGTTCATCTACGACGTCACGCGGCTCGAGCTGATCGCGCTCATGATCGCGATCGCGTTCGTCCTCATCGCCGAGATGGTGAACACGGCGGTCGAGGCGACGATCGACCTCTCGACGCCTTCCTTCGACCCGCTGGCCAAGGTCGCCAAGGACCTGGCGGCCGGGGCGGTCCTGATCGCGTCCGTGAACGCCGTGGCCGTCGGCTACCTCGTGCTGGCGGATCGGCTCGCGCAGCCGAGCGCACGCATGGTCAACAGCCTTGGTGACGCGCCGATCAGCCTGACGGTCATCGCCCTCGTCCTCACGCTGATCGTCGTCATCGCGGTGAAGGCGGTCACCGGGAGGGGGACGCCGCTGCGGGGC
>DASXRO010000003.1:0-16639 GCA_036506555.1 Gaiellaceae bacterium
AGCCGCGAACACGGAGAGCTGGCGGCGGGTCTTCGCGGAGCCACAGTCGGGGCACTCGGGATCGCCGTCCTCCAGCCGCAAGAGCTCCTCGAAATGGCTCTCGCAGGTCATGCACACGAACTCGTAGATCGGCATCGCCGAGGCAGTCTAGGCGGCTACCCGGACGCACTGCAAACGGCTACTGCGAAGCGCTACTCGGAGGTTTCAGGCTCGAGCTCGAGCGCGCACGAGTTGATGCAGTAGCGCAGGCCGGTGGGTCGCGGCCCATCGCCGAACACGTGCCCGAGGTGGCCGCCGCAGCTCGCGCAGTGCACTTCGGTGCGCGGGACGAGCAGGCTCCAGTCGCGCTCGGTTTCGACCGCGTCGGAGCTCAACGGCTCGTAGAAGCTCGGCCAGCCCGTTCCGGACTCGAACTTCGTCTCGGACCGAAAGACCTCGGCTCCGCAGCCCGCGCAGCGGTAGACGCCTGGCTCCTTCGTCGAGTGGTAGGCGCCGGTGAACGCGCGCTCGGTCCCCTTCTCGCGCAGCACGTGGTACTGCTCGGGGGTCAGCTCGCGCCGCCAATCCTCGTCGGTCTTCTGCGCTCTCTGCGTCATCCCCACAAGGGTAGCGACCGGGACATCACTCACCGAGCGGCGCCGGCGGAGGCGGCCCATCCGGATCCCCGGTCGGATTTCCGTTCCAAGCCGGCACCCTGCGCTCGAGGACTCGTCCCGCTGCGTCCCGCGCGATCGCCACCCTCACCACTGGCCCAGCCTCGGTGCACTCCTGCAAGCCTTCGCCCGCGTACGGGCCGTCCAGAACGGGCTGGAGCGGGCAGGGCCAGGCGGCCCAGTAGAAGTTGAGCGGGAGGCCTTCCGGCTGCTCGACGACGTGCGCGCGCACCGTCCGCCCGTCAGTGAGGATGAGGTCGACGCGCGTCACCTCTTCCGCCAGCGGCCCAAACGCAAAGCGGTGCTCAAGCCCGACACTGATGCCGGCTCCGCCGAGGCCGATCCAGCGCTGGGGGAGCGAGCCGCACGGAACGAGCGTCCCGCCTGGTGCGAGCGCCGTCGGCGGTCCGATGCACCTCGTGGCTGGATCCCCGCGGACATCGGGAGGAAGATCGCCCCGAATGCCTGTGTAGCCGCAGCCGGCAGAGCCGAGCAAGTCGTCGCCCGCACGGTGAAACAGGCCGAGACAGAGCCCTTGGTCGCTCCTCGTAGCGACGATCTTCCACGGCACGCCGGCCTCGCCCGACGCGATGAGGACATCGGATGCCGTCGGCACCGGGGCGCCTGGATCGCGCCCGCCCGCGAAGAGACTGACGATCTCCTCTCCCACGCCGAACGCGGGGATCGAGAGGACAGCCGCCACGCCGACGGCGGCCACGAGTGCGACAACACGGCTGCGATGAGGGCCGCCCCGGCGACGGCCGCGGGCGCGTACCGGCAACTCGAGGACGCTCACGAGCAGCGCCGCTGCCGCAGAGGAGCGCACTTCGCCGACGAGCTCATCGTCGCGGACCGGAGCGAGCTCGGCGATGAGTGCGTCGATTGGATGCCCGTTGCTACTCATATGCCTCGGATACATGTCCGCCAACGGCGTTCCGTTTCACGGATCCGCCCAAGCGGGCAAGCTCCCGGGCGAACCGGCGGCGCGCGCGGTGCAGGCGAATGCGCGCCGCGTTCCGCGAGCAGCCGCACACCCGAGCGATCTCGCCGGCGTCGAGTTCCTCCCACGCCACGAGCGCCAGGAGCTCGCGGTCGTCGGGCCGAAGCCGCGCGAACGCGGCCGCGGCCGCATGAAGGTCGGTGTCCGCCGGACCTTGCGCGGTCTCGTGGACGAGGTGTGATCGGAGATGCCCGGCGAGTCGCTCGCGCCGGCGGTTGGCGCGCTGCTGGTTGGCCAGGACCCGCCGCGCGGTCCCGTACAGCCAGAGCCGCGCCTCCTCGCCGGCCGGCACCTCGTCGAGACGCCGCCACGCAACGAGAAACGTCTCTGCGACGACGTCGGCCGCGTCGTCGCGGCCGACCCGCCTGAGCGCGTACCCGAGCACGCGCTCGTAGTTCTCCTCGTACAGGGTTTGGAAGCGATTGCGTCGGGAGCCAGCGCCTGCCAAGTCGGGCAACGATGACATGACTCGTCATGTCCGGCTCCGGCGCCGCCATTTCGCCTCGGGCTAGACTTGGCTTGCCCGGTATCCACTAAGGAACTGGAGCTCCAGGTGATCAAGTCAGCAGCCGTCGTCGGCGCAGGACGCGTCGGCAAGACAGTGGCCGCGCGCCTCGGCGAGCGCATCCCGGCGCGGTCCGTCGGCCGCGAGCTGGACGTCGGCGAGGCCGACCTCGTCCTTCTCTGCGTCCCCGATCGCGCGATCCCGGAAGTTGCGCGCTCCGTTGCGCCCGGGCCCTGGATCGCACACACGAGCGGGGCGTCTTCTCTCGACGCTCTCGACCCGCACGAGCGGCGCTTCAGCCTCCACCCGCTGCAGACGTTTCAGGCGGAGCTCGGTCCCGAGCAGCTCGACGGCTCCTGGGCTGCGATCACCGGGGAGAGCGAAGACGCTCTTGCGACCGCCCGCGAGCTCGCCGGGCTGCTCGGAGTCGTCCCCTTCGAGCTCGCGGACGACGAGCGCCCGCTGTACCACGTCGCCGCGCACTTCGCATCGGCCTTCCTCGTGACGCTCCACGACGTCGCCGCCGAGCTGATGGAGGCGGCCGGGGCGCCCCCCGATGCGCTCGTGCCGCTCATGAGCCGGACGATTGAGAACGGCTTTCGCCACACCGGCCCGCTTGTCCGCGGCGACTGGGAGACGATCGAACGGCACCTGGACGCGATCGCCGTCCGGCGGCCCGACCTGCTTCCCCTCTATCGTGCTCTCGCCGACACCGAGGCGGCCCTGCTTGGAGCGCGCGCGCGATGAGGACGGCGCGCACGATCCGGGAACTGCGGAAGCTCCTCGACTCGGCCGCTGCCGGGTGGGACGTCGGCCTCGTTCCCACGATGGGCGCTCTGCATGCGGGCCACATTGCGCTCTTGGAGGCTGCCCGCAGGGAATGCGACCTCGTCGTTGCCAGCATCTTCGTCAACCCGGCCCAGTTCGGTCCCGGCGAGGACCTCGAGACATATCCGCGCGACGAGGAGCGCGACACGCGAATCGCGGAGGAAGCAGGTGTCGACTATCTCTTCGTCCCGGCCGTCGACGAGATCTATCCCGACGGCTTCCGGACCTGGGTCGACGTCGACGGGCTCTCGGAAGGGCTCGAGGCAGCCGCCCGCCCCGGCCATTTCCGCGGCGTGGCGACGGTGTGCCTGAAGCTCTTCAACATCGTGCGCCCGCGCCGCGCCTACTTCGGCCAGAAGGACGCGCAGCAGGCCGCGCTCGTCGAGCAGCTCGTCCGCGATCTCGCGGTCGGCGTCGAGATCCGCGTCGTCGCCACGGCTCGCGACGACGACGGCCTCGCGGTCAGCTCCCGCAACGCCTATCTCTCACCGTCGGAGCGGACGGCCGCTCTTGCGCTTCCACGGGCGCTCCTCGCCGGCGAGGAGGCGCACCGGCGCGGGACCGATCCGGTGGCCGCAGCGCGAGCCGTCCTCGCCCAGGAGGCCCGGGTCGAGCCGGACTACGTCGAGATCGCCCGTTTTAACGGGCGCTTGCACCTTCTCGCCGCCGCGCGCGCCGGCCGCACCCGTCTGATCGACAACGTGATCCTGGAAGGAGAACTCGAATGACCAGCCGTCCGGAGACTGCCGGGAAGCTGCCGCTCACCGACCTCGCCGACATGAAGAGCCGCCACGAGCGGATCGTCATGGTGACCGCGTACGACTTCCCAAGCGGACGCCTCGCCGACGCTGCCGGTGTCGACATCGTCCTCGTGGGCGACTCGGCCGCCATGACTGTGCTGGGACGCGACTCCACCGTGCCGGCGACCATGGACGAGATGGTCATGCTGACCGGCGCGGCGGGACGCGGAGCCAAACGGCCGCTCGTCGTTGCGGACATGCCGTTCGGTTCCTTTCAGGTCTCCGACGAGGAGGCGGTGCGAAACGCCGTGCGCTTCGTCAAGGAGGCAGGCGCCGACGCGGTCAAGCTCGAAGGGGCGGGCCCGACCGTGTCGCGGGTGCTCGCCCTCGTCGGCGCCGGCATCCCGGTCATGGGCCACATCGGCCTGACGCCGCAGTCGGCCACGATGCTCGGCGGGTTCCGCGCCCAGGGCCGGACGGCCGCGAAGGCCCGCCAGCTCCTGGAGGACGCGCGCACGCTCGAGCAGGCGGGCTGCTTCTCGCTCGTCCTCGAGGCGGTGCCGGCGCCCGTTGCGGCGCGGATCACCGAGGCGCTCTCGATCCCGACGATCGGCATCGGCTCGGGTCGCGACTGCGACGGCCAGGTGCTCGTCTACCACGACCTCCTCGGCCTCTACCAGGGCCGCTCGCCGCGCTTCGTCAGGCGCTATGCGGAGCTCGCGACGACGATCCGGGATGCCCTCGAGCGCTACGCGGCCGACGTCCGCTCCGGCTCCTTCCCGGAGGACGAGCACACGTACTCCATCCCTGACGAGGAGCTGGCGGCCTTCCTCAGCGGCTCGACAGCGGAATGATGAACGGAAGCGTGACGATGGCGATCGTCAGCAGCATCAGCGCCAGCGAGACGGTCGCGCGGAGCACGCTCCAGCGCTCGACAACGCTGATTCCGTAGACGAGCAACGCGACCGCCCAGAGCGAAAAGAAGGCGAGGATCGCCTCGAAGACCGTGACGCCGGCCCCGGCGTCAGCCCCGCCCGAGCGAAACGTGTCGCCGCCGTAGACGGCGAGCCGAACGGGCCACACCAGCACGAGCCCGAGAATGAGCGGAGCCGCGGCAAACGCGAGGACGTGCCGAGCGCGCCGGTAGCTGCCTCGGCTGCCCGCGCCTCTCAAGCCGACGAACAGCGCTGCGCCGCCAATCCAGTACGTCGCGGCGCCGTACATCGCCCCGGTCAAGAAGACGAGAACTGCGACGACGGCCAAGCTGTTGTCCACGAGCGACTCGTCGAGGAGCCTGCCGGTCGACGGCGCGAGTAGCACGCCGGAAAGGCCCGCCAGGAGGACGAGCGCCAGCACCGGCTCCTGCCGGGCCTCGGCGTCGCCCGGCGAATCAGTGCGCAGGGCGGCGAAGACCGCACGCGGGCTCTGGAAGACGGCGAGCGCGCGCAGCCACCACTGCTTGTCCAAGCTCGGCTTCGTCCTCGGCGGGGCGTGTGCGTTCAATGTTTCTACGCGGCGGCTGCGGCGACCTTGGGCAGCACCTGGCGCAGGAACTGGCCGGTGTAGCTCTCCTCGACCTCGGCCACCTGCTCGGGCGTTCCGGTGGCGATCACCTCACCGCCCGCCTCGCCGCCTTCGGGACCGAGGTCGACGATCCAATCGGCCTGCTTGATCACGTCGAGGTTGTGCTCGATCACGAGGACGGTGTTCCCGGCGTCGACGAGCCTCTGGAGGACGTCCAGCAGCTTCTCGATGTCGGCGAAGTGGAGCCCGGTCGTCGGCTCGTCGAGGATGTAGAGCGTCCGCCCCGTCGCCACCTTCGAAAGCTCCTTGGCGAGCTTCACGCGCTGGGCCTCGCCGCCGGAGAGGGTCGTAGCCGGCTGCCCGAGCTTGATGTAGTCGAGCCCGACGTCGTGCAGCGTCTGCAGCCGGCGCCGGATCTTCGGGATCTTGGCGAAGAACGTCAGCGCCTCCTCGACGGACATGTCGAGCACGTCCGCGATCGACTTGCCCTTGAAGCGAACCTCGAGCGTCTCGCGGTTGTAGCGCTTGCCCCCACACGTCTCGCACGGCACGTAGACATCGGGGAGGAAGTGCATCTCGATCTTGATCGTCCCGTCGCCCTTGCACGTCTCGCAGCGCCCGCCGCGGACGTTGAACGAGAAGCGCCCCTGCTTGTACCCGCGCACCTTGGCGTCGGGCGTCTGCGCATAGAGCTCGCGAATCGGCGTGAAGAGATCTGTGTACGTCGCCGCGTTCGACCGGGGCGTGCGGCCGATCGGCGACTGGTCGATGTCGATCACCTTGTCGAAGCACTCGATTCCCTCGCAGCCGAGGTGGTCGCCGGGCTTCACGCGCATCCTGTGCAGCCGGTTGGCGAGCGCCTTGTAGACGATCTCGTTGACCAGCGTGGACTTGCCCGAGCCCGAGACCCCGCTGACGGTGATGAACTTCGCCACGGGGAATTCCACGTCGATCGACTTCAGGTTGTGCTGGCTCGCGCCGCGCACCCAGAAGGAGCCGGCGTCGTCCGTACGCCGGTCGGGGACCGCGATCGTCCGCGCCCGCGAGAGGAACTGGCCCGTGATCGACTCCGGCGTCGCCTCGACCTTGTCCGCGGGCCCCTCGGCGACGACGTAGCCGCCGTGCTCGCCCGCGCCCGGGCCCATGTCGACCAGCCAGTCGGCCGAGCGCATCATCTGCTCGTCGTGCTCGACCACGAGCACCGTGTTGCCGAGGTCTCGCAGCCGGTCGAGCGTGGTGATCAGCTTGCCGTTGTCGCGCTGGTGGAGGCCGATCGAGGGCTCGTCGAGGATGTAGAGGACGCCCACGAGCTGAGAGCCGATCTGCGTGGCCAGCCGCAGACGCTGCGCCTCTCCTCCCGACAGCGTCGAAGCCGCCCGGTCCAGCTGGAGGTAGCCGACGCCGACATTCTCGAGGAACGCGAGCCGTTCCCGAATCTCCTTGATGATCCGCCGGCCAATCAGCTCCTCGGTCTCGGTCAGCTCGAGGCTCTCCAGGAACTCGGCCGCGCGCGTGACGGACATCTGCGTGAACTGGTGGATGTTTCGCTCGCCGACGGTGACCGCGAGCACCTCGGGCTTGAGCCGCGCGCCCTTGCAGACCGGGCAGGGCCTGAAGCTCATGTATTCCTCGATGCGCTCGCGCTGACCCGCTGAATCCGTCTCGCGGTAGCGGCGCTCCAGGCTGGGCACGATTCCCTCGAAGGCGAGCATGTAGGCCCGTCTTCGTCCCATCCGGTTGCGGTACGTGACGTAGACCTTGTCCCCGTCGGTCCCGTAGAGGAAGAGGTTCTGCTGCTCTTCGGTGAGCTCGCGCCACGGCTGGTCGACGTCGATCTCATAGCGGTCGGCGATCGCCTGGATGACCGACTCGTAGTACGTGGAGTTGCCGACCGACCACGGAACGAGCGCACCCTCGGAGATCGAGAGCTCGGGGTCGGGCACGAGCAGGTCGGGGTCGATCTCCTGCTGAGCGCCGAGGCCCGTGCAGCGGGGACAGGCTCCGTGGGGCGAGTTGAAGCTGAAGATGCGCGGCTGGAGCTCGGGCAGGCCGACTCCGTGCTCCGGGCAGGCGAACCGCTCCGAGAACGTCTGCTCCTCGCCCGCGTCGACGTTGTCGATGGTGACGAGCCCGTCTGCGAGCTGGAGCGCCGTCTCGATCGAGTCGAAGAGGCGATGGCGAAGATCGGCCTTCATGGTCAGCCGGTCGACGATCACCTCGATCGTGTGCTTGAACTTCTTGTCGAGCTCGATCTCTTCGTCGAGCAGGCGCTGCTCGCCGTCCACCTTCACGCGCGTGAAGCCTTCGCCGCGCAGCTGCTCGAGCAGATCCTTGTACTCGCCCTTGCGGTCGCGGACGACCGGCGCGTTCACGGTGAACTTCGTCCCCTCGGGCAGGCGGAGAACCTGGTCGACGATCGACTCGATCGACTGGCCCGCGATCGGACGCCCGCACACCGGGCAGTGGGGCCGGCCGACGCGCGCATAGAGCAGCCGGAGGTAGTCGTAGATCTCCGTGACCGTCCCAACCGTCGAGCGCGGGTTCCGCGAGGTCGTCTTCTGGTCGATCGAGATCGCCGGCGAGAGCCCGTCGATCGAGTCGACGTCGGGCTTCTCCATCATCTGGAGGAACTGGCGCGCGTAGGCCGAGAGCGACTCGACGTAGCGGCGCTGCCCTTCTGCGTAGATCGTGTCGAACGCGAGCGACGACTTGCCCGAGCCCGAGAGGCCCGTGACGCAGATGAGCGCGTTCCGCGGCAGCCTGACGGTGACCTCCTTGAGGTTGTGCTCGCGCGCGCCGTGAACGACCAGCTCTTCAGCCGCCATCTAATGGCTCCCCCGGCAACGCGCGCCGGCTTCTGAGCGGCTGCAAAGCGTCGCCATGCTGCGTCCTCGGTCGCCCGCGTACTTAGATTCAGTACGCGGGCTCCCTGCGTCCTTGCCTGGCTCGCTTTTCGCGCGCCAGAAGCTCGCCCGTGTCGCCGGAGTAGCCATTTGGGCCAGTGTAGCCTTGCCCACCGGACGAACAGATGTTCGGTTCAGCGCCACTCGACGCCTACAGCGGCGAGCGGAAGCGTCACCAGGTTCTCGGCATGCGATGCGCGGTAGAGGTGGAGCGCGTACACGCTCGCCACGACCGTGTAGCGATCGTCGGGCGACCATGCAATCGCGCGCGTCCCGTGGTCGGCTCCGGCAGGGAGAAGGATCGGCCGGCCCGTCCGCGTGTCGAAGACCGCGAGGCCGCCGCCCACCCAAGCGGCGACGTAGCGTCCGCCCGGACTCGCTTTGAGACTTCCCATGTGCACGCCGATCGCGCGGAAGAGCATCCTGGCACGGCCGCCGCGCACGACGAGGAGCGACGAGTAGAACTCCTCTCCGGCCACGGCGGCGAAGTCGCGCCCGTCGAGCCAGACGAGCTCGCGCAGATGCTGTGGAGCGCCCGCTATGAGGCGAGGGCACCGTTTTAGCGTCCGCAGGCCGCGAAAGGACGCCGTCTGCGAGCCGGGCGGGCAGCGCACCGTCCATTCGTACAACCGGCCTCCACGGATGAAGGTCAGCGTGCCCTCGGGCGTGAAGGCCGGCCCGCTGCCCTCGAAGCGCAGGTGCCAGTCCTCGACGCGAGCCTCGATGACGTCTGCGCTCACCTGTTCCGCCACGACGCCGAAGCGTCCATCCTCCACGGGCTGGACTCCGCTCGTGCAATCGGGACCCGGCAGGCCCTGTGGGGTTGTCCACACGAGCCCCGGCAGCCGCAGGAGGAAACGGCGACAGTTCGCGTCCGTCAGGTAAAGCACCCCGCGGGCCCCGAGCCGCCGCAACTCCTTGGAGAGCCTGAACCGGCGGTCGATACGCGGCGGGCCGGCGAAGCCCGGCGGCGACTGCACGCGCCGGTCTGACTGCTGTACCGGATGCGAGGCCGGCGCGGCCTCGCGCCCCTGCAGCGCGTCACGCGCGGCAAAGAGGGCGATGACGGCCAAGGCGCCGACGACGAGCCACGTCGCAAGCGGACGCATGCCGGCTCACCTTACCTCTGGGGCGTCAGCCGGCCAGGCTGCAGACGCGGCCCGGGTCGGGCACGAACGGAATCTCGAGGTCACCGGCGAAGATCGTGCCGTAGCCGAGCAGGCGCCCGAGCACGCTCTGCTCCATCTCGACGGGCCCCACCCGCGCCAAACGCACCGCGGCGGCGCGGCGCTGCGCGATCCCGTAGACGACCAGGAGCTTGTCCGTCGTCACGACGAGCTGCGTCCGGTCCCACCGCCAGACGGCGGCGAGCGCGAGAATCGCGGCAACGGCGAGAACGATCGCACCGACGAGCCCGAGCGACGTAGGCGCAGCGGCGACGAGGATCGCCCCGGCCAAGGCGAGTACGAGCGAGCGCGCGAAGGGGCGCAGGAGCGCAGCCGCGTGCGGCCGCTCTTCGAGACGGACCTCCTCTCCTGGCTCCAGGTAGCCCCGCACGCGCAGGAGTTCTGCGCGCGCGCGTGGAAGTCCTCGTTTCCGCAGGCAGTATTAGGGCGAGAATCAGGGCCATGAGGGATACGGCGCGCAAAGCGTTCGTCGCGTCGCTCGTTGTGGGCGGCGTCGTGGTGATGGCGCTTGCCCTCTGGAAGCTGCGCGTCGTCATCGCGCTCCTTTTCTTCGCCTTCATCATCGCGGCGGCGATGCGGCCGAGCGTCGATTGGCTCCACGGGTACAGGGTTCCGCGCGGCTTCGGCATCCTGGCTCACTATCTCGCCCTGGTAGGGGCGATCGGTCTCCTGATCTGGTTCGTCGTGCCAAGCGCGATCGCGCAGATCCAGGAGGCTGTCCCGACCACCTCGGAGCTCAGGGAGCAAGCCCGCGAGTCGTCCGGGATCAAACAGCGCGTCCTGCTCAGGCTGGAGCAGCGTCTCGAGGACCTCCGCCTGGAGGATCTCCCCTCGGCCACCTCGCTCCTCAGCCGGGCCGCAGACGTCACCCGTTCCGCATTCGAGGTCCTGATCGGGATCGTGTTCACACTCGCTTGCGCCGCCTACTGGATCTTCGAGCGTGATCGCGCGATGGGGCTGGTGTTATCGCTCGTCCCGACGAGGCAGCGGCGCGTCATACGGGACACCTGGAACCTGATCGACCTGAAGCTCGGGGCATACGTGCGCGGTCAGCTTCTGCTTGTGGTCCTCGTAGCCTTCGTGCTCTCCCTCGCCTTCTGGATCATCGGCCTGCCCTTCTGGCTCCTGATCGGGACGTTCGCGGGCATCGTCGAGCTCGTGCCCGTGGTCGGCCCCCTGTCGGCTGGGGCGGTGGCCGTGGGCGTCGGCTTCACGGATTCGTGGCAGACGGGACTGGCCGCGGGGATCGTCGTCTTGGTGGTGCGCTTGGTCGAGGACTACACGGTGATTCCGCGTGTTCTCGGGGGAGCCGTAGGCCTTACGCCACTCACGGTCCTAGTGGCCGTTTCTGCGGTAGCGATCCTCTTCGGTCCGGCGAGCGTTCTCCTGGCGATCCCGTTGGCCGCGGTTCTCGCCACGGTCGTCGACGTAGTCCTGCGCGGAAAAGAGCCGACGGCCGAGGACGTGCCGACAGTTATCTTCCCAGCCAAGGACATTGAATCCTCGGAGGGCTAGCGTCGCCGGTTAGCTGCGCGCCCGGCGGGGGCGCCAGCGCCCGAACACGAGTCCCCCAGCGGCGAAGCCGAGCCCGAAGGTGCCGACGGCGAAGCCGCCGATCGCGATCGCCTTGCGCCAGGCGGACAGCCGCTGCCAGTGACCGAGCGCCTCCTGCTCCTCGGGAGACAGGGGCTCGCCGCGCCGCTGCTTGCGGCCTGCGGCCCCCGCGCGGAGGCCGAGGTACATGTCGTCGAAGATTTCGGCGGGTTCGTCGACCATGGCTCAAACTATAGTCTCCCCGCCTGATGCCGCCCCTACGCGTGCTGCAGGTCTCCGACCTTCACGCGGGGACGCAGGAAGAGCCCGAGGTCGAGACCGACCTGCGCACGCTCGTCGCGGAGAGCGATCCGGAGGTCGTGGTCGCGAGCGGCGATCTCACGCACCGCAACACCGGCCCCCAACACACGCGCGCAGCCGAGCTCCTGCGCTCGCTCGAGCGACCGCTCCTCGTCATCCCGGGCAATCACGACATCCCACGGTGGCCGCCGTGGCGCTTCACGCACACGTTCGAGGAGTTCGGACGCGTTTGGCCGGAGCTCGAGCCCATCTACCGATCGGATCGCATCGTCATCTGCGGCCTCAACTCTGTGAGACCGTGGAAGCAGCAGGGCGGCGCGCTCCACCGGTCCCAGCTCGACCACGTTCGCCGCGTTCTCGCCGAGGCGCCCGACGGCGCCTTGCGCATGGTTGCTCTCCACCATCACCTCGTGGGCGCGCCGTGGCGAACGGTCAAGCGGACGATCGCCAACCGGTCAACGGTCCTCGGCGCGCTCGTCGACGCGGGAGCGGAGCTGATCGTCTCCGGGCACGTGCACCAGAGCGCGGTCAGTGAGCGGCGGGAGTTCGAGGTCGTCGGCGGGCGTGTCCACGGGACGACGGTCGTGACGGCGCCCGGTCTCGGCCAGCCGCGGCCCAAGCGCCGCGGCGAGGCGCGCGGCCTCCACCTCTTCGAGGTCGACGGGCGCTCGATCCGCGTGCTCACATACGCCTGGGCCGAGCACGGGTGGACGCAAATAGCCGATCGGCGCTTCCCCCGCGGCCTGGAGCCGCTCGGCACCGTCGGCTAACGCGCGAACTGCGGCAGCTCGCGGTTGAGCTGTTTCACCGTCGGCAGCAGGGCGAGCGCCGGCAATATCGGCAGCCAGAAGGTGAAGAAGCGGTACACGAGGACGCTGAGGAGCGCCGGCGCGAGCGGCACGCCGACGCCGTGCAGGCTGAAGGCGAGCGCCGCCTCGATTCCACCGGAGCCTCCGCCGGGGAGCGGAAGAGCCGTCGCGACGTAGCCGGTCGCGAATGCGAGGACGAGGGCGGCGAAGACGAGGCGCGTCTCCGTGAACGCGCGCAGGGCCGCGTACAGCGTCAGAAGGTGGCCGAACCAGTAGAGGGCGAAGCCGAACACGCCGGCTGGGTGAGCGCCGGGATGGGTGACGATGTGGCGCACGACCACGACTCCGCCGATCGCGTCCGCGAGGCCCTTCTTGCCCTTAGCGAGGAGCCAGTGAGACCACTGGGCAAGACCCGAGCCCCGCCTCGGCGTCGCCGCTCCCAGATCCGTGAGGCGGCGCGCGCGCTGCGGCGAGCTGACCCACGCCGCGGCCGCGACACAGAGTGGAACGCCCACGATCCAGGGGAGCGTCATTGCCAGCGGCGCTCCCGCACCTCTCCCCGCCAGGACGAGCATCGCCGCGACGGCCGCGAACGTTCCGAGGAGAGTCCATTCCAGCGTGTTGAAGCCGAGGACGCGCCGCGCGGACTCATGTGTACCCGCGCCGGCTCGTCGCAGAGCCCAGAAGTCGACCGCGAGACCGCCCGCGGCCGAGCCGAGCACGTTCGCCCCGAAGCCGATGCCGACGATCCGGGTCACCGTCCAGAGGGGAAGCCGCGGCCCGCCGTGCATGCGCGCAACCTCCCGGTAACCGAGGATGTAGCCCACGTACGCGGCGACGAGGCCCGCGAGGCAGATCGGGAACCAGGTCTTGTCCGCGTCACGGAGGGCGGTCGTGAGCTTGTCGAAGTCGGCGACCTTTCCGACGAGCCCCACCGCGCCCGCAGCGAGGAGCAGGGCGACGACCAAGGTGATGACGGCCCTGCGCGCGTCGAGGCCGAGGATCTCGTCCTGCTCGCTCACCTCGCGGCACTCACACCGAAGGCATCCGCGTGCCCGAGCAGGCGGCGGTCCAGCGAGAGGTGCCGTGCCGGCCGGATGAGGAGGAGAAGGCTCGGCAGCGAGAGCGCGACGTCGCGGGCGATGCTCCCCGCGCCGACGGTTTCCCGGCTCAGGCCGCCGAAACAGCCGCATTCGATCGAGAGGCCGCGGGCCCACGCTTGCGCCTGGACCCCGATGAAGAGGAGCATGAGCGCGACCGAGAGGGCAGCCGCGGGTCGGACGAGCAAGCCCACCGCCAGGTAGGCGCCGAGCGCGACCTCGATGAACGGGAGCGAGTAGGCGATGGGCTCGACGAGAGTCGAGGGAGCGACGTCGTAGGCAGCCACCTCGGCCTTGAACGCGGTCAGGCCGGCGATCTTCGCCACACCGGCGACGAGCCAGATTCCCGCCGCCGCGAGCCGGACGGCCAGGCCGATCCAGGGGAAGACTGGGCTAGCCCGCACGCGCGGCAGCCTGAAGCTTCGCGCTGAGGAGCGCGTCGGGCTGCTCGCCGTTCGTCGCCCAGAAGATGCGTCCCTGGGGGTCGATCACGTAGAAGGTGGGGAAGCTCTTCATGTGATACGCCTGACTCACGGGGCCCGCCCCGCCCGGCTGATGGAAGTTACCCGCGGGTGAGCCGGGATCGAGCAGAGCCGGGAAGGGCAGCCCGAAATAGCGGTGGTAGGCGAAGATGCTCGCGGCATCCTCCGAGTCGCCGTTCACCGACACGAACGCGAAGCGGGTCTTGTCCAGCGACTGCGCCAGCGCCTTGAGGTGGGGCGCCTCGGCTTGGCAGTGCGGGCACCACGTGGCGAAGAACTCGAGCAGGACGGCCTTTCCACGGAAGTCCGCCAGGCTCACGGTCTCCCCTTGGGGAGTCTTCAGCGTGAACGCGGGAGCCGTCGTCCCTGCACGCAGGAGATTCGGATTGCTCGGCGCTGTGCCGGCGGACGCCGGCTTGCCTTCGATCTCGCCCACTCCGGGCTCGGTCGTGGGGGCGAACCCGACCGCGTCGGCGGCCTGGATGAGCGTCGCCGGAGCGTTTTGATCCCCAGCGGATGGCTGCGCCGGAGGCGGTGGGGTGCTCGACGGAGACCGGAGAGCGAGGACGATCGCGATCACTGCGATGACGAGGACGAGCGCCCCGGTGCCGAGCCAGATCGCCCTCGACGTCGGCAGTCCTTGCCCCTTCCCCACAGGGGGAGGGGCGGCCCGCTGCGCCCGTCGCTCTCGCTTGAGTCGAGCTTGCGTCCCCATCAGCTTGAGATTAGCTAGCCGTCCGCGGCTCAGGCCGCGCTCCGCGCGGCGGCCAAGAGCTCGCGCCGCAGGTCCTTGATCTCGTCGCGGAGCTTGGCGGCGTACTCGAAGCGAAGCTCCTCGGCGGCCGCGTACATCTCCTCCTCGAGCGTGACGACGAGCTTCTCGAGCTCCTCGGCGCTCATGCCCTCCACCTTGCGGCCCCGCCGGCGCTTGCCGGGAACGGTGGGAGACTCCATCGCGAGGAACTCCGCGATGTCGGAGACGCCCTTGACGATCGACTCCGGCGTGATCCCGTGCTCCTCGTTGTAGCGGAGCTGGATCTCGCGACGGCGGTTGGTCTCGTCGAGCGCTCCCTTGATCGCCTCGGTGAGCTTGTCCGCGTACATCACGACCTTGCCGTTGACGTTGCGGGCCGCACGCCCGATCGTCTGGATCAGAGCCGTCTGGCCGCGGAGAAAGCCCTCCTTGTCCGCGTCGAGGATGGCGACCAGTGACACCTCGGGAAGGTCGAGGCCCTCGCGCAGCAGGTTGACGCCGACGAGGACGTCGTACTCGCCGAGGCGGAGCTCGCGGATGATCCGGATGCGGTCGAGCGTGTCGATCTCGGAGTGGAGATAGCGGGCCTTGACGCCGGACTCGAGCAGGTAGTCGGTCAAGTCCTCCGCCATCTTCTTCGTCAACGTCGTGACGAGGACGCGCTCTCCGACCTCCTCCCTCCTCCGGATCTCGTTCAGGAGATCGTCGATCTGGTTCTTGGTCGTGCGCAGCTCGACCTCGGGATCGACGATGCCGGTCGGGCGAATGATCTGTTCGGCGATGTTGGTCGAGTTGCGGAGCTCGAAGGGCCCCGGCGTCGCGGAGACGAAGACGAGCTGGGGAACCTTCTCGAGGAACTCGTCGAAGCGCAGCGGCCGGTTGTCGAGCGCCGACGGAAGCCGGAAGCCGTATTCGACCAGCGTCTCCTTGCGCGAGCGATCGCCCTCGTACATACCGCCGAGCTGGGGAACGGTCTGGTGGGACTCGTCGATGAAGACGGCGAAGTCGTCGGGGAAGAAGTCGAGCAGCGTGTGCGGAGCCGAGCCCGCCGGGCGCCCGTCGAGGATGCGCGAGTAATTCTCGATCCCGTTGCAGTAGCCGAGCTCCGCCAGCATCTCCATGTCGTACTCGGTGCGCTGGCGAATGCGATGGGCCTCCAACAGCTTCCCCTGCGACTCGAAGAGCTTGACCTGCTCCTCGAGCTCGTGACGGATCTCCCCGAGCGACCGCTCGATCGTGTCGCGCGAGGTGACGTACTGCGTCGCCGGGAAGATCGCGAGATGCTCCAGCCGCGCAGAGACCTCGCCGGAAAGCGGGTCGAAGTGCGTGATGGACTCGACCTCGTCCCCGAAGAGCGAGATCCGATAGGCCGACTCCATGTGCGCCGGCTGCACCTCGACGACGTCGCCGCGCACGCGGAAACGCCCACGCCCGAGGAACGAGTCGTTGCGCGAATACTGAATGTCGACGAGCTTGCGCAGCATCACGTCGCGGTCGATCTCCATCCCGACCCCGAGCAGCACCGTCTTCTCCTCGTACTCGACGGGCGAGCCGAGGCCGTAGATGCAGGAGACCGACGCGACGATGACGACGTCGCGCCGAACGAGCAGCGCGCTCGTCGCCGCGTGGCGGAGGCGGTCGATGTCGTCGTTGATCGAGGCGTCCTTCTCGATGTACAGGTCTGCTTGCGGGACGTACGCCTCCGGCTGGTAGTAGTCGTAGTAGGAGACGAAGTACTCGACCGCGTTCTCGGGAAGGAACTCGCGGAACTCGTTGCAGAGCTGGGCGGCGAGCGTCTTGTTGTGCGCGATCACGAGCGTCGGCTTCTGCACCTGCTCGATGATCCAGGCCATCGTCGCCGTCTTCCCCGTGCCGGTCGCGCCGAGGAGCGTCTGGTAGTGGTCGCCCGCGTTCAGGCTTCCCGACAGGGATCCGATCGCATCCGGCTGGTCGCCTGTCGGGCGGTACGCGTCGGAGACTCGGAATTCGGCCATGCGCCAATCGTAGCCGGGCGTTGTCGCAGACCAATCGCAGTCATACAGTGGGGCGGTGCGTGCGAGGAGTCTTCTAGCGACGTTCGTCGTCATGGCGGCGCTGGTGCACGCTGCGGCAGCGGTCGCCAGGCCAAACATCGTGCTCGTCGTCACCGACGACCAGCGCTGGGACACCGTCTCGGCTATGCCGCGCGTCACGGAGAAGCTCGTCAATCACGGCGTCACGTTCACGAACGGCTTCGTCTCGAACTCACTCTGCTGTCCGAGCCGCGCGTCGATCCTCACCGGACGCTACTCCCATTCGAC
>DASXRO010000004.1:0-5537 GCA_036506555.1 Gaiellaceae bacterium
GTCACGGCGTGCGTGATCAGGAGCGCGCCCGTGTAAACGCAGGCGACGTAGACGCAACAGGCGATCGCGGCGGCGGCGAACCGTCCCGCCAGGACGGCAGGACGCCCGACCGGGCGCACGACGAGAGGTTGGAGCAACCCTCGCTCGGCGTCGCCCCGGACGACGGCGTGCGTAAGGAAGATGGCGAGCACGGTCGCGAGGAAGAGAGAGCCGAACATCGAGAGCCCGAAGAACGTGGCGCTGAAGAGAACCTGTGCGTCGATGAACACGCTCGAGGCGCCGATGCTCTCCTGCTGAAACGGATCGATCGTCGCGTACGCCTTGTAGAGCCCGAACCCGTAGAGGCCGAGGAAGGCGGCTGTGAGGACGAGGACGATGGACAGGACCTTCCGACGCAGGCTTTCCTGGAGCGCGTAGGCCGCGATGATCGCGACGCCCCTCAGCTCGACTCCCCCTCGACGGCCTCGAGGTAGATCTCCTCGAGGGTGCTCGTGAGAACGCGGACGCCGTAGACCTTCTCGCCGCCGGCTACGAGCTCGGCGACGATCCGCGGCACGTCCTCACGGCCGACGCCGTCGTAGTGGCGCATCCCGCCGTCGACGTCCACCTCGACGCCGCGGGGCTTCGCCAGTTCCTCGGTCCGGCCTGCGGTCACCACCTCGCCCCGGTGGAGGATGATCACGCGGTCGCACACGAGCTCGACCTCGGAGAGAAGATGCGAGTTGAGGAGCACCGCGACGCCGCGGCGGCGAAGCTCCTCCAGGAGGCCGCGCACGGTGCGGCGCCCCGAGGGATCCAGAGCGCTGGTGGGCTCGTCGAGGAAGAGCATCCGCGGAGTTCCGACGAGCGCCTGGGCGATCCCGAGCCGCTGCTGCATGCCCTTGGACATGTCCTCGACGCGCCGGCTGCGCGCGTCGGTGAGTCCGACGAGCTCGAGCAGCTCGGATCGCTCCGGCTCGCCACCCCTGGAGCTTGCGAGCCGCTGGTGCAGCAGCAGCAGCTCGTCGGCGGAGCACCAGCCCGGAAAGCGGAAGAGCTCGGCGAGATAGCCCATTGCGGCCCGCGCCTCGCGCGAGCCGGCCCGCGCGCCGCAGACCTCGGCGGCGCCGGAGCTCGGCCGTACGAGCCCGCAACCGATCTTCACGAGCGTGGACTTGCCCGCGCCGTTGGGGCCGAGCAGCCCGACGAGTTCCCCCTCCTCGACCGTGACGTCGACGCCGCCGAGCGCCCGAACGCTTCCGTACCGCTTCGCAAGTCCTCGGGCGGAGAAGGCCACGGCCATTTTTCGAGTCTACGCAGCACGGACTAGAACCACCGTGCGGGTCCGCCTAGGCTTCTCGTCATGCTCGTCTGCGCCAACTGCGGTCAGGAGAACCCGGACGTCGCACGCTTCTGTCTCGCGTGCGGCGCCACGCTGATTGACTCCGGCATGGCGCGCGAGGAGCGCAAGGTCGTCACGGTCCTCTTCGCCGATCTCGTGGGCTTCACGAGCCGGGCCGAGCAACTCGACCCGGAGGACGTGCGCGCCATGCTCTCGCCGTACTACGCTCGGCTACGCACGGAGCTCGAGCGCCGTGGGGGCACGGTGGAGAAGTTCATCGGCGACGCCGTCATGGCGCTGTTCGGCGCGCCGGTCGCCCACGAGGACGACCCTGAGCGCGCCGTCCGGGCCGCCCTCGCCATCAGGGACGCGATCGGCGAGCTGAACGAGAGCGACCCGAAGCTCGAGCTCCAGGTACGGATCGCCGTCAACACAGGGGAGGCGCTCGTCGCGCTCGGCGCGCAGCCCTCGGAGGGCGAGGGCATGGCCTCCGGAGATGTGGTCAACACTGCGGCGCGGCTCCAGGCCTCGGCGCCTGTCAACGGCATCCTCGTCGGTGAGACGACGTACCGCGCGACGGAGCGGACGATCGAGTACCGCGAGGCACCACCGGTCACGGCCAAGGGCAAGGCCGAGACGGTCAAGGTCTGGGAAGCGCTCGAGCCGCGCGCCCGCTACGGCGTCGACATCGGCCTCCGCGGCCGCGTGCCGCTTGTGGGCCGCGAGCAGGAGCTCGACGTCCTCCTGGACGCGCTCGCGCGCGTCCGCGCTGAGGGTGCCTCGCAGCTGGTCACCCTCGTCGGCGTCCCGGGAATCGGGAAGAGCCGGCTCGTCGTGGAGCTCTCGGCGATTATCGACGAGCAGCCCGAGCTCATCTTCTGGCGGCAGGGGCGGTCGCTGCCGTACGGAGAAGGCGTGACCTTTTGGGCGCTGGCCGAGATCGTCAAAGCACAGGCGGGGATTCTCGAGACCGACTCGGCCGAGGCGGCGGTCCAGAAGCTTGGCCAGACCGTTGAGGATGTTGTCGCCGACGAGGCCGAGGCCGACTGGATCGAGAGTCAGCTGCGGCCTCTGGTCGGGCTCGAGGACGAGGCCCAGCCGGGCGCTGACCGCCAGGCTGAAGCCTTCGGCGCCTGGCGCCGGTTCTTCGAGCGTCTGGCGGAGAAGAGCCCGCTCGTGCTGGTCTTTGAGGACTTGCACTGGGCCGACGACGGGCTGCTCGACTTCGTCGACGACCTGGTCGAGTGGGCAAGCGGAGTGCCGCTGCTCGTCGTCTGCATTGCCCGACCCGAGCTCCTGACCAGGCGGCCGGGCTGGGGCGGCGGGAAACCGAACGCGACGACCCTCTCCCTTTCGCCGCTGACACGCGAGGATACAGCGCGGCTCGTGGCAGCCCTCTTAGAGCAGGCCGTGCTCCCGGCGGACCTGCAAGCCTCGCTGCTTGCGCGGGCCGAAGGCAATCCGTTGTATGCAGAGGAGTACGTCCGCATGCTCCAGGACCGGGGATTTCTACGGCGAGACGATGGCGCGTGGCGCTTCGAGGGCTCCGACGACCTTCCGTTGCCCGAGTCCGTTCAGGGCATCGTCGCCGCGCGGCTCGATTCGCTCTCTCATGAGGAGAAGACCCTTGCCCAGGACGCTGCGGTCATCGGGAAGGTCTTCTGGGCCGGCGCCGTCGCCGCGGTGGGCGGCAAAGAGCGCGGGGCGATCGAGGAGTGGCTGCACGCGCTCAGCCGCAAGGAGTTCGTCCGCCGCGAACGCAGATCGTCAGTCGCCGGGGAGGAGCAGTACATCTTCCTGCACGTCCTCGTGCGGGACGTCGCCTACGGACAGATTCCGCGTGGGAGCCGCTCGTCCAAGCATCGCGCAGCCGCGGAGTGGATTGCGTCGTTGAGTGCCGACCGCTCCGAGGATCGCGCGGAGATGCTCGCGCACCACTATATGAGCGCTCTGGAGCTCGCCCAGGCTGCGGGAGAGGACACGGGCGGATTTGCCGAGCCCGCTCGAATGGCCTTCCGGGAGGCCGGTGATCGAGCGCTCTCACTGAATGCTTTTTCCGCTGCCAGCCGCTTCTACAGTGCCGCCCTCGAGCTCTGGCCCGCCGACGAACAGGAGCGTCCAAATCTGCTCCTGCGACTCGGACTGGCGCGCTATAAGGGAGAGGCGACAGGTGCCGAGATCCTCGAAGAGGCACGAGACGGCCTACTTGCCGCAGGCGATTTTGAGGCTGCGGCCGAAGCGGAGGTGCATCTCGGCAACATCCGCGGGACCCAAGGACTGCGAGATCTCGAAGCAGAGCACATCGAGCGGGCGGCGAAGCTACTCGATGGCATTCCGGCCTCCAAGTCGAAGGTCTACACGCTGACTCAGCTCGCCGGCTCCTCGATGATGGCCGGCCGTTACGAGGACGCAATTCGTGCCGGCCGTGATGCTCTCGAAATGGCCGATAAGTTCGGGCTGGACGAGTCCCGTTCCCACGCGCTGAGTTCGATTGGCATCAGCCGGATGAATCTCGGCGACTCGGAGGGCATAAGCGACCTTGAGCGGAGTCTTGCCGTCGCTCTCGAGAACAACCTCCCGGAGAGCACGTCGCGCGGGTACGGAAACTTGGCCGAGATGGTGAGCAGCCACCTCGGCGACCTCGGCCGTTCGTTCGAGCTTCGCGCCGAAGGCCGTCGAGTAGCCGAGCGGTTCGGGCTCGCGCCGATGATTCGCTTTCTCCGCGGCGAGCTTGTTGTCGAGTGCTACTGGACGGGGCGTTGGGACGAGGGCCTCGAACTCGCCGACGAGTTTCTCTCCGAGACCGAGGCCGGCTCGCCGAACTACATGGACAGCCAGTGTCTGCTCGCCAAGGCTCGCATCGGCGTTGCGCGCAGCAGCGCGGCCGCCTTCGGGGACGCTGAGAAGGCGCTCGAAATAGCCCGAATCGTCCGGGACCCGCAGGCGCTCTACCCGGCTCTCGCCTTTCGTGCCCGCGCAGAGGTGGCCGCGCACAGACTCGACGAGGCCGGCCGGCTCGCCGATGAGCTCCTTACGCTGTGGGCTCGCAAGCCTGAGACGATGCTCGATTCACACCTCCAGGCGTTCATCGACGTGGCGATCGTGCTGGGCGCTCTCGGGCGGGGCTCGGAGCTGATCGAGATCTCCGGCAAGGCCAAGTTGCCGACCAAATGGATCGACGCAGCGAAGGCCTTTGTACTGGATGACTTCCAGCGCGCCGCCGAGATCTATGCCGAGATCGGTTCGCTGCCCGACGAGGCGCTCGCCCGCTTGCGGGCAGCCGAGGCGCTCCTTGCCGACGGACGCCGGGCCGAAGGCGACCAGGAGCTCCAAAAGGCGCTCTCCTTCTACCGCTCGGCCGGAGCGACTGCCTACCTTCGCGAGGGAGAGACCCTCCTCGCGCGGACCGCATGATCGAGGCGAACGTCGTGGCGGAGGGCAAGCGTGTCCTCGCACGCGCACACGACGGGCACATTCCGCTGCGCCTGCTCGGCGGCGTGGCCATCTACCTACGCGCTCCGAAAGGGCTCGCACGGCCGTTCGCGCGCTCTTACGGCGACCTGGACTTCGTCACCGGGAAGAAGGCCGCGCGCGCGGCAGCAGAGCTCTTTCGCAACGAGGGCTATTCGGCCCACGTGGCCTTCAACGCCCTGCACGGGCAGGAGCGCATGCTTTTCTTCGACGAGGAGCATGACCGCCAGGTGGATGTGTTCGTCGGCGCCTTTTCAATGTCTCACAAGATCCCGCTCGACGAGCGCATCGAGGTCGACCCCGTGTCAATCCCGCTCGCGGAGCTCCTCCTGACGAAGCTCCAGATCGCCGAGCTGAATGAGAAGGACGTGCTCGACACGCTTGCCCTCCTGCACGACCACCCCGTCGGCGACGCCGACGGCGAGACCCTGAACGCCGGGCGGGTCGCCGCCCTCTGCGCAGGCGACTGGGGCCTCTGGCGGACGATCACCGGCAACCTCACGGCCTGTCGGGACATGGTTCCGCGCTACGAGATCCCTGACCGTGCGGTGGTCCAGGAGCGCGCCGAGGCGCTTCTCGAGCGGATCGAGGCCGAGCCGAAGACACGCGGCTGGAAGCTCAGGGCCAGGGTCGGCGAGCGCAAGCGCTGGTACGAGCTACCCGAGGAGGTCGCCGGCGGGCCGTAGCCCGTTCGAGTCTCACGCCGCCGGGGACTCGCGCCGATGGTCCGGCCGGATGCGCCGTC
>DASXRO010000005.1:0-1738 GCA_036506555.1 Gaiellaceae bacterium
GGCTTCGGATCGATTGCGAGCCACGGCTCCCGTTCGGCTCGAAGAATGTTGTCGGCGTGAAGGTCTTGATTGACGAGCACGGCTTGGCCCTGCGTCGGTACGAGCTCGCTCACCGCTTCGAGCGCGGCTTCAAGGAGTTCCGGCTCAAAGGGCTGCCCAGCTCGTACCCACTTCTCGGGGAGATAGGACGCCCACCACTCCGCCTCGTCCGCCAGCGGACGAAACGGCTCACCAGCCGGTATCCATAGTCTCGGTAGCAGACCGACGATTACGTCAAGCGCTGCCTCGGGAGCGAGTTCGCGAAGTTGGGTCCCTGGACGGCAGCGCTCGAGCAAGAGCGCCCAGCGCTCCGAATCGTGAGCGAGGAGACGGACAGCGCCTTGGCCGTTCCAATGCGCAAGAGCCTCGGCCTCATATTCGCTCTCCCGATCGGGAAGGCAGATCTTGAGGACCGCCTCGCCACCGTCGGGGAGCGTCGCAGGCACTGCAAGGGATGCGTAGGCGTACGCGAACGGGTCTCCGAGCACCAGCGACCACATCTCTTGGCACTCCTCGACCAGGCGAGAGAGCCGTTGGAGCCACTCCCGTCCGGCCTCGGTTGTGGCCGCCCAGGACAGTCCGGGGTGCGCCGGCGGAACGCCCTCGGGGCTCACGGCTCTAAAAGCGCTCGAGCAGCCAGGCGTGCACGTCGCCGATGCGCCCCAATTGGATCGTGAGGTGGCCGTCCTCTGCGGAGAGATGAGCGTCCACCCCGGGGATCCGCTCCGCGAGCCACTCGCCGTGGGCGATCGGCACGAACCTGTCTTGCGCTCCGTGCAGGAGCTGAACGGGGACGCGGATCTCGTCGAGCTCGAAGCCCCACGGGTTCACGAAGACGAAATCGTCGTCGATCCAGCCGTCCAGCCGTTCGCCGATCGCTCTCCGCGTCGACTCGGCGAGGTACTCGGCGAACTCACCGGTCAGCACAGCCGCGTCGGGCGGGCTGAGGAGGGGACGCAGAGTGTCCGCTATCGCATCCGGCTCGGCAGCCAGCATGGCGTCGGCCTGCTCGCGGAGATAGCGCTCGAGGGTCTCCCGTCCGGCGAGCGCGGCCGCGAACTCGTCCAGGTTGTTTTGGCCCATGCCGTCGAGCCAGTCGAGGCCCTCGGCGGGATACGGCGCGACCCCGGCGAGGGAGGCGGCCGCGACGACCCGGTCGGGGAGGAGCGCGGCGCACGCAAGCGTGTGCGGCCCACCCCCGGACCCTCCCTCGACGGCGAGGTGGTCGATGCCGAGCGCGTCGGCGATGGCCGCGACGTCTCCCGCGGCGTCGGCGACGGAGCGGCCCTGGTGCGGATCGGAGCCGCCATACCCCGGCCGGTCGTACGCGAGCAGCCGGATTCCGCGTGCCTCGGCGTCCTCGACCAGCCCGCGCCAGAGAAAACCTGATCCCGGAGTGCCGTGGACGGCGACGACGGCTTGCCCGCTCTCGTCGCCGGCCTCCAGGACCGCGAGTGTGCGCCCGTTGACCGGCACGCGATGCTCCCGGATCACGCGGGCTCCTCTTCCGCGAGCCGCCGCGCGACCGGCTCGCGCTGGAGCACACCCAGAAGGCGCCCGTCCTCCGTCACCGGCAGACGCTCTAGACCGCTCTCAGCCATGAGATGGAGGGCCTCGTCGAGCGGCAGATCGGGGCCGACCGTCGTCATGTCCGTTTCGCAGACCTCGCGCACGGTGGCCGAAAGGAGGTCTACTCCCC
>DASXRO010000006.1:0-2461 GCA_036506555.1 Gaiellaceae bacterium
GACTCGCTGGTGGACGCGCTCGACGTCGAGCGCCGCCGCTGACGCAACTCGGCGAGGACCTTCGTCTTCTGCTGCGAGGGTTCCCCTCCGGGGTCGCCGTGCTCACAGTCGACGCCGACGGCGAGCGCCTCGGCCTCACGATCGGCTCCCTGGTCTCCCTTTCCCTCGACCCCCCGCTCGTCGGCGTGAGCGTCAGTACCCAGGCCGCGATGCACGAGCTCCTGCGCCGAGCGGGCGGCTTCGCGCTCAGCCTCCTGGCCGGTGACCAGGAGGCAATCGCCCAGCACTTCGCCCGCGGTGTGCCTCCGCTCGCCCACTGGCACGGCATCGCGACCAGAGCCGACGCGGCAGGCGCACCTCTGATCGAGGATGCGCTCGGCTGGCTCGAATGCGAAGTCCGGGCCGAGCACGAAGCCGGCGACCACACGTTGTTCGTCGGCGAGGCCCTTGCCGCGGAGCGGGGGCGCTCGGCTCCGCCGCTCGTCTACGTCGACCAGCGCTACATCTCCCTTTAGTGGCCCAGCAGGCAACCTCTTCCGGGCCCCTGAACGGCTGCAAAGCGTCGCCAGGCCCTGTCCTCGGTCGCGCACATGCTGTCTAGCATGCACGCTCCCTGCGTCCTTGCCTGGCTCGCTTTTCGCGCGTCAGGAGCCCGGCAAGGTCGCCGGCCGAGCCACATCGAGGCTGTCGTCTTCGATCTCGACGGCGTGCTCGTGGACTCGGAGCACGTCTGGGACGCTGCTCGCAAGGAACTCGCCGCCGAGCGAGGCCGGCCCTGGCCGGAGCAGGCCTCGCGGGGCATGATGGGCATGAGCTCCCTCGAATGGTCGCGCTACATGCACGACATCGTGGGGCTGCCCGAACCGCCCGAGGAGATCTCCGCGAAGGTCGTCCGTCGGCTCGAAGAGCTCTATCGGCGGGAGCTTCCGCTCATAGACGGGGCGGTCGAAGCCGTCGAGCGGCTCGCGGAGCGCTGGCCGCTCGGGCTTGCATCCTCTTCGAATCGAGAGCTGATCGACCTCGTCTTGGAGCTCTCCGGCCTCGCGCGCTACTTCCTCGCGACGGTCT
Source organism: Gaiellaceae bacterium (assembly GCA_036506555.1). Taxonomy (GTDB): domain Bacteria; phylum Actinomycetota; class Thermoleophilia; order Gaiellales; family Gaiellaceae; genus JAIBJP01. Next base: position 1,069 of record DASXRO010000006.1, read on the forward strand.
CCTCGGAGGAAGTTCCGCGCGGGAAGCCGGCGCCCGACGTCTACCTCGAGGCGACGCGGCGCCTCGGAGTCGCGCCCGCTCGCTGTGTTGCCATCGAGGACTCCGAGAACGGCATTCGAAGCGCCAAGGCCGCGGGGATGCGGGTGCTCGCGATCCCGAACCCACGGTATCCGCCGGGCGAAGAGGCCCTTGGTCTCGCCGACGAGGTGCTCAGATCGATAGACGAATTGACGCCCGAGACAATCGAACGAGTCGGCTAGCCGCCGGCAGGCGCCCTTTCAGCGCCGCATGAAGCGGCCCCCTAATCGTCGACGCGGCCGAGGAGCACGCAGCCGTTGTGCCCGCCGAGGCCCATGGCGTTCGACAAGGCCACACGCACATCAGCCTTGCGCGCCTCGTTGGGGACGTAGTCGAGGTCGCACTCGGGATCGGGGTTCGCATAGTTGGTCGTCGGCGGGAGAATCCCGTCGCGGATCGCGAGCGCGCACATGATCGCCTCGACTGCCCCGGCGGCGCCGAACATGTGACCCATCATCGACTTGGTCGAGGAAACGGCGAGCTTGTAGGCGTGGTCGCCGAATACCTCCTTGATCGCCTTCGTCTCCGCCAAATCGCCGAGGGGCGTGGACGTGCCGTGGGCATTGATGTAGTCGACCTCCTCCGGCGCCACGCCGGCTCGTTCGAGCGCCTGTCGCATCATCTCGACGACGCCGACCGACTCCGGGTCCGGCGCGGCCATATGGTAGGCGTCGTTCGAGGCGCCGTACCCGAGGACTTCCGCGTAAATGGGCGCGCCGCGCTCCCTGGCCGAGTCGAGCGTCTCGAGGTGGACGACTCCGGCGCCTTCGGCCATGACGAAGCCCGCCCGCGTGGCATCGAACGGGCGGGAAGCCTTCGTCGGATCTCCATTCGCAGAGGCGAGGCCGCGCATCGACGTGAACCCCGCGAGGATGAGGGGGTGGATGCAGGCCTCGGTGCCTCCCGCGAGGATCGCGTCGGCATGGCCGTGGCGAATCAGCTCCGCGCCCTCGCCGATCGTGTGCGATCCGGTCGCGCAAGCCGACACGACGGCGTAGTTCGGGCCACGGATACCGAGGTCGATCGCAAGCTGTCCGCTGGCCGCGTCGACCAGGACGTTGGGGATGAAGGTCGGCGAGACGCGATCGAAGCCCCGCTCGCGCAGGATGTCCGCCTGGCGCATGAGCTCCGTAAAGCCTCCGATGGCGGAGCCGAGGACGATCCCCACCCGGTCCGGGCGGAAGCCGTTCACGCCGGCATCCGCTAAGGCCTCCTTGCCGGCGCCCAGGGCGAACAGGACGTTCGGGTCGAGCCGCTTCATGTCCTTGGCCGAAGCCAGGCCCTGGGCATCGAAGTCCTTGACCTCGCCCGCGAT
>DASXRO010000007.1:0-3708 GCA_036506555.1 Gaiellaceae bacterium
GATCTTTCGGACTTCTACGAGCGGGTTCGCAAGGACCCAGACCTCTCCTGGGCGGCAGCCGGCGCCGGACGCTTGCTGCGAAGCGCGACCGTCTTCGAGGACGTGGTGAAGACGATCGCCACGACGAATTGCGCGTGGTCCGCGACCGTCCGCATGGTCGGCGCGTTCGTCGAGCATCTTGGCGAGCCCGCCCTCGGAGCCGCGGACGACGGCCCCTACGGGCGAGCCTTCCCCACTCCGGCCGCGCTGGCCGAGGCGAGCGACGATTTCTACAAGGACGTCGTCCGGGCCGGCTACCGCAGTGCGTACTTCCGTGCCCTGGCGGACTCTGTGGCTTCTGGCGCGCTCGACCTCGAGGATCTCGGCGAAACGCCGCCCGAGGAGCTTTCCGACGAGGAAGTCGCGGAGCGGCTACTGGCCCTTCCCGGCGTCGGCCCTTATGCGGCCGCGCACATCATGATGCTGCTCGGTCGCTACTCACCTCTCATTCTCGACTCCTGGACGAGGCCCAAGTACGCGCGCGTCAACGGCCGCAAGGCCTCGGATGCAGGAATTGAGCGGCGCTTCCGTCGTTACGGGCCGTATGCGGGGCTGGCGTTCTGGCTCTACCTCACGCGTGACTGGGTCGACGACTAGGACGACCTACCGGGAAGGGGCGCGCCGCATAGCGCCGATCGGCGCGGCCGCTGCCGTCTTCGCCGCCTCCTTCGCCGTCCTCTCGCACACGGCAGGGTTCGACGGGCTCGCGGCAATCGTCATGTCGGCGACGACCTTCGCCGGCTCGGCGCAGTTCGCAGCGGCTTCCGTACTCGAGACGGGCGGCGGCGTAGCTGCGGCGGTCGCCGCGGCCGTCCTGCTCAACGCGAGGTACGCACCGATCAGCGTGACGGTCGGCGACCATTTTCGGGGCTCAGTTGTGCGCCGGCTGCTCGAGGCGCAACTGATCGTGGACGAGTCCTGGGCGCTCTCACGCCACTCCGACGGAAGGTACGACCGACGGCTCCTGGTCGGCGGCGGGCTCGTTCTCTACGTCTGCTGGGTGGGCGGAACGGCGCTCGGGGCGCTCGTCGGCGACAGGCTCGGCGACCCCGAGCGGTACGGCCTCGACGCAGCCTTCCCGGCGCTGTTCCTCGCGCTGCTGGTGCCCCAGGTGACCTCACGGGGAGCGCTGGCCGCCGCCCTCGCGGGAGGTGCGATCGCGGTGGTTCTCATCCCGTTCGTCCCGGCCGGCGTGCCGATCGTCGCAGCGACAGCGGCTTGCTTCATCGGCTGGGTGCGCACGTGAGCTCCGTCTGGATCGTGATCATCCTGGTCGGCGCGGCGACCGTGTGCCTCAAGGCGGTCGGACCCGTCGTCCTCGGTGGGCGGGAGCTGCCACTCGCGCTGAGCGCCGTCCTCTTCCTTCTCGCACCCGCGCTTCTCGCCGCCCTCGTGGTGACCCAGGCCGTCGGCGGGGATCGCCAGATCGTCCTCGACCAGCGACTCCTGGGGATTGGCGCTGCGGCCGTGGCGATAGTCCTACGCCTGCCGCTCCTGGCCGTCGTCATCGTGGCGGCCGGCGTCACGGCTGGGATTCGCGCGCTCTCCTAGCGGGTATTCGGCGGGGCGCCCCAAGTGTCTCACTCGATGAGCGACATTCAAGCCGAGATCAGAACCTCCGCCGATGGCCTTGCCCACCGGGGCAGCGGACAGAACTGGCTCGCGCGGTTGGCGCGAGCCGGCATGGTCGCGCAGGGCGCGATGTACGTGCTCGTCGGCGGGCTCGCGATCGAGCTCGCGGTCGGCCTAGGCGGGAAGACGACCGACCAGCGGGGTGCCTTGGACACGCTCGCCGACGAGTGGTACGGCCTCGCCGCCTTGCTGGCTCTCGCCGTCGGCTTCGCTGGATACGCCATCTGGCGCTTCGCGGTCGCCGTCCTCGGGGAGAAGATCGAGAGCGAGGACGATGTCGGCGTCGGGAAGCGGCTCGTCTATGCCGCCCGCGTACTCCTCTACGCGAGCCTCTGTTACAGCGCCCTCGCTATGGCGCTCTCACGCGGCGGTGGAAAGTCGAACAAGGAGGACAAGGCGACCGCAACGGTCTTCGACTGGCCGGCCGGCCGTTGGCTCGTCGGGGCAGCTGGCCTCGCGATCGTGGGTTACGGCCTCTGGAACGGCTACCGCGCCGTCAGCCGGAACTTCGAGAAGGATCTCAAGGTGGAGCAGATGAGCGGCGGCGAGCGGCGGCTCGTCTGCGCCGTCGGCCGCGCCGGATTTGCGGCCCGCGGCATCGTCTTCGCTCTCATCGGCATCTTCGTGGTGAAGGCTGCCCTGGAGTACGACCCGAAGGAGCCGGTGGGCCTCGACGGTGCCCTTCAGCGCCTGTCCGAGCAACCTTACGGCCCGGCACTGCTCGGAACCGTGGCGGCGGGTTTGGTCGCCTTCGGGGTCTTCAGCCTGGCTCGCGCCCGTTACCGCGAGGTCTAGCGCGCGCGGATCACGGGTATCGGCCTCGAACCAAAAGGAGGTCGAGAATGGATACCTGGGTCTGGATCGTCATCGCAGTTGCAGCCGTTCTCGTCGTCGTCCTGCTCCTCCTGCCCGCACGGAGAGCCCGCGAACGGCGCCTGGAGAGCAAGCGGAGCGAGGCGCTCGAGCTCCGCAAGCAAGCTGAGTCGAAATCTCAGCGCGCCGAGCATCGCGCGTCCGTCGCGAAAGAGCTCGCCGAGCGTGCGCAAGCCGAGCAGAAGGAAGCCGAGGTGGCTGCGCGCCGGGCCGACGAAGTCGATCCCGACGTCGACGACTAGCCGAGCGCCGCCAACGAGCGGCGCTCCAGCCGTTGGAAGCTGTCAGAGAACGGTCTTCGAGGAAGGGAGGCAGAGCCTCCTCGTCTTCTTCAGGAGCAAGGTGTGCGTCCCGAACTGGTCGCCCACCTCCAGGCGCCGCCGCTCGAACTTGGGGAACTCGTCGCCTCGGACGTCGCGGATCTTGTAGCAAGCCAGATGGGCGCTCGGGTCGTTGATGCCCGAGCCGTCCTTGTCGGCCGGGGCGCAGAAGGCTTCCGGGCGGACGACCTTGACCCGCTCCGTGGTGAACTGGTCGGTGAGGACGACCTGCAGCTGATCGAACTTCGTCCCTATCTGCTTGGTCTTGTAGCACTTGAAGTGGTCGAGACCCGGAGGGGGAGAGCCTGGAACCTCTCCGAGCGGAGCCTTCGAGGAGGGCAGGCAGAGCGATCGCGTCTTCTTCAAGAGCAAGCTGTGGGTGCCGAACTGGTCGGTCACGTCCACGCGTTCCTGCTGGAACTTGGGGAACTCGTCCCCGCGAACGTCCCCGATCTTGTAACAGGCCAGATGGGCGCTCGGGTCGTTGATTCCCGAGCCGTCCTTGTCCACCGGGTTGCAGAAGGCTTCCGGCCTGACGACGTTCACCCGTTCCGTGTTGAACTGGTCGGTGAGGACGACCTGCCGCGGATCGAACTTCGTCCCTACTTGCCTGGTCTTGTAGCACTTGAAGTGATCGAGACCCGGAGGCGGAGAGCCTGGAACCTCTCCGAGCGGAGCCTTCGAGGAGGGCAGGCACAGCGATCGGGTCTTCTTCAAGAGCAAGCTGTGGGTGCCGAACTGGTCGGTCACTTCCACGTGTTCCTTCTTGAATTTCGGGAACTCGTCGCCTCTGACGTCCCGGATCTTGTAACAGGCGAGATGGGCGCTCGGGTCGCTGATGCCC
>DASXRO010000008.1:0-11176 GCA_036506555.1 Gaiellaceae bacterium
CGTCGTCGGGCAGGAGGAGGCCAAGCGCACCCTCTCCGTCGCCGTCTACAACCACTACAAGCGGGTGCAGATGGCGAACGACGACAACGACGTCGAGCTCTCGAAGTCGAACATCCTCCTGCTCGGGCCGACCGGCTGCGGGAAGACGCTGCTCGCGCAGACGCTCGCGCGCATCCTCAACGTCCCGTTCGCGATCGCGGACGCCACGGCGCTCACCGAGGCCGGCTACGTCGGCGAGGACGTCGAGAACATCCTCCTCAAGCTGATCCAGGCGGCCGACTTCGACGTGAAGAAGGCCGAGACGGGAATCATCTACATCGACGAGGTCGACAAGATCGCGCGCAAGGCGGACAACCCGTCGATCACGCGCGACGTGTCAGGCGAGGGCGTCCAGCAGGCGCTTCTCAAGATCCTGGAGGGGACGGTGGCGAGCGTGCCGCCGCAGGGCGGCCGCAAGCACCCGCACCAGGAGTTCCTCTCGATCGACACGACGAACATCCTCTTCGTCTGCGGCGGCGCGTTCGCCGGGCTCGAGAAGATCATCGGGAAGCGCATCGGGAAGAACCAGGTCGGCTTCGGCGCCGAGATCAAGTCGAAGAAGTCGGTGGAGTCGACCGAGCTCCTCTCGCAGGTGATGCCGGAGGACCTCCTCTCCTACGGGCTCATCCCCGAGTTCATCGGCCGTCTGCCCGTCGTCTCGGCCGTGCACCAGCTGACGCGCGAGGATCTCGTCCAGATCCTCCTCGAGCCCAAGAACGCCCTCGTCAAGCAGTACCAGCGCTTCTTCTCGTACGACTCCGTCGAGCTCGTCTTCACAGAGGACGCGCTCTGGCAGATCTCCGACAAAGCGCTCGAGCGCGAGACCGGCGCGCGGGGCCTGCGCTCGATCATCGAGCACGCGCTGCTCGACGTCATGTTCGAGCTGCCGTCGCGCAAGGACGTCTCCAAGTGCGTGATCACGAAGGAGACGATCCAGCGCAACCTGAAGCCGACGCTGGTCACCACCGGGGGTCGCAACCTCGAGCTCGAAGAGCTCGAGGAAGAGTCGGCCTAGTCGCGCCGACCTAGTCCGAGCCCGCCGCCTTCATCGCTTCGACGCTTGAGATGACCGCCAAGAGATTCCCGCTCGGGTCTTTGAACCAGGCGGCCTTAAGGCTCCCGATGGTGGCCACACCGTTCTCGGTTTTGAGGCTCGGCAGATCGTAATCCTCGAAGGCGACGCCGTTTTCGCGCAGCGAGGCGACGGTGCCCTCGACGTCGTCGACGGCGAAGCTGACGAGCGTTTGCTCGCCGCTGGTCGTCGCGCCCTGCTCGAGGCACACGATGCCGCCGCCCGCGTCGAAGAGGATCTCGCGGTACCCGGGCATGATCTCGCCGTCGTAGACGAGCTCGAGACCGAGCTTTCCGCCGTAGAAATCGACCGCTGCGTCGAGATCCGCGGCCTTCAGATTCGCGAACAGCGTGGCACTACCCAGCACGGCGGCTCACTTTCTCACGGCGGGCGTGGGAGTACAGTCCGACTCGTGCTCCCTGTGGCGAACAGCGGCTGTCTCCTCATTGCCGACATCTCGGGCTATACGGACTACGTCGTCTCGAGCCCGCTCGAGTACGCCGAGGACGTGCTCGCCGACATCACGCGTGACGTCGTCGAGCACCTGGAGCCCGTCCTGCGCGTGAACAAGCTCGAGGGCGACGCCGCATTCGGGTACGCGCTCCACGGGGAGCTCGACGCATCGATGCTGCTCGACTCGATCGAGGAGTGCTATTTCGGCTTCCGCCAGCGACTGCGGGGCATCGAGCACTCGACGAACTGCTCGTGCAACGCGTGCGCGAAGGCGCCCGAGCTCAACCTCAAGTTTGTCGTCCACTACGGCGACTTCATTCGACGGACGGGAGCCCGCGGCGAGGAGCTGACGGGCCACGATGTCATCCTCGTCCACCGTCTGCTCAAGAACACCGCTGCGGAAGTGCTGGGCCTCAGGGGATACGCCCTCTGCACGGAGGCCTGTGTGAACGCGCTGGGAATCGACCCCGTCGCCCTCGAGCTGCAGAGCCATCGTGAGCAATACGGTGACGTCGGCGAGGTGCCCGCGTGGGTCCTGGATCTCGAGACCCGGTGGTCGACGGAGCGCGATCGGCGCCGCTTCGTCGTCGCACCCGAGGATGCGTCCTTCGCGGTCGAGGTGCTGCTGTCGGTTCCGCAGCCGCTCGCCTGGGAATACCTGACCTCGCCCCAGAAGCGCCTCCTTTGGCAAGTGGACGACATCGAGCAGGTCGACGCGGGCGGGCGCCGCTGTACGGGGACCTCGACGGTCTGCGTTGACGGCCGCGCGCACATCTACGAAGAGATCCTCGACTGGAGGCCGTTCGACTACTTCACCGAGCGAGCCTCCCTTCCCGGGGGCGCACGCGTCCTCTTGACCACCGCGCTCGAGGCCGAGGCCGGCGGAACCCGGATCGTGACGCGAGGGCGACCCGACGGCGTGAGCCGGTTGACGTGGCTGAGATCGGCTCCCCGCTTGCGTCGCAGGCTCCGAGATCGTTACGGGAAGCTGGCCGCGCTCATGCCCGCCGCGATCCCGGAGGACAGGCGACTTCCGCTCGCGGCCGCAGTTCCGCCGCCCGCCTAGCTCCTTTCGATCGGGCGCCCGACGACGAGGACCTCGCGGAGGTCCGCGTCGATGTTGCTGTAGGCCTGATCCGGCTGGAATGCCGAAGCGTCCACGACCTCGGGAATCGGCTCGATGAACGGCACGGCGATTTAGCGCCAGTCGATCGAGGTGATCTTCACGGGGTCCGTGAACCCCTTCAGCTGCGTCTCTGTCGGCGCCGAGCAGACAAGTGGGATGCCGGTGATGCTGTCGCAGCTGGCGAGGATCTGACTGCCTTCCGCCAGCTTGCCGATGCGCGCCGCGAGGTTGATCCCCTCGCCCTGGTAGTCGCCGCCGGCGTCCTGTGCCTCGGCGGTGTGGATGCCGATCCGCACCTGGGCCGGGAACGTATGCTCGTCGAGCCCCTTCTGGATGGCGACCGCCGCCTGAACTGCCGCATTCGGGTCGCCGAAGGCGAGGAAGAACCCGTCGCCGGTCTGCTTCACGACCTCGCCACCCTCGTCGGACGCGATCCGCTGGATGACTTCGTCGTGGGACTTGAGCACGACCTTCTCCCAGCGGTCTTTGAGCAGTTCCGCGAACCTGGTCGAGTCGACGATGTCCGTGAAGACGAACGTCTTCGTCACCCGCTTGGTCAGGCGTTGGTTTGCCCGCTCGGCGTCGAGCCGCGCGCCCAGCTTCTCGAACGCCGCTTTCGCCGCGTCGAGCTCCGAGGTCGCGCCGTCCTCGTCGCCTTGCGCTCGGTACGCGGCGGCGAGTTGCACGCGCGTCTTCGCCGCGTCGTAGGGAAGATCGACCTCTCGCCAGAGCTTGAGGGCGCGCCGGAAGCACGTGATCGCCTCGTCGGGATCCTGCTCCGCCAGTCGGACCGTGCCCCAGGCGGCCTGTGCGCTCGCCTCGAGGGCAGGCGTCCTCTCGTTGGAGATCGTGTAGTCCTGCGTGATCTTCTCGAGCTCCTCGGCGGCCGTGCGCGCCGTCCGCACGTCGCCTGAAACAATCGCGATCTCGATCTGGGCGGGCAAGAGCCGCGCCCGGTCGAGCCGTCCCCAGGACTCGTCGTCGAGCGCCCGCTTGATCGAGCGGGCTGCCGCGTCCACCTTGCCTTGGGCTAGCCGTAGGAGCGAGTGGCCCGGCTCCGGGTCCCGCGCCATATCGCGCGCCTGGGCGAAGGCCTGCTCGGCCGCCTCGAGCTCGCCCATGCGCAGGCGAATCTCTCCGATCTCGTAGAAGGCCTGGCCTGCCACCCGCGGGTTGAAGTCCCGTAGCTCTTCCGTCGCTTGCTGAAGCTCGCGGTCGGCATCGCCCCAGGCGCCTCGCAGGCGCATGATCTCGGCCCGATCGACGCGGCACATGCCGGGGAAGCCTGCGATCGCCTGGCGGTCACACCAGCGGGTGGCCGTCTCCGTCCACTCGGCGGCGCGGCTGTAATCGGCCAAGTCCCGGCAAGCGTCGATCGCGTTGCAGTAGATGATCGCCGTCGACATGGGATTGAGGTCGCCGGCAACCGCCGACGCGGTCACCTCGTCGATCAGGGCAAGGCCGTCGTCGACGTCGCCCTTGTTGACGCGAGCGACACCCTCGCGGAGGGTGGCCTGGGCGAGCAGGTCCCTGTCGTGGTGACGTGTGGCGATCTCGAGCGCGCGCTGGATGTGCTCGAGCGCCTCGTCGTAGGCCCCGCGGCCGCTCGCGATCAGCGATCGCTGGAGCTCGAGATAGCCGTGCGTGGCGGACTCGGGCTCCTTGTCGAGCAGCTTGCTGGCCGTCTGGTGCCAGCCCGCAGACGCCGAGTTCTGCAGCTTGTTGCGGTACTCGGCGGCGAGGCTGAGTGCCGTCATCGCCGCCTTGATCGTCTGTCCCTCGTCCACGAAGCGGGTGTATGCACGCTCTGCGTACTCGATCGAGGCCCCCAGATGCCCCGTCCAGAGGGCGGCGTTCGCGAGGAGCTCGAGATCCTCGCCGGTGAGCGCGCCGTCCTGGTCCGCGGCGCTGAGCTGTGCGTAGGCCTCTTGCCAGGCACCGCGACGCGCAGCCTCACGGCCCGCTTCAAGGGGATTCTGAACGACTTGGCTCATCCGGGGGGTTGTCGAATTGTACGCCTCGTACAATCGGAAGCATGGAAGCGCAAGCGGCCGAGCCAGTCCCAGGCCTGCGTACGCGGCCGCGCAGGCGTGCCCTCCTTGCGGTCATCCGGCGTGACTTCATGGTCGCGCGCTCCTACCGCCTTGCGTTTGCGTTCGATCTCGTCTTCACGGTTCTCAACCTGCTGGTCGCCTACTTCGTCTCGCGCACCTTCGCAGGAGTCACGACAGCTTCCCTGGACGGTGCCCCGTCGTACTTCGACTTCGCCGCCGTCGGCCTGACGCTCTCGGCCGTGGTCGCCGCGACCAGCACCGGTCTTGCCGCTCGCGTCCGGGAGGAGCAGCTCACGGGAACACTCGAAGCCCTGGTCGCCCAGCCGGTCACTCCGTCCGAGCTCGCCTTCGGCTTCGCCGGCTTTCCGATCTCGTTCGCGACCGTGAGGACGGCCGCCTATCTCCTCGTTGCCGGAACACTGCTCGGACTGGACGTCTCCCGCGCGAGCTGGCCCGGGTTCGTGATCATCCTTCTCCTCACGGCCACCGCCTTCGTCGGCATCGGCATCCTGGCCGGCGCGCTCGTGCTCGTCGTCAAGCGCGCGGACGCTCTCACAGGGGGGATCCTCTTCGCGATGAGCCTCATCAGCGGCGCCGCCTTCCCGGTCTCCGTGCTCCCGAGCTGGCTGGAGGCCCTAAGCCGGATTTCGCCAATGCGCCCGGCCTTCGACGGCGTCCGGGCGGCTCTCTTCGGGGGCGACTGGCACGGAGACGCTCTCTTCCTCGCCATCTTCAGCGTCGTCGGGATTCCCGCCGCGGTCTTCCTCTTCGGACGGGGGCTCGCCTACGGCCGGCGCGCGGGCTCGCTAGGCCAGTATTGATGCCTCACAGTCAGGCTGATGCCTGACGCAAGTGCTACAAACCGAACAGCATGGCCGGCGAAAAGATCCTCATCGTCGACGACGACCAGGACATCCGTCACCTGCTGGCCCACCGTCTGAAGGCCCAGGGCTACGAGGCCGTCTTCGCCGGCGATGCCATCTCGGCGGTCAACCAGGCCCGGAAAGAGCGGCCCGACCTGATCTTGCTCGACCTCTCGCTCCCGGCCGGCGACGGGTATGTCGTCATGGAACGCCTGCGCGCGATGCCGGCCCTCGAGGGAATCCCGGTGATCGTCGTGAGCGCCCGCGATCCGATCACCGAGCAGGAGCGGGTGGCGCACGCTGGGGCCGACGCGTTTTTCCGCAAGCCGATCGACCATGAAGGGCTCCTGACCGCGATCGGGCGGGGGCGCCGAACCCGCCGCGTAGTACTCTCGGTTGGAAGGGAGGCTTGATGCGCGAGCTCCCGCGCGGCACAGTCACGTTCCTTTTCACCGACGTCGAAGGGTCGACGCGCTTGCTCAAGGAGCTCGGGTCCTCCTACGGTGACGTACTCGCGGAACACGAGCGAATCCTGCGCAGAGCGTTCGAGGCGGCCGGCGGCCAGGAGATCGACACGCAAGGCGACTCCTTCTTCGTCGCGTTCCGGCGAGCGAAGGACGCCGTCGGCGCCGCGGTAGCCGCCCAGCGGGCGCTGGCTGCCCATGCCTGGCCGGGGGGCGCGGATGTCCGCGTTCGCATGGGACTCCACACCGGCGAGCCCTCGGTGGGCTCCGAGCGCTATGTCGGCATCGGGGTGCACCGCGCGGCGCGGATCGCCGCGGCCGGGCACGGCGGCCAGGTGTTGCTGTCGAACACCACACGCGATCTCGTCGAGGACGAGCTCGCTCCCGACGTCCGCCTCGTCGACCTCGGCGAACACCGGCTCAAGGACATCGACCGGCCGGAGCGGATCTTCCAGCTGAGCGCCACGGGCTTGCCCGACCGCTTTCCGCCCTTGCGCCTTGAAGCGCCGCTGCCGCGCTCGCGCGTCTGGCGCCGACCGGCACGCATCCCGCGCGAGCGGACGCTGCTCGCGGCCGCAGCGGCACTCGCCGTGGTCGCCGCGGTCGTGGGCCTCGCCGTCGCAATGGGTCGGCATGAGGCCAACCCGGCGGGCGACTCGCTTGCGACGAGCAGGGCGGAGCTGGCGGCGCCTGGACAGGACCCCGACACGATCATCCCCGGGAAGTCGGTGGGAGCGGTCGCGCTCGGGATGACCCAAGCCGACCTCGAGACGCTTTACGGACGCGGTCAGGAGAAGGAGTGGCGTTCACATGGGAGGACGGGGAGCACTCGGCGCTATTCAGGATCCGGAGGCGTCCTTTCGGTTTCGCTCTACGACCGCAAGGTCGTGCAGGTCGCGACGCAGAGCCCCTACTACGTGACTTCGGACGGAATTCGCGTGGGTATGGAACCCCCCTCCCCGGCTTCGCCTGATGAGGGTGCCCAGCGGCGATGGGAAGCGGCTCTTCGGAGTGGCGCGGCTGTACAAATCGCGCCAGGTATCTATTCGTGGCGAGGCTTCGTTTACGGGCGAGAAAGCTATTGCCTCATGGGCGACGGGAGCGCTACACAGCTTGTGCTGCGCGGTCCGGTCATCGCCCACGTCGTGCAGATCCTGATCACCGACGCCGATTTCCTGATGCATCTGCCCGCGCGCGTCACCTATTCGAACACCGCCTACGACCTTTCGTGTGCGCCCGAGGCTTCCGGGAGCTAGCTCGGGGTCTCCCTAGAATCAGCCGAATGGAGCCGCTGTACCGCCCCCAGGGCGTCGAGGAGCGCTGGCAGAAGACGTGGGAGGAAGAGGGCCATTACGAGGCCCACGCCGACGCGCCGGGCGAGACCTTCGTCATCGCGCATCCGCCGCCCAACGTCACCGGCGAGCTGCACATGGGCCATGCGCTCCAGCTCGCGCTCGCCGACGCGCTCGTCCGCTGGCGGCGCATGCAGGGGTACAACACGCTCTTCCAGCCCGGCTACGACCACGCCGGAATCTCGACGCAGAACGCGGTCGAGAAAGACCTGGCGCGCGAGGGGAAGAACCGGAAAGACCTCGGGCGAGCGGCCTTCGAGGCGCGTGTCTGGGAGTGGCTCCGCCTCTACGGGCGCACGATCATGACGCAGTTCCGGCGGATCGGCGCCTCGCTCGATTACCGCCGCGAGCGCTTCACGATGGACGACGACTACGTGCGCGCGGTGATGCGCATCTTCGTCCACCTCTACCGGAAGGACTGGATCTACCGAGCGAATCGGATCATCAACTGGTGCCCGTTCCACGAGACGTCCCTCTCGGATCTCGAGCTGGTGCATGTCGAGCGGGACGACCAGCTCGCCTACCTGGTCTATCCGTTCGTCGGGGGCGGGGGCGGAATCACGATCGCGACGGCGCGGCCCGCGACGATCCTGGCCGACGTCGCCGTGGCCGTGCATCCGGACGACAAGCGGTACAAGGAGGTCGTCGGCCGAGAGGTCGTCGTCCCCTACGTCGAGCGCACGGTCCCGGTGATCGCCGACGAGGACGTCGACCCGGAGTTCGGGACCGGGGCGCTGAAGGTCACTCCGGGCCACGACCCGCTCGACTTCGCAATCGGCCGGCGGCACGAGCTGCCCGAGCCGATGGTGATCGGGCCGGACGGACGCATGAACGCGGACGCCGGCGACCTGGCCGGGCTGACGCAGGAGGAGGCCGGGGAGCGCATCCTCGCCTGGCTGCGAGAGCACGATCAGCTCGAGAAGCTCGAGCCGTATCGCCACTCGGTGGCGCTCTGCGAGCGCTGCGAATCGCGGATCGAGCCGCTGATCTCCCTCCAGTGGTGGTGCGCCATGGAGGAGCTGAAGAGGCCGGCTCTGGAGGCGCTGCGCTCGCGGCGCGTGCGCTACCACCCGGAGTCGCAGCACCGCTTCGCCGTCGACTCGCTCGAGACGGCCCCCGACTGGAACATCTCGCGCCAGCTCTGGTGGGGACACCAGCTCCCGGTCTGGTACTGCCCTGACGGGCACATCACCGTCGAGGAGACGGCCCCCGAGGCCTGCGCCGAGTGCGGCTCCTCCGACCTACGGCGCGAGGAGGACGTGCTCGACACGTGGTTCTCGTCTGCCCTCTGGCCGTTCGCCACCCTCGGGTGGCCCGACGACACTCCCGATCTCCGGACGTTCTATCCGGGCGACCTGAACACGACCGCGCGCGAGATCATCCGCCTCTGGGAGAACCGGATGATCTTCTCCGGGCTCGAGATCATGGGGGACGTCCCCTTCATGGACGTGATCATCCATTCCACCGTGCTCGCGCCCGACGGGCGCCGGATGTCGAAGAGTCTCGGGACCGGAATCGATCCGCTCGACGTGATTGCCGACCATGGGGCGGACGCAACCCGCTACGGGCTGCTGAAGATGTCCTCCACTCAGGACGTGCGCTTCTCCTACGGGGCCGTCGAGGAAGGGCGCAAGCTCGCGAACAAATTGTGGAACGTCGCGCGACTGATCCTCACCAACGCCGAGGGCACGGTCCCGGAATTGCGCCCGCAGGCGCTCGAGGAGCGTTGGATTCTCGCCCGGATCGACCGGGTGCGCGCGGAGGTCGAGGGCGGCTTCGAGGCGTTCAACTTCGCCCAGGCCGCGCAGGCTCTCTACAGGCTCACCTTCGACGACTTCTGCGACTGGTATGCGGAGGCGATCAAGCCGCGGCTCTACGAGAACGACCCTGATGCGGCGGCGACGGCCCTGGGCGCGCTCGAGCGGCTGCTGAAGCTTCTCCATCCCGTCCTCCCCCACGTCACCGAGGAGATCTGGACGAACCTCCCGCAGCGCGCGACGCGGCTGATCGTCTCGCCCTGGCCGGAGGAGGACCGGCGCTTCGAGACCGACGCCGGCGCCCTCGAGCGGGTGCAGGATGCCGCAGCGATCTTCCTGCGCAGCGGCGTGCTCGTGGATCTCGACGGCGACGAGCGGCGCATCTTCGAGGCGAAGGTCAGGCCCGGCCGCGTCCGGGTGAACGGAAGCGCGGACGCCGAACGGGAGCGCCTGCGCAAAGAGATCACGCGGGCCGAGGGCATGCTCGGGAACAAGAACTTCGTCGCGAACGCACCGCCCGAGGTCGTCGAGGGCGAGCGCGAGAAGCTGGCCCGCTACCGCCGCGAGCTCGATGCCCTCGACGGCTGACAACATCACCTGGCTCGAGAAGCTCACGCCCTGGCCGGAGGAGTTCGGGGTGGGGCGGATGCAGCAGCTGCTCACGGAGCTCGGCGACCCTCAGCTCGCCTATCCGTCCATCCACGTCGTCGGCACGAACGGAAAGACGACGACCACACGGCTCGCGGAAGCGCTCCTCTCCGGCGTCGGCGTCGCGACCGGCGCGTACACCTCGCCGCATGTCGTCGGGTGGAGCGAGCGGATCCGGGTCCGGGGCGCCGAAGCCGATCTGGAGCGCGCGCTCGAGCGGGTTCGGCCCGCGGCGGAGGGGCTGGGCGCGACGCAGTTCGAGGTGCTGACTGCCGCAGCGCTGGCGGAGTTCGCGGCGGCGGAGACCGACGTTGCCGTCGTGGAGGCGGGTCTGGGCGGGCGCCACGACGCCACGAACGTCCTGCGCGCGTCGGTCGTCGTGCTCACGAATGTCGCTCTCGAGCACACCGACGTACTCGGCTCGACGCGCGAGGAGATCGCCGCCGAGAAGCTGGCAGTGGTCCAGCCGGGCGCGACGGTCGTGCTCGGCGAGGCCGAGTGGGAGGAAGCCGCGCGGATGGCCGGCGCGGCCAGCGTCGTACTGACCGGCCGAAGCAACCTCGCTCTGGCCATCGCGGCAAGCGAATCCTTGCTCGGGCGGCCAGTTGCTGCCCCGGCGGCCGGCGAGGTCGTCGTTCGCGGTCGGCTCGAGCACGTGTCGGAGCAGCCGCTGGAGATCTGGGACGGAGCGCACAACCTCGCGGGTGTCGGGTGGCTGCTCGCGCGGCTTCCGGCGCGGCGTTACGTCGTCGTGGCCTCGATCCTCGTGGACAAGGACGTGGACGGCATGCTCGCCGCGCTCTCGGCGCTCGGGGAGCGCATCGTCGCCACGTCGTCGAGCAATCCGCGCGCTTTATCGTCCGAGGACCTCGCTGCCCGGGCGCGCCGTTTCTTCACCGAAGTGGACGCGGTCGCCGATGCCTCGGAGGCCCTGGGTAGGGCTCGGCGAGCGGCTGGAGATGACGGCGCCGTGCTCGTCACGGGGTCGCTCTATCTGCTCGCTGATCTCGCCTCCGTCCGACCGGCGACTGCCGTACCATGGCCACCGTAGGCGAGCGCGTAAGCGTCTTCGTGCTCGCCGCGATCGTGCTCGTGGCGATCGTGGCGCTCTCGTTTGGCGCAGGGTGGCTCGTGGGCAAAATCCTCCTGTGAGGACAGCGGTGTTCCTGGCTCAGACGACGACGAACTCGAACGACGATCTCTTCGGAGGCTTCAAGGACTTCTTCCACTCGGGCACGTGGCTCGCGATCCGGAACGTCTTCCTGTTCTTTCTCGTCATCTTCTGGGCGGCGTCCGCGTATTGGGTCTACAAGGACGCCCGGCGACGCATCGAGGACCCGTGGCTGCT
>DASXRO010000009.1:0-4078 GCA_036506555.1 Gaiellaceae bacterium
CCGCCGCCGCAACCTGCGGCCGCGAGCGCAAAGGAGCCGAGCAGGCCCGTGGCAAGCAGGGCCAATCTCTTTCTCTTCACGTCTGCCCTCCTCTACTGGGTACGCACTCGGCCGCACGTAGATCTGGGCCGCGCGGCCAACCAGACGCTTAGACGCATCCGGGCCGCGGAAAGTTAGCGCACCGTGATACGACGCGTCTCCACCACCTGGCTGTCGTGGAGCTGGGTCGTGCAGCCGCCCACGGTGTAGAGCGAGCCGCCGATCACGAAGGCCTTGAGGCCGTGTCTCGTCACGAGCGGACGCGGCCCGTCCCGCCACGTTCCCATGCGCGCGTCGTAGATCTGGTAGGTGCTCTCCCAGACCGCGTGGATCTCCTCGCCCGTCACGGCGGCCCCGACGAGCTCCATCGGCTTGGGCATGGCGGGCCCTTCCCGCCACTTGCCCGTTCTCGGGTCGAAGATCCAGACCTCGCGCAGGATCCGGTCGGCGCGCCGGCCGCCGATGGCCCAGATCTCGCCCTTGAAGACGACAGCGCCGAAGGTGTGGTTGGGCGCGGGAAGAGGCGTGCCGCGGCTCCACTCGTTGCGACCGGGGTCGTAGACGAAGACGTCGGCAGTCTCCGTCGTGTCGCTGAAGCCGCCCATCGCAAAGATCTTTCCGTCGTACGTGACCGCCGAGACGTTGAAGCGCGGAGCGGGCAAGGGCGCGCGCTCCTCCCACCCACCGCGCGCGACGTCGTAGGCGTAGACCCGGTCGCTGACCCCCGACGGCGTCTGCCCTCCGATGACGTAGATCTTGCCGCCAAGTGCCGCGCCCGCCCCCGCGCGGATCGGGTGCGGCAGCCGTTCGAGCGTCGTCCAGCTGTTCGCCCTCGGGTCGAAGCGCTGGAAGACGGCGAGAAAGCGGCCCGTCTCCCCGACCGCGCCTCCGGCGACGTAGATCTTGCCTCCGAGCTCGGCGGCTGCGACGTAGCTCCGCCGCTGGGACATGGACTGGGCGAACGACCACGGCGCGACCTCGGCCCGCGCCTCGCCCGCGCTCCGGCTGCCGACGACCGCCGCGAGCGAGACCGCGAGCGCGACGGCGAGCCCCACGACGAGGATCGGCTTCATGTCAACAGGTTGGACGCGCGCAGAGCTACTGCGTTAGGGCGTCGGCGCCGGCGACCACCTCGAGAATCTCCTGGGTGATCTCGGCCTGCCGGGCCCGGTTCATGTCCAGCGTCAGCCGGTCGATCAGCTCCCGCGCGTTCTTGGAGGCGTTGCGCATCGCGGTCATCTGCGCCCCGTGCTTCGACGCGGCGGATTCGAGGAGCGCGCGGTAGATGGAGGTCTCGAGATAGGTGGGCAGCAGTCGCGCGAGGATCTCCTCCGGCTCCGGCTCGTAGATGAAGTCCCCCTCGAGCGCGATCTCGTACGCCGACTTCTCCTCCTCGTCCTCGAGAGCCGTACGGGGAATCGGCAGGAGATCCTCGACGGCCACGGTCTGGGTCAGCGGCGAGACGTAGTGGTTGTAAACGATGACGACGCGGTCGAAGGCTCGGTCGGTGAAGAGCTCGGCGAGCCGGCGCGAGATCGCGGCGGCATGGTGGTAGCCCGGCTCGTCCGTGAAGTCCGTCCACGCGTCGAGGATGTCGTAGCGCCGGAAGCGCAACGTCGAGCGGCCCTTCTTGCCGACCACGAGCCAGCGGACCTCCTGTCCGCCTCCGCGCACCTCGCGCTCGATCGCCAGCGCGCGGCGGAGGATCTGCGCATTGAAGGCACCGGCGAGCCCGCGGTCGCCCGTCAGGGGGAAGATCGCGACGCTGCTCGCGTCTTCGCGCGCCTCGAGCAGCGGGAACTGCCGCGCCGGCGTCGCCCGGGCCGTCCCGATCATCAGCTCGCGCATGCGCTCCGCGTACGGCCGCATCGCCTCGATCCGCACCTCGGCGCGGCGCAGCTTCGCCGCGGCGACGAGCTCCATCGCCTTCGTGATCTTGCGCGTGTTGCCGACGGACCGGAGCCGCCGCTTGATGTCCTGGACGGTGGCTATGCCGCTGCTCCCACGAGACCGGTGTCCTCCTTGACGGCGAAGGTCTCCTTGAACTTCTGGAGCTGCCCGTCGATCTGCTTCTCCAGCTCGTCGGAGAGCGCCTTCTGCTCCCGGATCTCCTGGTAGACGGAGCCCTCCGTCCGGAGGAACTCGCGCAGCTCGTCTTGGAAGCGCGGCACCTGCGCGGGCGGGATGTCGTCGAGGTGGCCGTGGATCCCGGCGAAGATGGCGACGACCTGCTCCTCGAGCGGCCACGGCTCGTACTGGGGCTGGTTGAGGGTGGCCACCATGCGCTCGCCCCGTGCGAGAGTCCGCTGCGTCTGCGGGTCGAGCTCGGAACCGAACTGCGCGAACGCTTCCAGCTCCCGGTACTGGGCGAGGTCGAGCCGCAGGCGGCCGGCGACGCTCTTCATCGCTTTCGTCTGCGCGTTGCCGCCCACGCGCGAGACGGAGATGCCGACGTTGATCGCCGGACGCACGCCGGAGTAGAAGAGATCGCTCTCCAGGAAGATCTGGCCGTCGGTGATCGAGATGACGTTGGTCGGGATGTAGGCGGAGACGTCGCCCGCCTGGGTCTCGATGACCGGGAGCGCCGTCAGCGAGCCGCCGCCCTCGTCGTCCGAGAGCTTGCAGGAGCGCTCGAGGAGGCGCGAATGGAGGTAGAAGACGTCGCCGGGGAACGCCTCGCGCCCGGGCGGGCGGCGGAGGAGCAGCGACATCTGCCGGTAGCTGTCGGCGTGCTTCGAGAGGTCGTCGTACATGCAGACGGCGTGGCGGCCCGAGTAGAGGAAGTGCTCGCCCATGGCGCAGCCTGCGTAGGGCGCCATCCACTTGATCGGGGCGGCCTCGGTCGCGGAGGCGGTGACGATGATCGTGTAGTCGAGCGCGCCGGCCTCCTTCAGACGCTCGTACACCTGCGCCACCGTCGAGGCCTTCTGCCCGATGGCGACGTAGACGCAGATCATGTCCTGACCCTTCTGGTTCAGGATCGTGTCGACGAGGATGGCCGTCTTCCCCGTCGAGCGGTCGCCGATTACGAGCTCGCGCTGACCGCGGCCGATTGGGATCATCGAGTCGATCGCCTTGATGCCGGTCTGCAGCGGTTCCTTCACCGGCTGGCGCATGACGACGCCGGGCGCCTTGAGCTCTAGGGGCCGAGTCTCCTTCGCGTTGATCGGGCCGGCGCCGTCGAGCGGCTCGCCCAGCGGGTTGACGATGCGTCCGATCAGCTCGTCGCCCACGGGCACGCTCATGATCTGGCCGGAGCGCTTGACGGAATCGCCTTCGGAGATCTTCTCCCAGTCGCCGAAGAGGGCTACGCCGACGTTGTCCTCCTCGAGGTTCAGGGCGATGCCGGTGACGCCGTGCTCGAGCTCGAGGCGCTCGGCCGCCATGCAGCTCTCCAGGCCGTAGACCCGGGCGATGCCGTCGCCGATCTGGAGAACGGTGCCGACCTCGGCCAGGTCCGTCTCGACGTCGTACTCCTCGATCCGCTTCTTCAGGATCGACGTGATCTCTTCGGGGCGTAGCTTCAAATCCGGTCACCTCCCGAGCAAATCGTGTTCACCGCACGCGAGAAGCGAGCCCCGCTAGGACGCAGGGAGCGTTCGTAGCCGGAGGCTACGGGCGCGACCGAGGACACCGCGGGGCGACGCTTCGCAGCGTGCCGGGGGATGCGAGATGTGAGGGAGGGGATCGGCAAAAAACTTCTCCTTAGGTGGTGATCAGTTCCTCGCGCAGTTGCTCGAAGCGGCCGCGCACGCTCGCGTCCAGGCGCAGAGAGCCGGCCTGGACGACGAGGCCGCCGATGAGGTCGGGGTCGACCGTGCGAGTGGCGACAACGCGGCGGCCCGAGGCCTCCTCGATCTGCTTGACGACGCGCTTCGCCTCCTGCTCGGAGAGCTCCACCGCGGTGGTCAGCTCGAGCTCGAGCACGCGCTCCTCGCGCGCGAGCAGCCGCTCCCATTCCTCGTGCACCTGCACGGCTTCGGCGATGCGGTTCTTCTCCGCGAGAAGACGGACGAAGTTGACCAAGAGCTCGTCGGCG
>DASXRO010000010.1:0-5073 GCA_036506555.1 Gaiellaceae bacterium
CGGAGAGCCCTTCGTAGAGCTTGACGCTCTCGCTGTAGAACGCCGCCCCCTCGGGAGTGCGGTAGTTGGAGCGGATGATGGTCGTGTTTCGCCCGGCTGCGCCCGAACCGATGTAGCTCTTCTCGAGGATCGCGACATCCGTGATCCCGTGGTTCTTCGCCAGGTAGTAGGCCGTGGCCAGCCCGTGGGAGCCACCTCCGACGATGACGACCTCGTAGCGCCGCTTGAGCTCGCCGCGGGGGCGCCACATGCGCCGGACGCGAAAGATGTCCTTCATTTCCGGAGGCCCTCGGCGGCGTCGACGACCACCTCGGCGAGGTAATGGCCGTATTCCTGCGCGAAGAAGAGGCGGAAGGTCTGGGCTTCGTCGCGCAGGACGTACGCCTGGACGTGCGCGACCGGGCCCACCGCCGGCAGCGCCTCGAGGTCGAAGTCGGTCAAACGGCGCATGAGCGTCTCCCCCTGGACTCGAAGCCCAGCAAGCGCCCCGCTCACGTCGACGACCAGAAACCGCTCGCCTAGCCGCTCGCGGACCTCGGCTGTGCGTGTGAAGTCGCAGAGGACGAGCGCGCGATCAGGAGTGACCCCAACCACCTCGAAGCCGTCCGGCTCGAGCCCCTCGACATTCCCGCGCACCTCGAGCTTGCCGGTCAGGGAAACGTCGGCGACCTCGGGGGGCGCGTGCCGAAGGGCGCGCTCGAGCGGCGAGCGCCAGGCGCCCACGGTGGCGGCCACATCGGGCGTCGCCAGATCCGGCGAGAGGAACTCGAGGACGCTCACGACCGCAGCCGCTCACCGTCGGGATCGAAGAACGGACGAAGCCGAACGAAGGCCTTGTCGAAACCACCGTCGATGGTGACGAAGAACTGGGCGCCGTCGCGGGCCAGCTCGCTCGGGACCCAGGCCATGCCGATCACCTTGCGGAGCTCGGGGCTCCAGCGGGCGCTCGTGACCCGGCCGACGGGGCGGCGATCCTTGATGACGACCTGACCCCCCTCGGGAGGGACGCGGCCGTCTTCCATCTCGAAGCCGACGAGCTGCTCGCGTGGGCCACGGGAGCGAACGTGCTCCAGCGCCCACTTGCCGACGAAATCGTCCTTGTCGAGCTTGACGATCCAGGGCATGTTCGCCTCGAGCGGGTTCGACTCGGAATCCGTGTCCTGGCCGACGAGGATGTGCATCTTCTCCAGGCGTAGGACGCGCTGGGGCTCGAGGCCGAACGGCCGGATGCCGAGGTCTTCGCCGCGCTCGAGGATCGTGTCCCACAGGTACTCGCCGTACGGGCTGGAGAAGTGAAGCTCGTAGCCGAGCTCGCCGACGAAGCCGATGCGGAGCACGAGGCTCGGCACGCCTGCGATACGAGCGTGCTTCGCGTCGAGGTAGGCGAGCGCCTCGTTTGAGACATCGATGTCGGTCAGCCGCTGCATGAGGTCGCGGGCGCGGGGCCCCGCGACGTTGACGGCCGCGAGCGAGCCGGTCACGTCGAAGATCTCGACGTCCATTCCCCAGACGGCGTTCCACCACTCGAACCACTCGATGACGGCGGCGGCGCCGGTGGAGGTGGTCGTCACGTAGTACGTGTCGTCGGCGAGCCGGGCGATCGTGCCGTCGTCCATGATGCGACCGGCGTCGGTGCCGAGGACGCTGTAGCGGATGCGTCCGACCTTCATGTCGCCGAAGCGGTTCGGATACAGCCGCTCGAGGAACTCGGCCGCTTCCGGGCCGATGACGAGGAGCTTGCCGAGGGTGGAGACGTCAATGACCCCGACGGCGCCGTGCACGGACTGCACCTCGGCCTCGATGTCGCCGTAGGAGTGAGGGCGGCGCCAGGTTCCCGTCCACATCATGCGCGCGCCGAGCTCCTTGTGGCGGTGATGGATGGAGCTGCGCTGCGCCGGCTCGTGCGGGCGCCCGGCGAGGACGCCCAGGGAGACCGGTCCCCACGGCGGCCGCGCCGTCGTCGTCCCGATGGAGCCGGGATCGCTCTCGTTCTCCCTGGCGTAGACCCGGATGGACGGGACGTGGCACAGGCGTCCCTGGCAGGGACCCATCGTCACGGTCGTGTAGCGCTTCGCGAGCTCGATCGAGTCGAACCCTTCGGCGATCGCGCGCTTCAGATCCTTGTCGGTGACGTCCTCGCAGACGCACACGAAGCATTTCCCGGCCTTGGCGGCGCCGTTGTACGTCGCGGCGGGGATCGCGGCGGAAATCCCGTCGCCGGCCGCGGGCCCTACTGCCTTCACGCCCTCCGGAATGTCGGTCGGAACGAAGATGCCGCGGTCGGCGTCGTATTCGACGCGCGCGCCGGCCTGGGCGAGGAGGGAGTACGCGGGTTGTCGTCCTCCCGACATGACCAGCAGGTCGCACGGGACGGGGCGGCCGTCGATCTCGACGGCCCTAAGCCGGCCTTTGCGGCCCTTCGCCGCGATCTGGCGAATACGTTCACGGCGCAGGTCATAGACGCCTGCGATCTCCACGCCCGCGCGCTTGAGGCGCTGCGCGGCTTCTCGCCCGGCTTCGTCGGCGGTGATCACGACAGCACGCTCGCCGGGCCGGATCGCCCAGTCCTCGATGAGCCGGCGAACTCCGTCCGGGAGCATGACGCCGACGAGATCGTTTCCTGGGAAGACGAGCGGTTGTTCGACCGCGCCCGCCGCCACGACGATTTGATCCGCTCTGTAGCGGAAGAGCACGTTGCCCGCGTCGACCGGCACGAGGCCGCCCTCCCAGATCCCGAGTGCGCGCCCGAAGACGACCTTGAAATCTCCCGGCTCGATCAGGGCGTAGCGGTCTTCCTCCACGAGGACGACCTGCTTTCCTTCGGCGGCATGACGTTCGGCCGCCTCGCGGCCGGAGCTTCCTCCGCCCACGACCAGCACGTCGGCGCGGCGGTGCTCGACGTCATAGCGGCCCTCGCGGCCGCGGTGAGGATCGAGGCGCCCGAGCCCGGCGACGCTGCGCAAGAACCGCTCGTAGAGCGGCCACGCCCGTCGCGGGCGGATCATCGTCCGGTAGTAGAAGCCGACGGGCGTAAACGGCCCGCCGATCTTGTCGGTCACGGCCAGGAGGTCGTGCTCGAGCGTGCCGCGGACGTTCTGGGGCTGCACGTCGGCGAGCTCGCGCACCGGCTCGACGCAGACGCGGACGTTCGGGATGCCGTCCACGGTCATCATGCAGTTGGGGCAGCTGCCCGAGCAGCAGAGGAGCCCGCGCGGACGGTGGTACTTGAAGCTGCGCGAGAAGACGCGCTGGCCCGACGCGAAGAGCGCCGAGCCGAAGGTGTCTCCACTGAAAGCACTGACCGGGTGACCCCGGAAGGAAAAGATGACCTCCTGGCCCCTGTCGATGCGCTCGTCGGGCTGGGGAGGAAGCCTCATACGGCCGGCATGTCCGGCGTCTCGGTCGCGCCGTGGGCCGCGATTCCCTCGCTTGGAGATGCCGAAGGGATCTGCACCCGAACAACCTCATTCGTGCGCGTGTCCCGCTCGGCCTGGAACCAGATCTCGCAGCCGAGCCGGTGATACCACCACTCACGCTGGACCCCGGCGACGTTACGGCGGAAGTAGATGTACATGGCCAGCTCGCGGAGGGACGGCGCTCCTTTCGGCCTCACCGTGACCTCCCCCGCGCATGTGAACTCGTTCACGTCGCGCGGGCCGCAGTTCGGACAGGGCAGGAGAAAAGACACGGCCCGTAGGCTAACGGCCTGGAATCCAGTCCGTCCCCGCGAGCGGAACGCGGGCCATCGCCGCGGCCTCGACAGTGAGCGCGACGAGGTCCTCGGGCTCGAGGTTGTGGACGTGCGACTTCCCGCACGCGCGCGCGAGCGTCTGCGTCTCGAGCGTCAGCACGCGCAGGTAGTTGGCGATCCGCCGTCCGCCGAGCACGGGATCGAAGCGCGCCGCGAGCTCATCCTCCTGCGTCGAGATTCCGGCTGGGTCGCGGCCGGCCTGCCAGTCGTCGTAGTACCCGGCCGAGCTCCCGATCTTCCTGTACTCGCCCTCGAGCTCGGGGCTGTTGTCGCCCATCGCGATCAGCGCGGCGGTGCCGATCGACGCCGCGTCGGCCCCCAGCGCGAGCACTTTCGCGACGTCGGCGCCGGTCCGGATCCCGCCGGACACGATCAGCTGCACCTTCCGGTGCATGTCGAGCTCCTGCAGTGCGTCGACCGCGAGTCGCACGGCGGGCAGCGTCGGGATCCCGACGTGCTCGATGAACACGTCCTGCGTCGCGGCCGTTCCTCCCTGCATGCCGTCGAGGACGATGGCGTCGGCGCCCGCCTTGATCGCCAGCTGCACGTCGTAATACGTCCTGGTCGCCCCGATCTTCACGAAGATCGGCTTCTCCCAGTCCGTGATCTCGCGAAGCTCGCCGATCTTGATCTCCAGGTCGTCCGGGCCGGTCCAGTCCGGATGGCGGCACGCGCTGCGCTGGTCGATTCCCTGCGGAAG
This sequence comes from Gaiellaceae bacterium, assembly GCA_036506555.1. Lineage (GTDB taxonomy): Bacteria > Actinomycetota > Thermoleophilia > Gaiellales > Gaiellaceae > JAIBJP01. The sequence continues at coordinate 4,452 of DASXRO010000010.1, forward strand.
ATCGCGCATCTCCGCCACGCGATCGGAGATCTTGTGTCCGAGGAGCATTCCACCGCCGCCGGGCTTCGCACCCTGGCCGACGACGACCTCGATCGCGTCCGCCTTGCGCAGGTCGTCGGGGTTCATGCCGTAGCGCGACGGCAGCAGCTGGTAGACGAGGATCTTCGAGTGCTCGCGCTCCTCGGGCGTCATGCCGCCGTCGCCGGTCGTCGTCGAGGTGCCCACCGCGCTCGCACCGCGGCCGAGCGCCTCCTTGGCCGGCGCCGACAGGGCGCCGAAGCTCATCCCGGCGATCGTGACCGGGATCCGGAGCTCGAGCGGCTTCTTCGCGAACCGCGTCCCGAGCGTGACGTCCGTGTCGCAGCGCTCCCGGTAGCCCTCGAGCGGGTAGCGCGAGATGCTCGCACCGAGGAAGAGGAGGTCGTCGAAGTGGGGGAGGCGCCGCTTGGCGCCGAAGCCGCGGATGTCGTAGATGCCCTCCCGCGCCGCGCGCTGGATCTCCGCGATGACGGTGCGGTCGAAGAGATAGGACTCCCGCAGGTTCCAGGGACGCTCGTCCGTTTTGGCCATCAGTGCTCCTTCAGGTGATGTTGCCGCGCTTCTGGCGAGCGAAAAGCGAGCC
>DASXRO010000011.1:0-8774 GCA_036506555.1 Gaiellaceae bacterium
AGGCTTCAAGGACTTCTTCCACTCGGGCACGTGGCTCGCGATCCGGAACGTCTTCCTGTTCTTTCTCGTCATCTTCTGGGCGGCGTCCGCGTATTGGGTCTACAAGGACGCCCGGCGACGCATCGAGGACCCGTGGCTGCTCGCGATGGCCGTCGCTCTGGGGATCTTCCCGCCCTTCCTCGGCCCGCTCCTCTACATGTTCTTCCGCCCGCCCGAGTACCTCGAGGACGTCCATGAGCGCGAGCTCGAGATCAAGGCCATCGAAGAGTCGCTGGGGACGGCCGACCGCTGTCCGGTCTGCCGGGCGGTCGTCGACTCCACCTTCCTGGCCTGCCCGGTCTGCACGACCAAGCTCAAGGAGGCCTGCCGCCGGTGCAAGGCCCCGCTCGAGCCGCTCTGGCAGATCTGCCCGTACTGCGAGACTCCCGTCGAGTCTCCGCGCGCGGTCGAGAACCTCTAGATCTAGAAGCAGCTAGCCTCCCGGCGTGCCGGAGCGCACCCTCGTCCTCATCAAGCCGGACGCGCTCGCGCGTGGGCTCGCGGGCGAGATCCTCGCTCGGTTCGAGCAGCGCGGGCTCGGCATCCGGGCGGCGAAGCTCGTCCAGGTAGACCGCGATCTGGCCCAGCGTCACTACGCCGAGCACACCGAGAAGCCGTTCTTCGCGGAGCTGGTCGATTTCATCACGTCGGCGCCGACACTGGCGCTCGTGCTCGAGGGCGAGTCCGCGATCTCGGTCGTCCGAACGACCATGGGCGCGACGAACCCCGTCGACGCTGCACCGGGAACGATCCGCGGCGACCTCGCGCTGGCGATGCCGGACAACCTCGTGCACGGCTCGGACTCGGACGAGTCGGCTGGGCGCGAGATCTCGCTCTGGTTCTCAGACGATGACCTCGTCTGAGGACGTCGCACGCAACGTCGCAGTATGGACGAAGACGAACGCCGACTACACGGCCGAGCAGGCGCAGCGCGCCTGGGCGCAGGAAGAGATCACGTGGGGCGTCTGGAGCGTTCCCGAAGACGAAGTCCGCGTGCTCGGCGATGTCGACGGCTTGGATGCCGTCGAGCTTGGCTGCGGAACTGCGTACATCTCCGCGTGGCTCGCGCGCCGCGGTGCGCGCCCGGTCGGAATCGATCCCACCCCCGCGCAGCTCGAGACCGCCCGTGCCATGCAGCGTGAGTTCGGGCTCGAGTTTCCTCTGCACGAAGCTGCGGCCGAAGACGTTCCGCTCGAGGGCTCGTCGTTCGACCTTGCCGTCTCCGAGTACGGCGCTTCGATTTGGGCCGATCCCGACCGCTGGGTCGCCGAGGCCTCGCGGCTGCTCCGGCCCGACGGGCGTCTCGTCTTCCTGTGCAACTCGATGCTCGTCATCCTCTGCTCGCCGGATGAGGGGCAGGCGGAGGAACGGCTCGTCCGAGACCAGTTCGGGATGAGGCGCTTCGAGTGGCCCGACGGCGGGGTGGCGTATCACCTTGCCCACGGGGACTGGATTCGGCTCCTTCGCTCGAACGGCTTCGCGATCGAGGATCTGGTCGAGATTCAAGCCCCGGCTGACGCCGAAACGCATCCCGTGTACGACTTCGTGAGCGCCGAGTGGGGCCGGCGCTGGCCCGCGGAAGAGATCTGGGTAGCGCGCAAGCGCCGATGAGCGCGGCGCCTGCGCCCCCGCTGCTCCTTGCGTCCACATCCCCGCAGCGGCGGGCAATCCTCGAACAACTGGGGATCCCCTTCGAGGTTGTCCCGCCACGCTACGGGGAGGACGACCTCTCCGGGCTCTTGCCGCTCGAGGTCGTCCGCGCGCATGCGGTGGGAAAGGCTCGGTCGGTTGCCGCCGGCGCCGGCGATCGGCCCGTTCTGGGGGTCGACACGGCCGTGGTGCTCGACGGGCGTGCGTTTGGGAAGCCCGCCGGTGCCGAGGAGGCCGCCGAGATGCTGGAGGTGCTCGGCGGAAAGATCCACGAAGTCGTGTCCGGCCTCTGTCTCGTGACGCCCGGTTGGGAGGAAGTCGGTCACGACGTCACGCGCGTCACGGTCCGCCCGTTGACTCCGCGTGACGTCGCCGGCTACGTCGACTCCCGGGAGTGGGAGGGTCGGGCGGGCGCCTACGCGATCCAGGGCCTCGGCGCGGCCCTCGTGGAGGGGATCGAGGGCGATTACCTCAACGTCGTCGGCCTCCCCGCCGCGCTACTCGTCCGCCTGCTCGCGGAACGCTTCCCGGGCGTGTACGGCTTCGGCTAAAACAGCCATGCCCGGGGTCTGACCCCGGGCATGGCTCATGCAGCCAAGTCCGTCGGGCCGATCACGGACGCCTCTCGAATGAAACGACGGAAGTTCTCGCGCTGTTGCCCCGCTCGCAAACCGAAGCAGTCCAGCACGCGTTCAATCCTCAGAAAAGCCGGCGGGCTGGCGATTCCCAAGGCCGCGCGATAGCTGCTCCACGGCCAGTCTTCTGGCCGCGCACAAAGCCCCGCACGCACCGGGTTCAAGGCGAGATAGCGCGACAGTTCCAGAAGGTGACCATCGCTTTCGACCGCGACCGAGTAGAAACGGCCTTGGAAGAGATGACCGGTAAGGGCGTATCTGGCGTTGAATGCCTGCGCGTACCTGCCGTTCACGATCTGGAGCCCGGCGGAAAGGTTCGCCTCGGGCGTTTCGATAACGAGGTGATAGTGGTTTTCCATCAAGCAATAGGCGTGGAAACACCAGCGGAGCGGAACCGTGATCCGCGCCAGCAGCGTCAGAAATAGTTCGCGGTCATCGTCAGCGAGAAAAATGCGTTGCTTTCGGTTCCCGCGCGCAGTGACGTGGTAGATGCCACCGGGCGCAAGCTTGCGTAGGGGTCGAGGCACGCAGCCAGGGTAAGAGCTTCACTGCATCGCACGGCCGCTCTTGCGTGCCTTGGTGCTGAAATGACGCCCTATCGTGACATGGCCGGGGTCAGACCCCGGCCATGGGTGTTGGAGGCATGTCCACATGTCTTGGTGGCCACTGCTCTAGACTTGGCCCTTCGTGGGCCTTTGGAGCACCCTGAGTGGTTTCGGTGGGCGGGAGATGGCAGTCGATCTCGGGACTGCCAACACGCTCGTCTACGTTCGCGGCCGCGGAATCGTGCTCTCGGAACCTAGCGTCGTCGCGATCGACCAGCGCACGGGGGAAGTCCACGCCGTCGGCATCGAGGCCAAGCGCATGCTCGGCCGTACGCCCGGAACGATCTCGGCCATCCGTCCGCTCAAGGACGGCGTCATCGCCGACTTCGACGTCACCGAGCAGATGCTCCGGCATTTCATCCAGAAGGTGCACCACAACCGGTTCGCGCATCCGCGGGTGGTCGTCTGCGTCCCGAGCGGTGTCACGGGAGTCGAGAAGCGAGCGGTCGAGGAGGCGACGCTCTCGGCGGGCGCGCGCCAGGCGTACCTGATCGAAGAGCCCATGGCTGCCGCGATCGGCGCCGGTCTGCCCGTCTCGGAGCCGACCGGGAACATGATCGTCGACATCGGCGGCGGCACGACCGAAGTCGCGGTCATCTCCCTCGGCGGCATCGTCGTCTCGCAGTCGATACGCGTCGGCGGCGACGAGATGGACGAGGCGATCATGAGCCACATCAAGAAGGAGTACAAACTCCTGATCGGGCAGCAGACCGCGGAGGAGCTGAAGCTCGAGATCGGCTCGGCCTGGGAGCTCCGCGAGGAGGTCCAAGCCGAGGTCAGGGGCCGCGACATGCTCACCGGCCTCCCGAAGACGATCGTCATCACCTCGGAGGAGGTGCGCCGCGCGCTCGACGAGCCGGTCGGCCAGATCCTCGACGCGATCAAGTCGACGCTCGACAAGACGCCGCCCGAGCTGGCGGCCGACATCATGGACCGCGGCATCGTCCTCGCAGGCGGCGGCTCGCTGCTCACGGGGCTCGAGGAGCGCCTGCGCGAGGAGACGCAGATGCCCGTCCAGCTCGCCGAGTCGCCTCTCACCTGCGTCGCGGTCGGCTCCGGGAAGAGCCTCGAGGAGTTCGAGGTCATCCATCGGGCCGCAAAGGCACGCAACCGCAACGGCCGCCGCCGCTAAGCCGCTCGAAGCGTTCAGTTTCCGACCAAAGCTTTAGACTACGGCCCCCGTGCCCCGGCAACGCACAGCACGGCTTCCCGTCCTGGACGCTGCCGTCCGGGGCCCCGACGGCCTCTCCCCCCGCACGAGCAGAGCGCTCAGGGCGCGGCTCGTCGCCCTGGTCCTCGTGCTGATCTCGCTCGCGCTCATCACCGTCTACTTCCGGGAGTCGGAGGACGGGACGCTTCACTCGGCACAGCGAATCGGGCTCTCGGTGGCGATGCCGTTCGAGGTCGCCGGCGAGCGTATCGCGCGCCCCTTCCGCGACGCGTGGGGTTGGGCGTCCGATCTCGTCGGTGCGAAGAAGGAGAACGCAAAGCTGCGCAAGCAGGTCGAGGAGTACCGTAAGAAGCTGATCCAGAACCAGACCGCCGTGAGCGAGAACGAGGGCCTACGCCAGGCTCTCAAGTACATCGACGGGCCCAGGTTCCCGGAGGGCTTCAGGGGCGTCTCCACCCGTGTGGTGGGACGGCCGCCGAGTGCCTACAACCAGGAGGTGCTGATCGCCGCGGGCTCCAATTCCGGAGTGCGCCGCAACGACCCTGTGGTGACCGAGGACGGTCTGGTCGGGCTCGTGACCGACGTGACCTCCAACAGCGCCGAGGTCACCCTGCTCACAGACCAGTCGAGCGCCGTCTCTGCGACGGTGCTCGAGACCAGCGCCGCGGGCATCGTCCGCCACGGCTCGAGCGATTCCTCGGCGCTCATCCTCGACCGGGTCGGCAAGGACGCCCTCGTCGAGGAGGGCAATCTGGTCATCACCGCGGGCTGGCGGACCGGGAAGTTGGAATCCCTCTATCCGCGGGGGATTCCGATCGGGACGGTCAAGTCGGTCGGACAGCAGGACGTCGATCTCTACAAGAGGATCCAGATCACGCCGCTCGTGAACTTCGACTCGCTCTCCGAAGTCATCGTCCTCATCCCGAAGAGGCGATGACTGCCGACGCGATCAAGGCGGGCGCCCTCCTTCTCGTCGCGGCGCTCGTCCAAGTCTCCATCGCATCCACCATCGAGGTGGCCGAGGGCCACCCGGACGTCGTGCTCGTCCTCGTGGTCGCGGTCGCCCTCCTCCGCGGCCCGACCTTCGGAGCCGTGGCGGGCTTCTGGGCGGGCCTCATCCTCGACGTCGTGTCGCTCGAGACGCTCGGTCTGACCTCGCTCCTCCTCACGCTCGCGGGCTACTTCGCGGGGAGGCTCGGAGACGTGACCACGAAATCCTCGGCGCACCCTTCGCTGGTCGCCGTCGGCCTCGGGACGGTCGGCGTGGCGGTTGGCTCGGCCGTCATCAACTTCATGCTCGGCTCGACGCTCTCGGCGGCACAGTTTTTCGTCGGCGTCCTCTTGCCGACCCTCGCTCTCAACCTGCTGCTTGCCTATCCGCTCTACGGCCTCTGCCGCCGGCTCTTCCACGTCGAGCCACGCGAGCGCCGGGAGGTGAGCCCGGTTGTCTAGCCCTCCGACCAGCCTCCCCGGCGGCTTTCTACCGCCCGACCCGCGGGTGGAGGAGCCCTATCGCGTCACGCCGCAGCTGGCCCTCCGGATCGCCGTCCTCGGCATCTTCGCGATCACGATCTTCTGCGTCCTCTTCTTCCGCCTCTGGGCGCTCCAGGTCATCTCCGGGGACAAGTACCTGGAGGATGCGCGCAACAACCAGGTGCGTACCTTCCGTGCGCCTGCCGAGCGCGGCTCGATCCTCGCCCGGGACGGCACCGTCCTCGTCTCGAACGTTCCCGGGACGGCAGTGCAGCTCTGGCCGGCCGCCCTCGCCGACGTCTCGGCCGAGCGCCGCGACCAGACGTTGAGGGGTATTGCTCGCCTGCTGGGCGTCCGCTACCGCCGCATCCTCCATGAGCTCGACCTTCGAAAGGGCGACCAGCTCACGCCGATCACCATCAAGACGGACGTCCCGGACGCCAAGGTCAACTTCCTCCTCGAGCACCAAAACGACTTCCCCGGTGTCCAGATCAGCCAGATCTCGCTCCGGCACTACGACCGGGGAGGCATCGCGGCGCAGATCCTCGGGTATGTCGGCGAGGTCTCCCCGGAGCAGCTGAAGACGAGGCAGAAGGACGGGTACGCACCGGGTGACCGCATCGGCCAGACCGGCGTCGAGGCGACCTACGACACCTACCTGCGCGGCCTTCCGGGGATCGGGCGCGTCTACGTCGACGCTCTCGGCCGGGTCAAGAGCGCGCGCGCGTTCGAGCAGCTCCCGGAGGCAGGCGACAACGTCCGCCTGACGATCGACGCGGGGCTGCAGCAAACCGCCGAGGACGCGCTCGCCTACGGCATCCGCATCGCGCACGAGGACGGCGAGTGGGCGGCTGACGGCGGCGCGCTCGTGGCCATGGACCCGAACACCGGCGAGATCCTTGCGCTGGCGTCCAACCCGACCTTCGACCCGAGCGTCTACGTCGGCCGGGTGAAGCAGCGCGACCTCAATCGCCTCAGAGCGTCGAGCGCGAACCACCCGACGCTCGACCGGGCCACTGCAGGGGTGTATCCGGCCGGCTCGACATGGAAGCCGATTACCGCCCTCGCTGCCCTGGAGGCGGGCCTTCTGGCCCCCGACGAGCTGATCCAGTGCAGCCCGAAGGAGGTCGTCGACGGGCAGACCTTCACGAACTGGGATCCCTATGCGAACGAGCCGATGACGCTCAGGACAGCGCTGGCCGCCTCGTGCGACACGTTCTTCTACCAGGTGGGCCTCCGCTTCTACGAGCGTCCCGACTCGCCGCTGCAGAAATGGGCCAGGAGCATGGGCTTCGGCCGCTCGACGGGCATCGACGTCGGCCCCGAGGAGAAGGGGCTCGTGCCGACCCCCGCCTGGCGCCGCCACTACTTCAAGACCGAGATCGACAAGATCTGGACGAGCGGCGACTCCGTGCAGCTCGCCATCGGCCAGGGCGACCTGCTCGTCACGCCCCTCCAGATGACCCGCTTCTACGCCATCCTCGCCAACGGGGGCAAGCTCGTCGAGCCGCACCTCGTCAAGTCGGTCGAGGAGCCGGGGAACGTGGGTCAGCCTCCCGTCGTCCTCCGGCCCTATTCGCCCAAGCCCGCCAAGGACCTCAACCTCAGCCCGACCGCCTTGCACGTCGTCCAGGAGGGTCTCTACGACGCGACGCACGCGAGCTACGGCACCTCATCGGGCATCTTCGGCGGCTTCCCGGTCGCCATCGCCGGCAAGACGGGGACGGCCGAGAAATACGTGCGCCTGCCGGGCTTCCAGGGGCTCCGCGACCAGGCGTGGTGGTGCGGGTATGGGCCGTACGCGAAGCCGAAGCTCGTCGTCTGCGCTCTGATCGAGAACGGCGGCCACGGAGGCGTCGCGGCCGCTCCGGCCGCGCTCAAGGTCTTCGAGAAGTTCTTCAAGATCGATCCCGACTCGTACGTCGCGGCGGTGAAGAACTCGGATTAATGGCTACTCGCGCCTTCCCCCAAAGCGCCGCCCGCCCGCATGCCGGCACCGAGCTCGGGGCGTTCCTACGCCACATCGACTACCTGCTCCTCGCGGCCGTCGGCGGCGTCATCGCCTACGGCCTCTGGGTGCTCGCAGCCATCACGCGGCACGACGTGCCCGGCGATCCGGGCTACTACACCTTCCGCCAGGAGATCTACGTAGCCGTCGGCGCTCTCGTCCTCGCCGCCGTCACTGCGATCAACCCCGAGCTCTACCGGCGCTTCGCGCGCGTCCTCTACGCCATCTCGATCGTGTTGCTCCTGCTCGTCTTCCCGCTCGGGGAGAAGGTGCGCGGATCGCAGCGCTGGATCGAATTCGGCTCGTTCCGCTTCCAGCCCTCCGAGCTCGGCAAGATCCTCCTCGTCCTGTTCCTCGCGGGCTTTGTCGCCGACCGGGCGCGGCGAGTGGAGGAATGGCGCGTCACGTGGGCCGTGGTCGGCCTCGCAGCCGTGCCGGTCGTGCTGGTCTTCAAGGAGCCCGATTTCGGAAGCGCGCTCGTCTACGGGTGCGCCGCAGCCGCCGTTCTCTTATTCGCCGGAGCTCCCTGGAAGCAGCTCGCCGTGCTCTTCGCCGCGACCGCGGTCCTGACCGTCTCGCTGCTCTGGCTCCTGCCCTCGGCGGGAATCGAGGTCCTCCAGCCGTACCAGGTCGACCGACTGACGGGTTTCCTCCACCCTGACGTCGATCCGAGTGGCTCCACCTACAACGTGAACGAGTCGATCACCGCCGTGGGCTCGGGCGGCTACGACGGGCGCGGAGTCGCCGGCGCGACGCAGACGAACCTCGACTTCCTCCCGGAGCACAACACCGATTTCGTCTTCTCGTCGCTCGCCGAGCAGCGCGGCTTCATCGGCGCAGCGATCCTGCTGCTCCTCTACGCCCTCATCGCCTGGCGCGGGATCAAGATCATCGCCGTGGCGCCGAGCCTGTTCACGGCCGCGACGGCGGGGGCGGTCGTCTTCGCCTTCCTGGTGCAGATCTTCATCAACGTCGGCATGACGATCGGAATCGCACCCGTAACCGGGATTCCGCTTCCATTCGTGAGCTTCGGCGGCAGCTCGATGATTACCACGCTCGCGATGATCGGCCTCCTCGAGGCGATACACGTGCGCGGCAAGCTCGCCGGCGCTCGATGAATGCCCCACCCGGCAACGTCCACCGGGCCGCTGGCGGCTGCAAAGCGTCGCCGGGCGTTGTCCTCGGTCGCCCGC
>DASXRO010000012.1:0-1593 GCA_036506555.1 Gaiellaceae bacterium
ACGACCTTCGCGGAGATCTCCTCGGGCGGTTCGGGCAGCCCCACGATGTCGTGCATGTAGCGCGACCATTCGAGCGAGCTCATGCCCATCATGTCCCGCGAGGCCTGCTCCGGCCAGGGCCGTCCTCGCTCGGCGGCGAGCTCCTTGCGAGCAGCGTCCCAGACGTGCTCCGAGTCCACGAGCACGCCGTCGAGGTCGAAGACGACGGCCTCGATCAAAGGGAGATGTAGCGCTGGTCGACGTAGACGAGCGGCGGAGCCGAGCGGCCCCGCTCCGCGGCTAGGACCTCGCCGACGAACAACGTGTGGTCGCCGGCTTCGTGCTCGGCCCGGACTTCGCATTCGAGCCAGCCGAGCGCGTCCTCGATCAGAGGCGCGCCCGCCGCGTCGGCTCTGGTCGCGATGCCGTGCCAGTGGGCGAGCGGAGGCACACCGCGGGCGAAGTGCTGGGCGATTGCCTCCTGGTCACCGGCCAGGAGGCTGAGCGCGAAGCCGCCGGCTCGGCGCAGGAGCTCGTGCATCGCGGCCTGGGTGCTCACGCTCACGCCGACGAGCGGCGGGTCGAGGGAAAGGGAAACCAGGGAGCCGATCGTCAGGCCGAGGCGCTCGCCGTCGGCGTCGACTGTGAGCACGGCGACCCCGGAGGGGAACCCTCGCAGCAGAAGACGAAGGTCCTCGCCGAGTTGCGTCAGCGGCGGCGCTCGACGTCGAGCGCGTCCACCAGCGAGTCGTCCTCACGGCGGGAAGGCTCGACGAGCGCGTCCTGGAGCTGAGCGGCCAGGTCGCGGAGGCCGTCCAGCACGCGCTGGCGGCGCTCCTCCAGGGCCTTTGCTTCTCGCTGGAGGGTCTCGTGGCGGCGGTGGGCGTCCGCCTGGATCTGCTCGGCCATCGCCTCCGCGGCCTCGCGGATCGAGCGCGCCTGCTCCTCGGCGTTGTCGACGAGCGCGCGGGCTTCTTCCTCAGCCTCGCGGCGGGCCTGCGTCCCGTAGGAGTCCACTGCCTGGCGAATGTCACGTGCGTACTCGTCGGCCTCCTTGCGCACGCGTTTCGCCTCGCTGGTTAGCTCTTCGATTCGGACGTGGGCATCCGCGTCCGCGCGCCGCATCGTGTCGGAGACCTCGCGTAGGGCATCCGAGCGGATCTGTTCCGCGGCCTGCTCGGCTGCCTCGAGGATGCTCGTCACGCGGGCACCCACGCCAGCCGACTCGTTCGCGGGCCTGTCGTCGCTCTGGCCCGGCTCGTCCGACATCGTGTCCTTGGGATTGCCCACCCTCTCTCCTTCGGTCGACCTCTGGGGCAACTTATTGCATTCCGCGCGCCCTCGTGCAACTCGTAGGGCAGAATCGCCCTCAGCCGCATCTTCTGCCGATGTGTCGCGGACGAGGCCGACTGGACGTGAAGTAGCCGTCCGGCGGTGACCCTACCCTCCGCCGGAGTGGAGGGAGACGTCTTCCGCCGGAGCGCGGCCGAGCTCGTCGGCGCCTTCGCGCTGACGTTCGTGGGGGCCGGGGCGATCATGACCGGCTCTGGCCTCGTCGGCGTGGCATTCGCGCATGGATTGGTGATCGCCGTCATGGCCTCAGCAGTCGGGCAC
>DASXRO010000013.1:0-3269 GCA_036506555.1 Gaiellaceae bacterium
CGCTGGGTAGCGGCGCGGACAGTTCGCTGGTCGGTACCACGACGCGCACCGACGGAAAGCCGCAGGTGACCTACAACGGCCACCCGCTCTATCTCTACAGCGGCGACGCGAAGGCCGGCGACACGAACGGGGAAGGCGTCAGCGCCTTTGGCGGGCTCTGGTACGCCGTCTCTCCCGCAGGGAACAAAATCGTGGGCTCGGCACCGAGCACGGGCTACTAAGCCGACGAACGCCAGGAGAATACGAGCGATCGAACAGAAGGAGGCGACAATGGGTTTCGACCAGTATCACGAGCCGGCCGGCGAGCTCAGCGCGGAGACGCGCACGTTCGCCCGGATGATCGCGTCGCTGACGGAAGAGGCGGATGCGATCGGCTGGTACGAGCAGCGAATGGCGCTCGAGCCAGATCCTCAGGCGAAGGCGATCATGGCCAACGCGCAGGGCGAAGAGTTCAAGCACTTCGGGATGGATCTCGAGTTCCTGCTCCGGCGAACGCCGAACTGGAGGGTCGCGCTGCAGACGATCCTCTTCACTGAGGGCGACATCGTCGAGAGCGGTGAAGAGGCCGAGGAGGCGGAGAACCGGTAGCTCGGGCCTCAGCGGACGATGTCGAGCGCGAGGCGCGGCGAGCAGCCGCGCTCGACGAGGTCTGCGAGCGCGTGCCAGTCGACGAGGTCGGCGAAGGTCTCCGCGAGGATGCGGGGCAGGCCGAGACGGCTTAGCTGCTCTGTGCGCCACTCGTGAATGAGCTGCTCCTCGTCTTCGGCGTTGGCGTTGTCTTCGAGATCGTAGGCGGGCAACAGCGTGGGTTCCATTGTTCTCTCCTCCTGGGCTTGTCTCACGATGCACGAGGAACGATCGCTGGCTCACTCCGTGCTGTCATCGGGGCCAGCAGCGATCTGCGCGCCCCGCTAGCCGAACTCTTCGGATTCCGGCTAGCCGCAATGCGGCAAAGCACTTCCCTTGTAAAGCTGACCGCATGCCGATTCGTTGCCTGATCGTCGATGACAATCGCCCGTACCTCGAGGCCGCGCGAGTCCTCCTCGAGCGGGAGGGCCTGACCGTCGCGGGCGTCGCGACGACCGGCAAGGAGGCTTTCCGTCAGGCCAAGGCGCTACACCCGGACATCGTGCTGGTCGACATCTCGCTCGGAGAAGAGAACGGCTTCGACCTTGCGCGCCAACTTGTGGAAGACGGTGTCGGCCCTGACGCAACCGTGGTCATGATCTCCACGCGCGCCGAGGAGGACGTTGCCGAGTTGCTCGCGGAGAGCCCAGCGGCGGGGTTCGTGCCGAAGGCGGAGTTGTCCGCGGCTGCGATTCGCCGGATCGTCGAAGGCCATCTGCGTTGAGGTTGTTACCGCGCGTCGAGGAAGGTGATCACGGCCAGAACCCGCCGCTGGTCGTCCTCGGTCGCCGGCAAACGCAGCTTCGTGAGGATGCTGTGCACGTGCTTCTCGACCGTCCCTTCCGTGATCCAGAGCTGATGGGCAATCCCGGCATTCGAACGGCCCTCGGCCATCAGCGAGAGCACCTCGCGCTCGCGCGGGGAAAGAACATCGAGCGGGTCCTCGGCGCGACGGGCGGAGACCAGCTCCTTAACGAGCCCTGGATCGACGACCGACCCTCCCTTGACGATTCGCTCGACAGTCTCGATGAACTCGTCGACGTCCGTGACCCGGCTCTTCAGCAGGTAGCCCGTGCCCTCGCCGCCGGCCAGCAAGTCCGTCGCCTGCTCGACCTGGACATGAGCGGAGAGAACGAGGATCGCCGTTTCGGGGAACTCCTCCCGAATCTGGTGCGCGGCTTCGAGACCTTCGTTCGCGTGGCCGGGCGGCATCCTGATGTCGACGATTGCAAGATCGGGTTGGTGCTCCCGAACGAGCGCCATCAGCCGCGGAGCGTTGTCGGCCTGGCCCGTGATCTCGAAGCCGGACCGCTCGAGCAGGCCTGCCAGGCCCTCGCGGAGGAGGACGTCGTCGTCGGCGAGGACAACCCGTGGGGGACGCTCGCTCACCCCTCGATTATGGGGTAGCGTGACGCTATGAGCACGTCGGGCGGCTTGTTCGGCGCGCTTCGACGCTCGTTTGAGGTTGTCGCGTGTCTCGGGTGAGCGACCGCGTCCCGGTTCGGTCCCTGGCCAAGGAGCAAGCGGCGTTACGTCGCGTGGCGACGCTCGTGGCCGAAGGCGCCACTGCGGCCGAGGTGTTCGCAGCGGTCAGCGTCGAGGTCGCTCGGCTGGTTCCTGCCGATGGCGCCGCTCTCACCCGCTTCGAGGCCGACGGAACCGTGACCGCGCTCGGAGGCTGGACGAGAAGCGGCGGCTACGTCTACGTCGGGAAGCGCTATGCCCTCGAAGGGACGGTGTCCGGCAAGGTCTTCGAGACCCGCCGGCCCGCCCGGATCGATGATTATTCGCAAGAGCCCGGCACGGCAGCTGCCGCGGGCCGGGAAATGGGCTGGCGCTCGTCGGTCGGTGCACCGATCACCGTCGAAGGGCGGCTGTGGGGTGTCTTGGCCGTCGTCTCGAGCAGCGAGCGGCCGCTGCCGCTCGATACCGAGAGGCGCATGGTGGAGTTCACGGAGCTCGTCGCGACCGCGGTCGCGAATGCCGAGAGCCGCGAGGAGCTCGCTCGGATTGCGGATGAGCAGGCCGCCTTGCGGCGTGTGGCGACGCTGGTTGCGCGCGGCGTTTCTCCGAGTGAGGTCCTCGATGCCGTGGCCGCGGAGGTGGAGCAGCTGCTCGGTGCCGACTGGGCGGGCGTCCATCGCTGTGGGCCCGACGGCGGTGTCACTGTCGTTTCGTCTTCTGGCAGCCTTGCTTCAGCAATCCCCGTCGGAGCGCGCGCCGCGCTCGACTCCGCGAGCGTGGTGGCTTCGGTCATGGACACGGGCCGCCCCGCTCGGATCGAAAGCTTCGAGGATGTTTCAGGCGACTGGGCCGCCCGAGCGCGCGAGCTCGGCGTTCGCGCCGTGGTTGGAGCGCCGATCATGCTGGAAGGCCGCCTCTGGGGAGTGACCATCGCGGCGTGGAGGCAGGAGGGCACGGTGCCGGTCGCGAACGCTGAGCATCTCCTGGCCGGGTTCACGGAGCTCGTGGCGGCGGCGATTGCAAACGCCGAGAGCCGCGAGGAGCTTGCGTCGCTCGCGGATGAGCAGGCGGCGCTTCGGCGGGTGGCGACGCTCGTGGCCGAGGGCGCGCGACCGGAGGATGTTTTTGCTTCGGTCAGCGACGAGGTTGCGCGGACGCTTGGTGTACCTATCGCCGTG
>DASXRO010000014.1:0-6116 GCA_036506555.1 Gaiellaceae bacterium
TGGCCGAGGCATGGAAGCGAGGCCGCACGCTCACCGCCGAGGAGGCCGTAGCGCTCGCGCTCGATTCTCGATGAGCTGCGCTACATCCGGATCTCTATCCGATGGCGTTTAAAGTCCGGGATCGACCCCCGTCGCTCCCGCCTCGTCCCCGACGCCTGCTCCCTCGACTTTGTCTGGTTCGTTCACCCGAGGTTACGGGGTTCGAGTTTCGTCGCTCCCGCTGAGCCGTTGACACCGCAGAGCACAGCACTTCGTAGGCGGCGTCTCGAGGACGTACGGGCCGAACTTGCGAAGCTCGTCGAGCGCGTGGAGCAGGCACTCGCACGCTACCGGACGGGCGAGATCGACATCCACGACGTGGACGACGTCATCCATCGCTACTCGCAGGCAGCGCGCGAGCTCTGGAAGTTCCGCTGGGCGAGGGGTGGCGGATCCCACGTCCTCTTCGTCGCCCGGACGCTCGAGCTGTGGGCCGCGGGAGGCGACGAGGTCGACTGGTGGGAAGAAGCGGAGAGGCGTCGCCGGCGCCAGTAGCCCCGCGTTGCGAGGAGTCCGCTACCGAGAGTAGATGGCAGGGCGGTAACGAGGTTCCGGAATCGGCCTGCCGGCCTCGCGCGCCGCCGCCAGCCAGGCCTCCTTGGCTCGCTTCACCTCCGCGAGCGCTTCCTCGGGAGTCGCGCCGAATGCCGAGCACGCGTCGAGGTCCGGGATGTCGGCGATGTAACCGCTGTCCTCGTCGCTGCAGAAGACGTTGATGTGATAGTCGCTCAATGCTCGTCCTCCGATCTCAGAGCGTATCGCTCGACCGGCCGGAGGAACTGCCGGCCTGATACGGCTTCGCCTGCCCACGGACTCCTTGCAGGTTGAGAAGCTCGGGAACGTCCGGATGGACGAAGATGTGGTTGCTTCCGGTTGTCCGGCGCAGCTCGAAGGCGAACGACTCAACGAGTCTGCGCATGTCCGAGAACGAGACGTTCGCAAGGTCGACGCGAGCGAGCCGCGCGAGGAGGCGCCTCGGCGCGCGCTGCGGCACCGAGAATCCAGACGAGGCGCGCTTCTGCTCGGCGTGCGGCGCGTCCCTCGTCGCCGGAGAGTTCGAGGTGCGGAAGACGGTGACGATCGTCTTCAACGACCTGTCGGGATCGACAGTGCCCGGAGGCGCGTGCCACGCTCGAGCGTTACGGCGGGACAGTCAGAAATTCGTCGGCGACGCGGTAATGGCCGTCTTCGGGATTCCGGAGGCGCACGAAGACGACGCCCTGCGTGCGTGTCGCGCGACGGTCGAGCTCCGTGAGCGGCTCGCCGTACTCAACGACGACCTGGCGCGCGAGCACGGCGTACGCCTTGCCACTCGAACTGGGGTGAACACGGGCGAGATCGTGGCACGTGCCGGCGAGACGCTGGTCACGGGTGATGCCGTCAACGTGGCCGCTCGGCTCGAGCAGGCCGCGGTACCGGGGGAGATCTTCATCGGAGCACGGACACATGCACTCGTCGCCGCCGCGGTCGAGACGCAACCGGTCGCGCCCGTCGCTGCGAAAGGCAAGGCAATGCCCGTCGACCCGTATCGCCTCCTGAGCGTGCGGCACGGGGGCCGAGGCCGTCGTCCGCGGACCTGGATGGGGTGCCGTGCTGCGCCGCGAGGCTTGCGGCGCTCCGGTACGGCGCTAGATTCCCGCTGTACGGGAGAAGCGATGGAGTCTCGAAACCTCCGGCCGCTCGGCGTCGCCCCGAGTGGGGAGCGAAAGCTTGCGACGGTCCTGTTCGCCGACCTCGTCGGTTCGACCGAACTTGCCGACGAGCAGGATCCCGAGCGCACACGCGTCCTGCTCGACCGCTTCTACGACGCGATGGCAGCCGAGATCGAAGCGGCGGGCGGGGCCGTGGAGAAATTCATCGGGGACGCCGTGATGGCCGCCTTCGGCGTGCCCGCCACGCAGGAGGACCATGCCGAGCGAGCGCTCCACGCTGCTCTCGCCATGCAGCGACGACTGGCGGAGATCTTCGGCGAGACACTCTCGCTCCGCATCGGCGTCAATACGGGGGAGGTGGTCCTCGGGCGCGGGCGCGAAGGCAGCTCGTTCGTCACAGGCGACACGGTCAACGTCGCCGCACGGCTCGAGGCGGCGGCAGAGCCGGGCGAGATCCTGGTCGGAGAACGCACCGCCAACGCCGTTCGCGGCGCTTTCGAATTCACCGCGTCAAGAAGTATCGACGCGAAGGGTAAGCCGCAGGGCGTCCGCTGCCGCCGGCTCGTGCGAGCGCTCTCGCTCATGAGGCCGCGCGGCATCGGAGACCTGCGACTCGCGTTCGTAGGCCGCGACGCCGAGCTCGAGCTGCTCCAGGCTACGTACGACCGGGTGCTCGAGGAAGGCAGCCCCGAGCTCGTCACGATCCTCGGAGAGGCAGGCGTCGGGAAGACGCGACTCGTGCGTGAGTTCTGGCAAGCGATCGGTGCCCAGTCCCCCGTGCCGCTCCGCCGCACGGGTCGCTGCCTGCGGTATGGGCAGAGCATCACCTATTGGCCCCTCGGCGAGATCTTGAAGGAGCACTTCGGCCTGCTCGAGAGCGATTCCCCGCAAGATTCGCTCGTTCGCCTCGGTACCTGGGAGATACTCGGATTGACGCTGGGGCTCGACGTCGCCGGAGACATCCATCCACTCGTCGCCCGCGACCGCCTACACGGCGCCTGGGTCAGATTCCTCGAGGATCTGGTGGATGACCAGCCCGCGGTGATCCTCGTTGAAGACCTGCACTGGGCGAAGGCCGAACTCCTCGATCTCCTCGAGTTCCTGCTCCAGCAAGTGCAAGGTCCGATGCTCCTCCTCTGCACGGCACGCCCCGAGCTCCTTGACGTGCGTCCAGGCTGGGGTGGAGCGCGGCGGACTGGATCCACGGTCGAGCTGGAGCCGCTCTCGCGCGAGCATTCGGATCACTTGGTCGAGGCGCTGCTCGCAGCGGGCCTTGCAGCGGAGCTGCGCACACTCGTCGTGGCTCGGGCCGAGGGGAACCCCTTTTTCGTCGAGGAGCTTCTGGGCACGCTGATCGACGAGGGTGTATTGGTCCGAGACAACGGGGGCTGGACGGTTCGCGAGCTGCCGACCGGCTTCACCATGCCGGATTCTGTTCAGGCCGTCTTGTCAGCGCGGATCGACCTTCTTGCGACGGATGAGAAGGCGGCCCTGCAGGCCGCGTCCGTGATCGGCCGCGTCTTCTGGACTGGGCCCATCTACGAGCTGCTTCCCGCGATGACGCCGGACTTTCGCGTGCTCGAGGACCGCGACTTCATACGCCGACGCTCAGGCTCGTCAATCGCCGGCGAGACCGAGTTCGTCTTCAAGCATCAGCTGACGCGCGAGGTCGCCTACGGCAGCCTCCCAAAGGTGAAGCGCTCGCGTCTGCATGCGGACTTCGCCGCCTGGCTCGAGCGCTTCGGCGGGGGTCGAGACGAGCACGCTCCGCGACTGGCCTACCACTACGCGGAGGCGGTGCGACCCGAGGAAGCCGATCTTGCCTGGATGGGCGCGGAGGATGAACTCGAGCGGCTGCGCGTGAAGGCGGTCGCCTGGCTCCGGCGGGCGGCCCAGCTCTCAGCAAGCCGATACGAGATCCGCGACGCGCTCTCATTGCTCGATCAGGCGCTCGTGCTGGAGGCGGATGACCAGGCGAAGGTCGGGATTCTCCGCAACGTCGGCGATGTCCACATGCTCAACTACGACGCTGAGGGATTTCGACTCGCAATGGAGAGAGCGCTCGCGATCGGCCCGGACGACGCGGTAGCAGCCGACATTTACGCGAGGCTTGCGTGGTACGGGTGCGGACGCCCGTACTTGTGGCGAGATCCGCTGCCGGCTGAGCTCGGCGAGCAGTGGCTCAAGAGAGCTCTCGAGCTGGCGCAACCGGAGTCCGCGGCACGGGCGGAGGCGCTTCTGGCCGATGCGCTCGCAACACCCGAGGCAGGGGCTGTGGCGGCGGCGGAGGGATTCGCGCTCGCCGAGTCGCTCGGGATTCCGAGGCTAATCGTCAACGCGTGCGAGGCACAGGCGCTCGTCGCGTCGACGGCGGGACGCTTCACGGACGCGTGCGGCTGGGCTGACCGGGCGCTCGAGAAAGTGCCGATGGTGAACGACCCTGGGGTTCGCATGCACCAGCATTGGCTCGCCGGCTTCGTCTATCTGCGCGGCGGCCGGGTCACCGACGTCACGCACCTCACAGAGGAGTGCGACCGGCTCGCGGCGTTGCTCACGCCACACGACGAGGTGCACGCTGTCGCACTGCGCGCGCTCCACCAGAGCTCGCTGGGACGCTGGCAGGCGCTCGCAGAGCTGTCAGAGCGCGCTGCGCTCGCCGCCGAGGCCAACGAGGCGACGCCCTGCCAGTTCAACTGGCGCTCGCTCCTCGTCTGCGCACTCGGCCTTGCTCGCCTCGGCCACGAGCAGGAGGCGCGGCGGCTCGAGGAACTTGCACTCGCCGGCCCCGTGGTAGCGGGGCCGCCGGAGCGCGAGCCGGCGCTCCTCCGTCTTGCGCTGCTCCGCGGCGACCTCGACGAGGTTGCACGGATCCTCGAGAGCCTCCCCGTGAGCGTCGATCCATGGGGTCTCGACGCGGCGGCGGCACGCCTCGATGCCCTCGTCGCTCTCGGCGAAGCTGCTCGCGTCGAGGAAGAGGCGGCCCCCTTCCTTGACAGCGAGAGCTACACGCGCCCGTTCGCGTTGCGCGCCCTTGGCCTTGTCCAAGGCGACCGCGCGCTCGTCAGGGATGCGGTCGCCAGCTTCGAGGCGATGGGCCTCGAATGGCAGGCGGCAGAGACGCACTCCCTTCAGAAGGTCATTCGCGGATCTCGATAGGTGTCCATCGATGGTTCGAGTCCCGTCGTTCCCGCCTCTGAGAAGCTCACGGCGATGCGGGTGTCGCCGTTCCGCTAGCCGCGTACGCTCTGCGCTCGTTCGAGCTCGAGCTGACGGAGCACGATGCGTCGGATCTTGCCAGTGAGCGTCTTCGGCAGCACGTCGACGAACTCGATGCGCCGCGGGCGGCATATGCCGAAAAGCCGGTCGCGAACGAATCTCTTGATCTCCTCGGCGAGCTCGTCCGAGGGCTCGCGGTCGGGCGCGAGCACAACGAATGCCTTCACGACGTTGCCGCGCAGCTCGTCCGGCGAGGCGATCGCTGCCGCCTCGCGCACCGCCGAGTGCTCGAGACAGGCTGACTCGACCTCGAATGGACCGATCCGGTAACCGGCCGCGATGATGACGTCGTCGGCTCGGCCTTCGTACCAGACGTATCCTGGCGAGCGGCATCGTGTGGCTTTCGACTCGCGCCTTTGAACACCTCTGTCGGCGAGCGTCCTCCGCCTACGTCGGCGCCAGCACCGCGAGACCGAATGTCTTCGCCGTTGCGGCCATGCGTGCGTCGTAAGTGACGAGGCCATCGAGCTCGTCGCCGACCTCGAGTGCAGTGGCGAGATGGAGCGTGTCGAGCGAGCGCAGAGTCACCGGGTCGAGGAGCGCCGCGCGCGCACGGATCGACTCGCTGGGCTCGACGACAGCGAGCTGCGAGACGACCCGTTGCGCCTGCGGTACGAGCTCCGGCACTGCGCGTCGGACGGCCCGCACGACTTCGACCTCGACGATCGCACTCGCGAGCTGGTCGGCGTCCCGGCCGAGCAGCTCGCGCAGCGCGCCGCTCTCGCGCTCTTCAACGACGAGCTTCACGAGCGCCGACGAGTCGACGTAGATCAGATTCGGTCCTGGCGAAGCTCATCGAGCACGTCCTCGAGAGGACGGTCGAGCTTCACCTTCGCCGGCGGCGGAAGCTGTGCGAGATTGCCGGCGCCGCGGCGGAGCGGGATTCCCCGCGCCTCGAGCCGGGCGAACCGATCGTCCGGATCCACGATCGGCTGCAGCACCGCGACGGGCTGGCCGCGTTCCGTCACCTCCAACGTCTCGCCGCGCCGGACCCGGCGCAGGTACACGCTGAGGTTCTGCCGAAGTTCACGGACGCCGACCCGGTTCATGACGCACAAAATGTAGCACCAGGTACGTGGCTTGTCACACCCGGATCTCGATGCGGTGTCTTTGGCGGGTCGAAGCCCCGTCGCTCCCGCAAAAGCCTGC
>DASXRO010000015.1:0-2686 GCA_036506555.1 Gaiellaceae bacterium
CTACTGGACGAACAAGGCGCAGATCCCGACGAAGGGCAAGAAGCAGCGGATCTACGACATGGACGCCGTCGAGACGGTCATGCTCATCAAGCAGGGCAAGGACAAGGGTCTCAACCTCTCCACCGCCATCGAGGCGGCGCACAAGTACAAGGAGGAGAGGTCGGACCGTGAGCTCAGCGCGTAAGCCTTAGCTACCAGGAGGGCTTGGCGAAACATCAGCTGTGCCGCCGGAGGCGCGCTGACTCGCCCCGAGGCTGCAGCCTCAGTCGCCCCCAACGCATCCGCGTTCAGAATGACACGGGGCTCCCTGCGTCCTGGCCTCGGAACGACCAGCGCGTCCCGGCGACGAGCGACGTTCCGCCAATCCCCCCTAGGACTCGCGCAGCACACCTGCCGCCGACTCGGGCGCGAGCGTGTTCACGAAGTAACCCGAGCCGAGCTCGAGCCCGGCCAGGACGGTCAGGCGCGGCAGCACCTCGAGATGCCAGTGGCCGGTTGCGTGGACCCAGAGGTTGAGCGGGACCGGGCCCTCGGCGACCCGGAGGCGACGGATGCCTTCGGCGGCCAGTGCCAGTGCGGCCCCCAGCAGCGGGCTCGTGAAGGGATCCGCCTCGCACTCACGGGGCGCGAGCAGGAGCTCGTACGGGCCGCGGCCGGCGAAGGGGCAGAGGAGGACGAGCCCGTCGCGCTCGGCGACGACCCGAATCCTCTGGTCGAGCTCCTCCCGGAGCACCCGGCAGAGGATGCATCCGCCTCCTTCCTCCTCCTGCGCGCGCCGCTCCTGGACGACGAGTGGCGGTTCCTCCTGGAGCCAGACGAGTTGTGAATGGGTGTGCCCGATGCTCGCGCCTGCAGAGCGCCCTTCGTTGACGAGCGCCTGCATGAAGGGGAAGCCCTGCTCGCGCGCGGCGGCGGCCCGCGCCTGCCACGCTTCGGCGACCTGCTCGAGCTCTCGGGACGAGAGATCGGCCAGCGTGCGCACGTGGCGGGGTGAGTGAATGACCACTTCCTGTCGTCCGAGCGCGGCCCGGCGGGCGAAGAGGCCGCCCCGGTCGCCTTCCCCGGACCACGGCCCGAAGGCGGGGAACTTGTTCGGAACGACGCGGACGCGCCAGCCAGGAGCGTCCGCCGCCCGGCCAGGCGGGCCGATGGCAAACGTCTCCGGCGGAGTTGCGCCCTCGCGGCCCTCGCAGAAGGGGCAGCCGGCGACGTCGTCGCGATCGACGTCCTCGGGCGGCCGATCAGCCCCCGGTCGGCTCGCCCGGGCCGGCGCGATCACGACCCAGCGGCCCGAAACCGGGTCGCGCCGGAGCTCAGGCGGTGTTTCCCCGCTCAGCTAGCGTCGCCGCTCCCGCCCATGAACGGCCTGAAGAGCTCGATCGGCAGCGGGAGGAACGTGGTCGTGGAGCGCTCGGAGCTGATCTCCAGCATCGTCTGCAGGAAGCGAAGCTGGAGCGTGATCGGGTTCTGGCTCATGACGTTCGCGGCGTCCTTGAG
The DNA here is from genome assembly GCA_036506555.1 of Gaiellaceae bacterium. GTDB lineage: Bacteria > Actinomycetota > Thermoleophilia > Gaiellales > Gaiellaceae > JAIBJP01. The sequence goes on from DASXRO010000015.1 coordinate 1,498, forward strand.
GCGCTCGGACGCCTGGAACTCACCCTCGGCGGCGATGACCTTCGCGCGCCGTTCGCGTTCGGCCTCGGCCTGGCGGGCCATTGCGCGCTGCATTCCGCTCGGGATCTCGACGTCCTTCACCTCGACGATCGAGACTTTGATGCCCCACGGCGAGGTGGCCTCGTCGATGATCTCCTGGAGGATCGCGTTGATCTTGTCACGCTCGGCGAGGAGCTCGTCGAGAACGTGCTGGCCGAGGACGCTCCGCAGCGTCGTCTGCGAGATCTGCGAGGTGGCGACCATGAAGTTCTCCACCTGCACGATCGCCTTCTCGGGATCGATGATCCGGAAGTAGGCGACCGCGTTCACCCGCACCGGGACGTTGTCCTTGGTGATGACCTCCTGCGGCGGGATGTTGAGGGTCACCGTGCGCAGGTCGACGCGCACCATCTTGTCGACGATCGGGATGAGGAGGAAGAGCCCGGGCCCCTTGGGAGGCGAGTGAAGGCGGCCGAGGCGGAAGATGACGCCGCGCTCATACTCGCGGGCGACTCGGATCGAGGCCGACAGCAGGAAGAGGATGATTACGACAACTGCCGCAATCGCGATCAGGGCTGCAGTCATACGGGGGTCATCCTACGCCGTCACCGGCGCGACCGCTTCGGCGCGCCGAACCTGAAGCACGAGGCCGTCTTCGATCCCCTCGACGACGACGGGGGTGCCGACCGCGAGCGGCTCGTCGTCGCTGCGCGCCTGCCACAGCTCGCCGTGGACGAAGACGAGGCCTGCAGGGTCGAGCGTCTTGCGCACCACCCCGACCTGGCCGACGAGCTCCTCCTGACCGGTAACCGGGTGGCGCCGGCGCGCCTGAACGATCTTCGTCACCGCGAAGATTGTGAGCAGCGCGAAGGTGCCCGCGATCGCCAGAGAGACCGAGAGCGAGACCTGGTAGCCGGGGCCGGCAGGGTCGAAGAGCATGAGCGAGCCGATAACGAAGCAGGAGGCGCCGGCGAGGGCGAGCGCGCCGTGGCTCATGACGAAGGGCTCGGCGGCGAAGAAGGCTGCTGCCAGGAGCATGAGCAGGACCCCGGCGGCGCTCACGGGCAGGACCTGGAGCCCGAACAGCCCGACGATGAGCGAGATCGCGCCAAGCGTTCCCGGGAAGATGAGGCCGGGATTGAAGAGCTCAACGGTGATGCCAAGCGTCCCC
>DASXRO010000016.1:0-6342 GCA_036506555.1 Gaiellaceae bacterium
GCCTCGCCGCGGTGGGAGAGGATCTCCCCGACGAGCCAGTCCAGGCTTCCGAACCGGACCTCCTCGAGGGCATATCCCTTGGCGAGCGGTTGCGCCCCGCGTTCGACGCGCCAGCGCCCGACCGTGGGCGAGAACAGCACACGAGCGGTGCTGACATTTCGCAGCTTCTGGGGCACGAGCTCCGGCCGTGCCTCGAACTCTTCGTCCAGCAGGTCGGCCCGGCGCATGCGGTCGAGGCGGAAGCTTCGCTGCGCGTCGCGCGTCCGGTCCCAGCTGTGCACGTACCACCAGGGGAGCTCCCGCTCGAGAGCGTGCGGCTCGATGGTGCGAACGCTCGTCTCCTCGCCGACGGCGGTGTACTCGATCTCGACGAGCCGGCGCTCGGCAAGCGCCTGGGAGAGCGTTGCGATGAGGTGCTCCTCTTCGGTCCGCGCGACCCGCTCGCGCGGCGCCTCGACGTCGAATTCCCCGAAGGTGTCCGCGAGCTTCTGCCGCACACGGTCGAGCTGCGTGTTCGCCTGCGCGGCGATGGACGGTCCGACGAACTCGAGCGCGAGCTGGATCGCGCGGGCCTCGAGGGGCGTCAGGCGGGGCGGCTTGCGGAACGTGTCGCCGAAGAGCTCCTTCTCGACGTGCACCTGGTCATCCTCCAGAGCGGCGTAGACCGCGTAGCAGCCTCCGCCGAAGTTGACGAGGTTCAGGAGCTGCAGGTGGTCGTCGAGCTGGTCGGGCGGGATGTGGAAGCGCTCCACGAGCTCCTGCGCAGGGATCGTCGCCGACGATTGCTCTCCGCAGCGGTCGAGCAGGTAGGCGAGCAACGCCTGGAGGACGCCGAAACGCTCAGCGCTGACGGGACCGGCCGGCCGCTCGATCACAGCCCCGTCTCGCTTGGAGGCTGCCGCGCGCGGCGGCTTCGAGGGCTCGCCCTCATGGACCTCGATGGCGCGGTCGAGGCCGCTCTCCACCTCGTCGACGAGCTCCGGCGGGGAGAGCGGGCGGGCGCGGCCCTCCTGCCTGAGCACCCAGCCCGCGAGGTAGCCGAGGCCGGCGTACGGAGTCGTGAAGGCCCCGTCCTCCACGCTGCCGCGCTCGATCATGCGCTCGACCCACCAGGCGGTGTCCGCATCGAGCTCGACCTCGGCCTCCCCGACCGGGTCGCCGAACTGCCAGTCCTGGCGGCCGCGGTACTCCGCCGGCTGGAAGTCGGTGGGCGGGCGGAAATCCCGCTCCCGGCGCGTGGCGAAACGGATGTCGCCGCGGACCCGCGAGACGCGGAACGTGCGGATGTCCTTGGCATCGTGATCCAAGCCGATCACGTACCAGGACTCGCGATCGTGGAGGAGCGCGTACGGGTTGACCGTGCGCTCGGACTCGAAATTGCGGGAGATCGAGTAGTACGGGAACTTCACCGTCCGCTGCTTGGCGATCGCGTTTTCGAGCTTCGTCAGCCGTCCCGACATCTCCGGCGAGTAGTCGGGGTCCCGCACGTCGATTCGGACAGCGCTCTGCGGCCGCTCGTCCATCGTGGATCCCCGGCCGAGCGCCAGGTTCTGGAGCGCCAGCCGGAGCGGCTCCGCGTACGCGAACTGTCCCTCGAGGAAGTGCAGGGACGTCTGCAGCGCCGCGAACTCCTCGTCGTCCAGCGTCACCTGCAGGAAGTAGTTCTCCGAGCGAAGCGTGTAGAGCTCCTCGCCCGTGAACTCGTCCCGTTGCGAATGGAGCGGGACTCCGAGGTTGATGAGCTCGCTCCGGTCCGAGTAGAAGCGGCGCGCGAACGCTTCGTCGGACATCTCCGAGTAGCCCTCGACCGTGGACTTGATGTCCCGGGCGGTCAGCGGGCGCCGTTCGGCCATGAGGAACGCGACGAGGCTGAGCTGCCTGATCAGCTTGTCCGTGTCGTGCGACACCAGGCCTATTCTTTCAGCCCTGGCAAGCCCTCCGAGAATCGTCGCGCACCTGGACCTCGACGCCTTCTTCGCGGCCGTCGAGGAGCTCGAGCAGCCCGAGCTCGCTTCGCGTCCGCTCGTCGTCGGCGGCGACCCGCATGGACGCGGTGTCGTCGCCACCGCCAACTACGAGGCGCGCAAGTACGGGATCCGCTCGGCAATGAGCTGCGCTGAGGCGCGCAGGCGCTGCCCGCATGCCGTCTTCATCCGTCCGCGTCACCGCACGTACGGGGAGTACTCGCGCTCCGTCTGGGCGGCCGTCCGGGAGGTCGTCCCGACCGTCGAGCGGACCGGTATGGATGAGGGCTACCTGCTGGTGTCAGAGGTCGCCGACGACTTCCGCGCCGCGCGGGGAATCGCCGAGGCCGTTCAGATCGCCGTCAGCGCCGCGACGAGCCTTTCGTCGTCGCTTGGCGTGGCCACCTGCAAGGTCGTCGCCAAGGTGGCGAGCGACCGGCGCAAGCCCGGCGGCATCACCGTCGTACCGCCCGGGCGGGAGGCCGCGTTCCTCGCGCCCTTCCCGGTGCGTCTGCTGCCCGGGGTCGGCCCGCGCGCCGAAGAGCGGCTGCGCGCAGCAGGCATCGACGTCATCGGGGGGCTTGCGGCGCTCGGCGACGAGGAGCTGAGGCGCCTCCTGCCGGGAAAGCTCGGACGCCTCCTGCGCGATCGGGCAACAGGGATCGACTCGCGGGGGCTCGAGCGGGTGGCGCCGGCGAACGTCTCCATCAGCCAGGAGGAGACGTTTCCGCGCGACGTCGCCGACCGCGAGCAACTGCACGCCGAGCTGAGGCGCATGGCGTTCAGCCTCGCGGAGCACCTCGCCAAGAACGACCGGGTCGCGCGCACGGTGACGACGAAGCTCCGCTATCCGGATTTCTCCATCCGCAGCCGCTCGATGACCCTCTCCGTCGGCTGCTCCGACGGAGAGAAGATCGGTGACCTGGCCTGCTCGCTCCTGGATCGAGGCCTTCGCGACCGCCCCGGGGCTCTTCGGCTCGTGGGTGTAAGCGTCTCGAACCTCGAGCCGTACCAGCAGCTCGCGTTGAGCTAAGCCGCCGCGGGGGTCGCTTCGAGGTGCTGGTGCGAGGGGCAGTACTCGCGCTCGGGCAGCGGCGTGCGCTGGCACGGCTTGCCCTTGCGCGTCGTTGCGCGGCAGCGCGCGACGCCTCCGTCGAAGGCGCCGGCCTCGATCTGCGCCTCGATGAACTCGACGGCTGCGCCGATCCCCTCGCGCACGGCCCAGGCAACCTGAGCCTGGCACGTGATGGGGAAGTAGCGGCGGATGTCCTGGAAGAGCGCCCGGTCCGGATGCGCGAAGTAACGCGGATCCTTCGCAAGCCGCTCCACGGTGTCCTCACAGGCGGCCAGCACGTCACGCCGGTACTCGAGCTGCGTCTCCATGTCGACGTACGGGTCGATCAGGTCTTTGATGGAGCGATAAATGGCTCTCGAATACTGATACATGCGGGCGAAGATGCCGTCCGGTACGTCCGGCAATCGAGCATACCCGGATGACTGATTAAACGCCTGCAAATTCAGTTAAGCGAAGATTAAGCTGCTGGGGCGAGGCGGATTCGAAAGGGGATCCTACACACCCCGTCACGGTGTTACAAAGTACCCGCCGCGGGTGTTACAAACTGCCCGTCAGTTGCTGACCTCGCGCGCGTACGCGAGAGGGAAGCCCTTGGAGCGCGCGTTCGCCAGGTTGTTCTCCGCCTGGGTCCGGGTGTCGTAGATCCCCGTGAAGGTGACCCAGTAGCCCGGCCGCAGGCTCGAGTAGTCCGAGGAGTTCAGCACCCCGACCTGTGTGAGGCCGTTCGTCCGCGCGCGCTCCGCCGCGGCGTCGGCCTCGGCGCGCCCCTGGCTCGTCGGGACCGATTTGAGGATGATGGTGAAGCCGTCCTTGCCCGACGGCCAGCTGATGTTGCCGGTCCTCGTGGTGGACGTCGTCCCGAAGGTGGTCGTAGCGAGCGTCGTTGTCGAGAATCCCGTAGGCGGGTTGATCGTGACCGTGGGCGGGGTGGTGCTGACGCCGATGGTGTCGGTTCCCCCCGTGTTGGTGCTGACGAGCGGGATGGAAGTCTTCGGCTTGCCCTCCTTGTCCCCACGCGTCGCGGCAACGGCGACGATGGCGCCTGCCACGAGCGCGACGAGGAGGAGCGCGGCAAGCGCCGCCCAGAGCCAGAGAGGCGACTCGCGCGACCAGATTTCCGTCCTGCGCATGCCGTAGAGCGGCGGGAGGCGGTGGCCGCATTCGAGGCAGTACTCCTGGAAGGGGTCGTGCGGCGCGCCGCAGTTTGGGCAGCGGCCAGGTTCGGGAGCCGGAGGCGGCGGGCCTTCGGGCGGCACGCCCGACTCGGGGGGCGGGGGAGGAGGCGGCTCGGCCATCAGCCTTGTTGTTCCTCGCCCCCCGACCAGCGGCGGATCATCGTGTCCTCGACGTCCTCGCCGCCGCCGAGCTCCTCGGCTGCGACCGCGTTCCCGCAGAACGAGCAGAAGTTCGTCTCGGCCGGCAGCGGCTGTCCGCAGTGTGTGCACGTCTGCACCGGCGGCGCGGCGGCGGAGGGGCGGCCGCAGTTCGAGCAGAAGTGGGCGCCCGGGAGGAGCGGCGCTCCGCAGCGACAGGTCGGCATCGCCCGCAGACCGCGCGGAGCCGTGGCCACCGCGAGCATGAGGCCGTCGAGCTCGTGCATGCGCTGCTCGAGGTTGAGCACGTCGTTTGCCCGCGCGAGGAGGAGGTCGGGCTTGAACCGGTCGCGCCGCGCCATCTCGACCGCAAGGCCGCCCACGTCTCGAATCTCGATCTCGCGGCGGCGCGCGAGGATCCGGCGCTCCCGGCGCATACGCGTCGGACGGGGCAACCGGTCGACATGCTCGACTGTCTCGACCGCCTCGGGGGGCGGGCCGACGACCCCGTCCGGAACCGGCTCCCCTTCAGGCGGCCTTTGCGGTCTCCTGAGCCAGGGCATTGTGCGGCCCGAGTCTAACTGCCGGAGGTGATGACGACGAGGCGTTCCTCGGTCATCTCGCGCACGGCGTAGTGAGGCCCCTCTTTCGTGTTGCCGGAGGCCTTGACGCCTCCGTAGGGCATCTGGTCGGCGCGGAAGGTAGGCGCCTCGTTAACCGTCACGCCGCCGAACTCGAGCGCTTTCGCCGCCTCGAGCGCGGTTTTCACGCTGCCGGTGAAGACCCCGGCCTGCAGCCCGTACTCCGTCCCGTTGGCCAGCGCGAAGGCCTCTTCCAGCGACGCGTACGGCGTCACGGTGCAGAGCGGGCCGAAGACCTCGAGGCAGGAGACCTTCATCTCGGGCGTCACGTCGGCGAGCACTGTCGGGCGCAGGAGGCCGTCGGGGGCGTCACCCCCTGTGAGCACCGCCGCCCCGCCTGCCTTCGCTTCCTCGATCCAGGAGAGGATGCGCTCGCGCGCGCCCTCGTCGATCAAGGGCCCCACATCGGTCTCCTCGTCGGCCGGATCGCCGACCTTCAGCGCCTCGACCTTGGGGACGAAGCGGCTGACGAAGTCCTCGTACGCCTCTTCATGGACGTAGACCCGCTGGACGGAGATGCAGCTTTGTCCCGCGAAGGCGAACGCGTTCGCGGCGAGCTTCGTGGCCACGTCCTCGAGGTCGCTGTCGGCCTCGACGATGACCGGCGTCGCGTTTCCGAGCTCGAGGTTGACCTTCTTGCGCGCGGCCCGCTCCCTGATCTTCCACCCGACCTCGGCCGAGCCCGTGAAGGTGATCAGGCGGACGCGCTCGTCCTCGACGAGGACGTCCCCGATCTCGGCCGAGGGCCCGACGAGGACGTTCAGCCACCCGGAGGGCAGGCCGGCCTCCGTCTCCAGCTCGGCGAGGAGGAGGGCGGAGAGAGGCGTTTGGCCGGCCGGCTTGAGGACGACGGCGCAACCGGCCGCGAGGGCAGGCGCGACCTTGTGGCCGACGAGATTGAGCGGAAAGTTGAACGGCGTGATCGCGCCCACGACGCCGATCGGGACGCGGATCGTGTAGGCGAACTTGCCCACCCCGGCGGGAGAGGCGTCCATGGGGACGACCTCGCCCGCGAGGCGGCGGGCCTCGACCGCGGCCATCGTGAAGGTCGAAACGGCGCGGTCTGCCTCGACTCGCGCCGCCTTGAGCGGCTTGCCGGCCTCGGCCGTGATCGTGGCGGCGACTTCGTCCCGCCGCTCCCGGAGGAGCGCTGCCACGCCGTCGAGGATCTCGGCGCGCTTGTGCGCGGGCATCGGATCGGCCATCGCGCGCGCCGCGGCGTCGACCGCCCGGCGGGCGTGCTCGGCTCCCGCCTGGGGCACCCGCCCGATCGGCTCGCCCGAGTAAGGCGAGCGCACCTCGTGCCACTCGCCGGTCTCGATCCACTCGCCGTCGAGGAGAAGCTTGCG
>DASXRO010000017.1:0-9826 GCA_036506555.1 Gaiellaceae bacterium
CATCGATGCCGGAACCAAGGACGAGTGGTACCTCGATCTCGGCGCCGAGGCCTTCCGGCGCGCACTCGGGGATGTCGGCGTCACGGACGTCCTCTTCGAGCTCTTCGACGCCACCCACATGGGCATCGAGTACCGCTATCCGCTCGGGGTCAAATACCTCGCCGAGCGGCTCTCGCCGCAGTAGCAGCTGAGGGATTGGCGGAACGTCACTCGTCGCCGGGACGGGCCGGTCGTTCCGAGACCAGGACGCAGGGAACCCCGTGTCATTCTGAACGCGGATGCGTTGGGGGCGAGCAGCGCGCCTCCGGCGGCACAGATGATGTTTCGTCAAGCTCTCGGCTAAGCGGCGAGCTCGTCGAGCCCGCCGGCGCGGTCGAGGGCCCAGAGCTCAGTGAACCCGCCGATGGGGCGGTCGTCGATGAAGATCTGCGGGACGGTCCAGCGCCCGGTCATGTCTAGGAGCTTCTGGCGAAAAGCCGGATCGTCGTCCATGTGGATCTCCTCGTACTCGAGACCCCGCTCGTCGAGGAGTGCCTTGGCGCGCACGCAGTAGCCGCACCAAGCGGTCGAATACATCCGGATCCGTGCCATCCCGTTTTATAACGGATTCCAGGGAAAACGGATTCCACCGGAGCCACGACTAGACTGGCCTGGTGTCGTCCCGCACCTGGAAGACCGAGGCTGTCGTCCTCCGCTCGATTCGCTACGCGGAGGCCGATTGCGTCCTCCACCTGTACACGCTCGAGCGCGGACGCATCGGCGCGATCGCCAAGGGCGTGCGCAAGACGAAGTCCCGCTTCGGCGCGCGGCTCGAGCCGTTCAGCCACGCTGAGCTCCTACTCCACGAGGGACGGGGAGAGCTGCACACGGTGCGCGGCGCCGACCTCGTCCGCTCTCATGACCCGAGCCGGACCGACGGCTACCGCCTGGCGGTGGGGCACATCGGCCTCGAGGCGATGCTGCGCCTCTTCGTCGAGCAGGACGCGAATCCGCCCGCCTTCAACGCGCTCACGCGCTTCCTCGATCTCTTGGACGAAGTCGAGTCGCGCCTGCCTGCGCAGCCGGCGCTCGACCCGCTCGTCCTCTCCTTCCAGCTCAAGCTCCTCTGGGTCTCGGGCTACCTGCCGCACCTCACAGGCTGCGCGTCGTGCGGCAAGGAGCGGCCGCTCGTGGGCTTCTCCGCGCAGGCGGGCGGCGGCGTCTGCGAGGAGTGCCGCGCCGGGTCGCTCGAAATCTCCCCGGAGGGCTTCGAGGCGATCCGCGGCTTCCTCGAGCGCCCGCTTGCCGAAGCCGGTGCGCCTTCGCCGCGCGGCCTGCGTGAGTGCCTCGGCGTGATCGAGGGCTCGTACGAGTACCACGGCGGCTTCCGCCTCAGGACGCTCGCGCAGAGGGCCTAGGATTGCGGCCGGTGAGCGGTCGCACCTACCAGGACATGATCGCCGGCCTGGAGCGTTACTGGGCCGACTACGGCTGCGTCCTCATGCAGCCGTATCACACGGAAGTGGGCGCGGGAACGTTCAACCCGGCGACCTTCCTCCGCTGCCTCGGCCCCCAGCCCTGGAAGTGCGCCTACGTCGAGCCCTCCATCCGCCCGGCCGACGGGCGCTACGGCGAGAACCCCTTCCGCTTCCAGCACTACTTCCAGTACCAGGTCGTCCTCAAGCCGGCCCCGGAGGACGTCCTCGACCGCTACTTCGGCTCGCTCGAAGCAGTGGGAATCGACCTGAAGCGGCATGACGTGCGGCTTGTCGAGGACGACTGGGAAGGTCCGACCCTCGGCGCCTGGGGTCTCGGCTGGGAAGTGTGGTGCGACGGGATGGAGGTGACGCAGTTCACCTACTTCCAACAGCTCGGCGGGCTCGAGCTCGACCTCGTCCCGGCGGAGATCACCTACGGTCTCGAGCGCCTGGCGATGTTCCTGCAGGGAAAGCCCACGGCGTTCGAGCTCGAATGGGCGCCGGGAGTCACCTGGGGCGACGTCTACCGCGAGAGCGAACGCGAGTGGTCGGTCTACAACTTCGAGGTCGCGCCCGTTGACATCCTCACGCGCCGGTTCGAGGAGCACGAGGCCGAGTGCCGGGATCTCGTCGAGCGCGGGCTGCCCCTCCCGGCTTACGACCAGGTGCTGAAGTGCTCGCACGCCTTCAACCTGCTGGACGCGCGCGGCGCCATCTCGGTGACCGAACGGGCCGCGTACATCGCGCGAGTGCGCAACCTCGCCCGGCGCGTCGCGGAGCAATACGTGGAGAAACTTGCCGACGCTCCTGTTTGAGATCGGCTGCGAGGAGCTCCCGGCCTCGGCCTGCCGCGAGGCGGAAGCGCAGCTTCCCGAGTTGTGCCGGCGCGAGCTCGGCAAGGAGCCGTCCGACCTCTTCGTTGGGCCGCGGCGGCTCGCGGTTCTCGTGGACGAGCTTCCCGAGCGGTCGCCTGACGAATGGATCCAGGGACCGCCGGAGCACCTGCGTGAGAAGGCCGCCGCGGGCTTTGCGCGCAAGCACGGCGTCTCCGTGGACGAGCTCGAGGTGCGGGACGGTTTTCTCGGCGTCGTCGCTCCAGGCAAGCCGGTCGCCGAGGCCTTGCCCGAACGGCTCCGGGCGATCCTGCACGGGCTCGCCTTCGGAAAGTCGATGCGCTGGGACGAGAGCGGCCTGCGTTTCGCGCGGCCGGTGCGCTGGCACTGCGCGCGGCTGGACGCCGATCCGATCGAAGGTCTTTCGGCGAGCTCCTACGGGCATCGCTTTAGCCACGGCGCCGTCGAGATCCCAACGGCGGCGGCGTACGCGAAAACACTCCGGGACGCCGGGGTGGAGCCCGATGCCGGCGAGCGGCGCCAGGCAATCGTCGCAGGGCTCGACGCGATCGGCGGCTGGAGCGACCCGGCCGGCGTTCTGGACGAGGTCGTCTACCTGGTCGAGAGCCCGCTCGTCCTCGAAGGCCGCTTCGACGAGCGCTTCACGCAGCTACCCGAGCGGGTGGTCCAGACGGCCATGCAGTCGCACCAGCGCTATTTCCCGCTCGGCGGAAACCGCTTTGCGTTCGTCGCGAACGGGGGTGAGGCGGAGACGGTCGTCGCCGGGAACGAGAATGTGCTCGAAGGCCGGCTCGACGACGCGTCCTTCACGTTCGAGCGTGACCTCGCGCGCGGAATCGAGGGGCTCCTGAAGGAGCTCGGCGCGATCACGTTCGTCGCGGGAGCGGGCTCGTTCGCTCAGAAGGGAGAGCGGCTGGTCGCGCTCGTGACGGCGCTCGGGGGCGGCGAGGCTTCGCAGGAGGCCGCGCGGCTCGCCAAGGCCGACCAGGCCGCGGAGCTCGTGCGGGAGTTCCCCGACCTGGAAGGTCACATCGGCGCCGAGTACGCGCGCCTTGCCGGCTACCCCGAAGCGGTGTGCGCGGCGATCGACGAGCAGTACCTGCCCGACTCGGCCGGAGGCCCGCTTCCCGAGACCGAAGCCGGCCGCGTCCTCTCTGCCGCGGACAAGATCGACAACCTCACGGTCGCGTTTGGGCTCGGCCAGCGCCCGACGGGCTCGCGCGACCCCTACGGGCTCCGGCGATCGGCAATCGGGCTTTGCCGTCTTGCCCTGGAGGGCGGGCTGGAGCTCGACGTCGCGGCTCTTGTCGCGCGCGCCCACGAGCTCCTGCTCGGGCAGGGGGCGGAGCTGAAGGACGATCCAACGGATGTCGCGGACTTCGTCGAGGAGCGCCTCGAGGGTCTCCTGGACGTGCCTGTCGAGTTCGTCCGCGCGGCTTGCGCAGGCGGGCCGACGGAGCTCGGGGCGATCGCCCGCCTCGCGGAGACTCTGGCGCGGGCCGAAGCCTCCGACGAGTTCGCCCGCGCCTACGTCGCCTTCGACCGCGCGAACCGGCTCGCCGGCAAGGCCGACGGGGCCGCGCCGGCGCTCGATCCGCGACTGGCCACCGACGAGGCCGAGGTCGCGCTCATCGAGGCGCTCGCGGGCGTCTCGCCGAAGATCGAGGCGGCACTCGAGTCTCGCGACTTCGAGGGCGCCCTCGCCGCCGCCGCGGAGCTGGGGCCCCCGGTCGACCGCTTCTTCGACGAGGTGCTGGTCATGGCGGAGGACAGCCAGGTGCGGGCAAACCGGCTCCGCCTGCTCCTCGACGTCCGCGACGCAGTCGGCGCGCTCGGCGACCTCTCCCAGATCCCGCGATGACCGTCGCTCGCCTCCGGCTCGCTCCCGCGGGGGAAACCATGTTTCCTCCGCGGGCCCCCTTCTTTGACGCAGTGGGGGAACCTCCCGGTTCCCCCACACCTCCTCCACCCACTCATAGGCCGGAGCCCGGCCTATGAGTGCTCCCCTCGAGATCCATGTCCTCTCGGACTCCACTGGAGAGACGGCGATGCGATTCGCCGAAGCCGTCGAGCGCCAGTTTCCGGAGGAGGAGTTCGAGACCGTCAGGCACCCGCGCGCGACGAGTGTCGACGACGTCCAGCTGGCGGCGGCGCGTGCGCGAGGCCGGCGCGCGGTCGTGATGTACACGCTCGTCGAGCCGGAGCTTCGCGAGGCGATGCGGACGCTCTGCAAGCGCTACCGCCTCCATTACTGCGACCTGCTCGGCCATCCGATCGACGCGGTCGCGCGCGTCTCCGGCCAGCCCGCGACGATGACGCCCGGCGCGCGGCCGGTGCTCGACTCGAGCTACTTCAAGCGCATGGCCGCCATCGAGTTCGCCGTCCGTTACGACGACGGCGTGGCCACCCACGGGCTCAAGGACGCGGACATCGTCCTCGTCGGCGTCTCCCGCAGCTCGAAGACTCCTCTTTCGATCTACCTCGGCTATCTCGGCTACAAGACCGCGAACGTGCCGATCGTGCGCGGAATCGACCCGCCGAAGGAGCTCTTCGAGATCGATCCGGGGAGAATCGTCGGTCTCACCATGGAGGCCGACGCTCTTGCCCAGATCAGGACCGTGCGGGCCCGCGGCCTGCGCGCCGGCACCGGGCGGTATGCCGACCTGGGCGAGATCTACGAGGAGCTCGAGTACGCCGAGGCGGTCCACCGTCGCCTCGGCTGCCCGGTCATCGAGGTCTCGAACCTGGCCATCGAGGAGACGGCGCGCCGCATCATCCACCTGGTCGAGCAGCGCCGCTTGGCCGCCCGCGCATGAGGAACAAACGTCCGATCCCCTTCTACTACTGGCCGTTCTGGATGGTGCTCTTGGCGGGCGGCCTCTTCGTCTTCTACGTCCTCTTGACCCCGGTCTGGATGGGGATCCGCTTCATCTCCTGGCTGGCCGAGCGGCGGAATCTGTAGGAGGGCCAAGCCCTCCTCCTGGGACCAAAAAAGAGGCGGCCGTGGTGCCGAGCCGCCCCATCTCGGGCCGAGACGTAGGCTGCGGCGCCCCACGTCTGCCTAACCCGCTATGGACGGACCATGGCCCAGAATCGCCCTTCGCGCCATGACCGAATGGGGTATCCCGAAAGGGTGAAAACCCTAGTGGCCGTCGAAGAAGCCGAGCTCGAGGCCGAAGACGAGCGCGAGCGCGACGAGCGCGGTCAGGAGCGCTGCGGCAGGAAGGGCGGTACGCACGGTTTCAGTGTCGCCGTGCTTCGCCCGGACGTCAAGCGGCCGAAAGAGACGTGATCGATTCGCCGGTCATGGGAAAATCCGTCTCCGCCATGGAGACCTTCGTCTACGACTTCTCGGAAGGAGCGGAGCTCGGCAGTCGGCTTCTGGGCGGCAAGGGCGCCGGCCTGGCCGAGATGACGGCGATCGGAGTCCCTGTGCCCGCGGGCTTCACCGTCACGACCGAAGCGTGTGTCGAGTACATGCGCAACGGCCGCGAGCTGCCACCCGGGCTCGCCGACGAGATCGCCGCCCACCTCGAGCGCCTCGAGCAAGCGACGGGCAAGCGCTTCGGCGATTCGGAGAATCCCCTCCTCGTCTCGGTCCGCTCAGGAGCCGCGGTCTCGATGCCCGGGATGATGGACACGATCCTCAACCTCGGCCTCAACGACGACAGCGTTGCCGGGCTTGCGCGCGGGACCGGAAACGAGCGGTTCGCCTACGACGCCTACCGGCGGCTCATCCAGATGTACGGAAACGTCGTCGACGGCGTGGACGCGCACGAGTTCGAGCAGGCCCTGACCGCTCTGAAGGAGCAACGGGGGGTGCGCGAGGACGTCGAGCTGGCCGCCGCCGATTTGCGCGAGCTCGTCGAGACCTTCAAGGAGATCTACCGCGCGGCCGCGGGCACCGACTTCCCACAGAACGCCCGCGAGCAGCTTTCCCGCGCCGTCCGCGCCGTCTTCGACTCCTGGGACACGCCGCGAGCGCAGGTGTACCGGCGGGCGAACAACATCCCGGACGATCTCGGCACCGCTGTGAACGTCGTCCAGATGGTCTTCGGGAACAAAGGGGACGAGTCGGGGACAGGCGTTGCGTTCACCCGCGACCCTTCGACGGGGGAGCAGGGATTGTGGGGCGAGTTCCTGACGAACGCCCAGGGGGAGGACGTGGTCGCCGGCATCCGCACGCCGCAGCCGCTTGCCGAGATGAAGGAGCAACTCCCTGCGCCTTTCGGGGAGCTGGGCGAGACGATGCGCCGCCTCGAGGAGCACTACCGGGAGATGCAGGACATCGAGTTCACCGTCGAGGACGGGCGCCTCTACCTCCTGCAGACGCGCAGCGGCAAGAGGACGGCGCAGGCGGCCCTCCGCATCGCCGTGGACATGGTCGAGGAAGGGTTGATCTCGAAGGAGGAGGCGGTTTCGCGCATCGACCCGAAGCAGCTGGACCAGCTCCTGCATCCCATGATCGACCCGAAGGCCCATTACGAGGTGGCCGCGAAAGGGCTGAACGCGTCACCAGGGGCGGCGACCGGGAAGATCGTGCTCGACGCGGACAGCGCCGAGGATCGCGGCAAGAAGGGCGAAGACGTCATCCTCGTCCGCTGGGAGACGACGCCGGACGACATCCACGGGCTGCTCGAGGCGCGCGGGGTCCTCACGGCCCAGGGCGGCATGACGTCGCACGCAGCCGTCGTCGCGCGCGGAATGGGAAAGCCGTGCGTCGCGGGCTGCGAGGGCCTCTCGATCGACGTGCGGGGGCGAACGATCTCGCTGGGCGGCAAGCAGCTCGCCGAGGGCGACGTGCTCACGATCGACGGTGGCACGGGCGAGGTCATCGTGGGCGAGGTCAACCTCGTCCCGCCGCAGATCGACGAGAACTTCGGGACGCTGCTCGGCTGGGCCGACAATCTCCGCCGGCTCAAGGTGCGGGCGAACGCGGACACGCCGCAGGACGCTGCAAAGGCGCGCGAGTTCGGCGCGCAGGGCATCGGCCTCTGCCGGACAGAGCACATGTTCATGGCGGAGGACCGGCTTCCGCTCGTGCGCGCGATGATCATGGCGTCGGGAGAGGAGGAGCGGCGCGAGACGCTCGGCAACCTGCTCCCGCTCCAACAGGAGGACTTCGAGGGCATCTTCGAAGCGATGGCCGGCCTGCCGGTGACGATCCGCCTGCTCGACCCGCCGCTGCACGAGTTCCTGCCGCCGCTCGAGGAGGCGGAGTCGCCCGAGATGGCCCGCCGGATCCGGGCGCTCCGCGAGGCCAACCCGATGCTCGGGACTCGCGGCTGCCGCCTCGGCCTCCTCTACCCGGAGATCTACGAGATGCAGGTGCGCGCGATCGTGCGCGCGGCGCGCGCGGTCGAGGAGCGGACGGGCGAGGCACCCCTCGTCGAGATCATGCATCCGCTCGTTGGCTTTGCCGAGGAGCTCAGGCGCCTACGCGAGCTGACTGTCAGGACCGCGGCCGAGGAGAGCACGGTCGAGTACCTCTGCGGGACGATGATCGAGCTCCCCCGGGCCTGCGTGCGGGCGGACGAGATCGCCGAGCACGCAGATTTCTTCAGCTTCGGCACGAACGATCTCACTCAGACGACCCTCGGTTTCTCCCGCGACGACGCCGAGGGCAAGTTCCTCGCGCACTACCTCGACGACCGCATCCTCCCGGCGAATCCGTTCGAGACGCTCGACCGGAGCGGGGTGGGGGACCTCATGCAGGTCGCCGTCGAGCGCGCGCGGCGCGTCAAGGCCGACATCAAGCTCGGCATCTGCGGCGAGCACGGTGGCGACCCCGCCTCGGTGGCCTTCTGCCACGAGCTGGGGCTCGATTACGTCAGCTGCTCCCCGTACCGGGTGCCGCTCGCCCGGCTGGCGGCCGCGCAGGCGGCGCTCGCGGGAGCCGGTGCCGGCGCCGTGCAAGTCGGCCGCTGATCTGACACGCGGTCCGTCCGCCAGACCATATTGAGACGTGATTGCTGTGACGACGGCCGAGCCCACCGACGGCGACCTCCTTGAGCGGGCGAGGAAAGGGGAAGCTGACGCCTTCGGCGAGCTCTTCGAGCGCCACGCCCCCTCCGTCCTGCGCTTCTGTTTCCGGCGCACGGGGAACGCGGCTCTGGCCGAGGATCTCACCTCGATCGTCTTCCTCGAGGCCTGGCGCGTTCGCGAGCGGACCGTCTTCTTTTCCGGACACGCTCGCCCGTGGTTGCTCGGCGTGGCGCTCAACGTGATGCGCTCGCAGGCGCGCGCGGAGCGTCGCCACCGCGAGGCGCTCGTACGCGTTCCAGTTTCGGCCGAACCCGAGCCTGAGAGCGACGCCGCAATTGCACGCCTCGACGCCGAGCGCGAGATGCGTGAGGTCCTGCGCGCCGTCGACAAACTCGGCAAGCGCGAGCGCGAGGTGCTCGAGCTCTGCGTCTGGGAAGGCCTCTCGAAGGAGGCTGCGCAGGCGCTCGGCGTTTCTCCCGGTGCCGTTCGCTCGCGCTTGTCGCGCGCTCGCCGCCGCCTACCACTACTCGAGGGGGTGGTGACCGCATGACCGAGCTTTCGAATCCCCCCACCATCGAGCCCACGCACGAATGGCTCCTCGAGCAGCGCGACCAGCTCGTGCGCGCCATCGAGGCGGCACCGCTGGGCGCGCCTTCGCGCCGGCCCAGCCGGCGTCTGGTCCTCGTGGCGGCTGCCCTCGTCCTGGTGGTCACCGGTTCCGCTCTCGCAGCGACCGGGGTCAACATCCTCGACTGGCTGCGCTCGAGCAACCCGGGCGAGGCCCGGTTCTCGATCGACGATTCGCGCACCGTCAAGTGGCCGGCGCCAGAACGCTTTCGTGCAACGATCCGGGCGACGGGCGTTTCTCGTGCGCCGCGGGTCGCTCCGGCTCGTGGAAATACGAGTTCCTGAACCGTGTCGAACCAGCAGAGCCCGCGTTCACGCGGGAGAGCCTGCTCGGCTCCATCGACAGCGCAGAGCGTGACGGCCGCTTGCCGGCGGCGACGGCAGAGAAGCTCCGGATCGAGATCGCCGCGGTCGGTGACGACTTCTTCGAGAAGATGGGCATTCTGTTGGGGATCGGGAACATCAGCTCCCCGCACCAGGTGCGTCCTGGCGTCGTCCTCGTGCCGCCCGAGGGCGTGCCTCAGTTCGTGGCTTGCCGGCCCGACGGCTCCGAATTTCGGTGCGCGAACCTCGCCGAGAGCCTCGACGTCCCGGTCGGAGCCCCCATCTACGGCCTGCGCCAGAACTCGAAGTGGATCGAGCGGCCGTACGATCCGCAACCGCCTGACGTCCAGGCGATCATCGAGGGGTCTTCAGGCGTCCCCTGACGCCGGCCGAGGAGCGGCTCCTGATCACGCTCCAGACCGCGTCGTCGCCGTCGGCAGAGACGGGGGGCGCTGAGGGCGAGTCGACGGCGACCGGCTCGGGCTAGGAATGCGATGAAGGAGGGCCTCCCCGGCTGGCAGGCTCCGGCTTGTCAGCTGGGAGCTACCGAGAGGAGGCCCGACTTCAATGTTGCATGCC
>DASXRO010000018.1:0-1670 GCA_036506555.1 Gaiellaceae bacterium
CGCGGCGAGTCCAGCGGACTCCGGTCAGCCACACCGCCGCCAGAATCCCGAGCAGCAGCATGACGCCGTAGGCGTGCAACGCGATTCCGCCGAGGTGAACCTCGCCGCTCGAGGGGCTCGGGATCGAGGCGAGGACGGGCACGCTCGAAGTGTGAAGGAAGCGGCGGGTGGAGTGTGGCAGGGTCCCGTCCAGTGATGCTCCCCCGCTTCTGGCGCGCGAAAAGCGAGCCGGGCTAGGACGCAGGGAGTCCGCGTATTGAATTCAAATACGCGGGCGACCGAGGACGACGCCTGGTGACGCTTTGCAGCCGCCAGAAGTGATGGCGGGCATTGCTGGGCGGGACCCTTACTACAGGAGGATGCGCACGGCGGTCTCCGCCGGGCAGCCTCTTTGCAGGAGATCCATCGCCAGATGAAGATCGACGTAGGTGCGCTCCGCCAGGTCGCGCGCCGTCTCTCGCCCGTACCCGACACGCTCGAGCTCCTCCTCGCGCCAGAGGAGGACCCGCTCGGTTTCGGCGTCCAGTTCGAGGTCGAGTTCCGCAGCCGTCGTGCTCATGACCCTGGATTCGGTCGCGACAGCGTTCCGGATGTCCCCCATCTGGTTGATCTTTAGTGCACCGAGCGAGCGATCTTGAGCGCTTCTTCCTTGTTTATGTCCGCTTCCAGACGCAGGGTGAGCGGCCCGCGCTCCCAGAGGAGGGTGTTTCCGGCCAGGCGCACGATCTCCTGGCGGTACTCACCGCGGGTGTCGAAATACGAGAACTCGTGAGGATTTCCGGACAGGAAGTAGCCCGGCTCCCCGCCCACCCCCACCGAGTCGATCTGCGTCCCTGCGGCGACCTTCTTGAAGATCACCTCTTCGACCGACCCACGGAACTGGGTGAAGAGCGCGCGCGGACGCTCAGGCGTCCCATAGACCAGCGAGACCATTCCCCCGGGCGGCGTCTCCTGGAAGTACACGCCGTCGGGATTGCCGAGCGCTTCCGGCACGACGATCTCGAAGTCCGCCCGGTCGCCCGCCTCGTCGAGCGAGACTTTCTCACCGAGGAAGAGCTTGTTGAAGTCCCTCTGGAGCGGCACGGTGGGGAGCTCGCCAACGCGCTCGATGGTCACCCCGCGCAGGTGGAAGAACTCGAGGATCGCCGCGCGCGTCTGCGGAACCGCCAGCACTGCTGCGACCGCAACTGCGAGGAGCGCGAAGGCGAGCGCCAGCCCGCGGCGGCGAGTCAGCCCCGGCCGCGACTCCGGCCGCTCGGCCAACCGCTCGCGCACACGAGGGGCGAGGTCGGGAGTCGATGGAAACTGGACGTGGCGGCCGAGGTCGGTCAGTGCGAGCTCGAGCTCAGGCATATGCCCTCTCCCCCATCTCGGCGCGGAGCCGGTCGAGCGCCCGCGAGAGCCGCGACTTGACGGTGCCGCGGCGCCAACCGAGGACGTTGGACGTCTCTTCCTCGGAGAGCTCGAGGAAGTAGCGACAAGCGATGACCAGGCGATCTTCCTCTCTCAGCTTGTTCACCGCAGCGAGGAGCGTCTTTTGCTCCTCGCTGCTGATCAATGCCGCCTCGGGGGAGGGGGCCGCCTCCCCCGAGGGAGCGTGCGCAGCCGTCCGCATGACGAGACCGGCCCGCCGGCCCGCGGACCTGCGGCGGTTGCGAGCTTCGTTGGCG
>DASXRO010000019.1:0-3101 GCA_036506555.1 Gaiellaceae bacterium
GCGAGGATCTCGGAGAAGTGGATCACCGTGACGGTGTCGTCCTCGGACACGTCGCGGTTGTAGAGCTGCCCGAGGAAGTTCGCCATGTCCTCCGGCCGGCGCATCTCGGGGTTGTCGCGCTCGATCTCGCGCGGCGAGAGCTCGCCGAGCGCCTTCACCTCTACCTTGTCGATGACGGCGTCGAAGACCTTCTGGCGGGGGCCGAAGCGCGTGCCGACGAGGATCTGCACGACCATTCCCTTCTTGTACTTGGTCGATTTGTTGCCCAGGCGGATGGTTGCCGTCTTCCGACGGCTGCGCAGCTGGTCGGCGACGATCGGCGAATAGAAGTTGAGGGCATACATCGGGCTGTCGTCTGACCGCACCGGGGCCGCCGCATCATAAGGCCCGCCGGGCGCAGATTTGAAGCGCCCGTTCGGCCATCTCGCGCTCGCCCTTGTAGGTGAGGAGGCGCGGAGCGTCTTCGAGCGGCAGCCAGCGCGCCTCTGCGACCTCGTGCCGGTGCGCCGCGGGGAGGTCGTCGAGCCGGCCGCGGGTGTACCGAAGCAGGAAGAAGCTCACGATCTTGAAGACGCGCTCGCCGCGCCAGGTGTAGACGTACCGGACGTCTCCCAGCTTTTCGACGAGCCGCGTCTGTACCCCGGTCTCCTCTACTACCTCGCGCACCGCGGTGTCCGCCGTGCTCTCCCCGGCGCCGATGAGCCCTTTCGGCAGCGCCCACACGTTGTCCTTGCCCTCTGGACGGATCGCGGCAAGCATCCATTCCCCTCGCAGCCGCCGCACGACGACCCCGCCCGCCGAGAACTCCCTCCGCACGGCGCCGATGGTAGCTTCGAGCCGGTGCGCCGTCTGCTCCTGCTCGTCTGCCTGGTCGTCTTCGTGGAGACGATGCTCTACTCGGCGCTCGTGCCGCTCCTCCCGGGGTACACGCACGAATTCGGTCTCTCCAAGGGGGCTGCCGGCCTGCTCGTCGGCGCATATGCCGCGGGCGCGCTGCTCGGAGCGCTGCCGGGGGGAATCGCGGCCGCCCGCTACGGGCCGCGGCGGGCTCTGCTCATCGGGCTCGTCCTCATGGGCGTCGCGAGCCTCGGGTTCGGCTTCGCGGGTGACGCCTGGTCCCTGGGCATCGCCCGCCTGGCACAAGGCCTGGGGGGCTCGCTCGCCTGGGCCGGCTCGCTCACGTGGCTGATCGCGGCCACTCCGAGCTCGCGCCGCGGCGAGCTGCTCGGAACCGCCATCGGCTCGGCGATCTTCGGAGCACTGCTCGGCCCGGCGGTCGGAGCCCTCGCGCACCACGTCGGCCCACGTCCCACCTTCATCGGGCTCGCCGGTCTGTCGATCGTGCTGATTGTCTGGGCGATGCGAACTCCGCCGGCCAAGGCCGAACTGCCTCGGCGGGGGGCGATCCTCCGCGCGGTGCGCGAGCCCCATGTGCTCGGCGCCCTCTGGCTGATGACGATCCCAGCTCTGGTCTTCGGGATCGTCGGCGTCCTCGTGCCGCTCGAGCTCGACCGCGCCGGCTGGACGGCTGCGGCGATCGCGGTCGCATTCATCGTCTCCGCAGCCATCGAAATGGTGATCGCGCCGCTGATCGGACGCCTCTCCGATCGCCGTGGACGCCTCCTTCCTCTTCGAGTTGCCCTCGGCGGCGGGGTGATCGTCACCCTCGGGTTCGCGCTCGCCGACCGTCCTGCCGTGCTCGTCCCCGTGCTGATCGCATCCGGAATCATCTTCGGCGCGTTCTGGGCTCCCGCCATGGCGCTCCTCGCGGACGGCGCCGAGCGGATGGGGCTCGCACAGGGGCTTGCGTTCGGGCTCATGAACGCTGCCTGGGGAGGGGGAAACGCGCTTGGCCCGCCGCTCGGCGGAGCCCTCGCGGACGCCGCCGGCGATGCGCTTCCCTACGGTCTCGCCGCGGCCGTCTGTGCCGGGACGCTGCTGGTGTCGGTCGCCGTCGGCACTCGTCGGGCGAGAGTGCCAGAGATCCCTTGATCGGCGCTCCAAACCTTCGCTAACATACGCGCTGGCACTCCCAATGAGCGAGTGCCAGTCCTTGGAACCACACGGAGAGAAGCAAGGAGGGAATGCTGAATGGACCTACAGCCACTGGGTGACCGGCTGATCGTCGAGGCCCTCGAGGAGGAGGACATCACCTCGAGCGGCATCGTTCTGCCGGACACCGCCAAGGAGAAGCCGCAGCGCGGCCGCGTCCTTGCCGTCGGCCCGGGCCCCCGGGACGAGAACGGCAACTACATCGCGATGGAGCTCGGCGAGGGTGACGAGATCATCTTCTCCAAGTACGGCGGGACCGACATCAAGCTCGGGACGGATGAGTACCTCATCCTCCGCGAGTCCGACGTCCTCGCCAAGGTCGTCAAGAGCGGCCGGAAGACCTCGAAGAAGAAGGAGCTGGCGGGCGCAACTGCCTAGCCTGCCGAGAAACGGAGGAATGAATGGCTCATAAGGAACTCCTGTTCAACGAGGATGCGCGGCGCGCTCTCGAGCGCGGCGTCAACGTCCTCGCTGACGCGGTCAAGGTCACACTTGGCCCCAAGGGTCGGTACGTCGTGCTCGACAAGAAGTTCGGCGCGCCGACCATCACGAACGACGGCGTCACGATTGCTCGCGAGATCGAGATCGAGGACGTCTTCGAGAACCAGGGCGCCCAGCTCGTGCGCGAGGTCGCCACGGCGACGAACGATGTCGCGGGCGACGGCACGACCACGGCAACCGTCCTCGCTCAGGCGATCGTCCGCGAAGGGCTGAAGAACGTCGCGGCCGGCGCGAACCCCATGGGGCTCAAGCGCGGGATCGAGAGGGCCGTCGACGCTGTCGTCGAGAACCTCAAGTCGCAGTCCAAGGAGATCTCGGGCAAGGAGGACATCGCCCGGGTCGCGACGATCTCCGCGCGAGAGCGCGAGATCGGCGACGTCATCGCCGACGCCATCGAGAAGGTCGGGAAGGACGGCGTCGTCAACGTCGAGGAGGGCCAGACCTTCGGGCTCGAGCTCGAGTTCACCGAGGGCATGCAGTTCGACAAGGGCTACCTCTCGCCCTACATGATCACGGACGCCGAGCGCATGGAGGCCGTGCTCGACGAG
>DASXRO010000020.1:0-2626 GCA_036506555.1 Gaiellaceae bacterium
GGTCGATGTGGCCTGCGGTGCCTACCGTGAGCGGCACGCGAGCACTGCCTCTGCGACCTCCGCGACCTCGGCGTCGCTCAGCGTCCGGCAGTCGAGGAGGAGCATCCTGTCGCGCACGATGCCGACAACTGGCGGCTCCCCAAGCCGCAGAGGCGCCGCGAGCTCTTCCTCGAGCGCGCAGGCGAAGCTCTCGATCTCGGCGAGGGGCAGCGAGCCGCCGCCGGCGCGTGCCACGGTTGGTTGGACGCGGCCGCCGGTGAGTGTGGCCAGCTGCTCGGCGCGTGCGCGCACCTTCTCGGCTCCTTCCTGAAGCATTCTCAGGACAGGGGGGGAGGCGCCCCGGCGGTAGAGGCCAAGAGTCCCGTCGAGGGCGGCAAGCGTCAGCTTGTCCGCCCGCACGGCACGCTGCAGCGGATGGCGGCGCAGGCGCTCGACGAGGTCGGCTCGGCCGACGACGATCCCCGCCTGCGGGCCCCCGAGCAGCTTGTCGCCCGAGAAGGTGACGAGGTGCGCGCCCGCCTCGAGGCTGCCCCGCACCGTCGGCTCGTCACCGATCTCCGAGAGCACGCCCGAGCCCAGGTCGTCGACGAGGACGAGACCGCGGCGCTCCGCCAGCTTGGAGAGCTCACGAAGCGCCGTCTGCTCGGTGAAGCCGACGATGCGGAAGTTCGACTGGTGGACGCGGAGGATCGCCGCGGTCTCGTCCCCGATCGCGCGCTCGTAGTCGGCGAGACGGGTGCGGTTCGTCGTCCCGACCTCGACGAGCCGCGCGCCCGAGCGCGCAAGCACGTCGGGGATGCGGAAGCCGTCGCCGATCTCGACGAGCTCCCCGCGCGAGACGACGACCTCTTTCTCCTCGGCGACCGCCGCCAGGGCGAGGAGGACCGCGGCCGCGTTGTTGTTGACGACGAGAGCCGCTTCGGCTCCCGTGAGGTCGCGGAGCGTGCCGGCGAGGTGATCCTGACGTGAGCCGCGCGTTCCTCCATCCAGGTCGTACTCGAGGTTGGAATAGCCGCGTCCAACCTCCTGGACGCGCTCGAGCGCCTCGTCGGCCAGCGGCGCGCGGCCGAGATTGGTGTGGACGACGACCCCGGTGCCGTTCACCACGCGCCGCAGACGGGGGCGCAGGAGTCGCTCGAGCTCCTCGGCGACCCGCGCAGGGAGCCGGTCGGGCTCGAACCCGGCCTTGATTTCTTCGCGCGCGCGCGCGAGGGCCGCCCGCGCCGCCTGCACGACGAGCTCATGCCCGTGCTCCTTCGCGAGCACGGCCAAGCGCTCGTCGGCGACGAGCCTGTCCACCGACGGGAGCTCGCGCAGCGGGTTTTTCGTGCTCATGCAGCGAAAATGATATGCAGCCGTGCTCCCGGGTATCGTCCGACTTCCATGACCGAGATCGCCGCCCTCCTCAGGCGCCCAATCCGGGGGCTCAGCGTCGGCACCACCGCGCTCGTTCTCGCGTTCGTCTTCGCCCTTGCGGCTTCGGCGCTCCTGGTGCGCGCCTACACGCTGCGCGAGTCGGTTCTTCCGGGAACGCGGGTCGCGGGTGTGGACGTGGGCGGGCTCTCGCGCGCCGATGCGCGCGCCCGTATCGAGTCGGGCGTCGGCGCACGATTGCGCCCTCCCGTCGAGATCTCGGTCGACGGTAAGGCGTTCACGCTGTCACCGGCGTTGATCTTTTCCGTGAACGCGGCCGCGTCGGAGCGGCTCGCTTACGACTCGGCGCGGGGCTCGTTCCTCGACCGACTCGGGGCGCTCGCCGTGCCCTTCGCAGTCAAGCACGACGTCGGCCCGGTCCTCGCCGTGAACGCCTCTGCCCTCCGCGCGCTCGAGCACCAGGTCGTCCTGCGGACGAAGCGACCCGTCTCGGCCCGGATCTCCATGGAGGGACGGAAGGCTGTGGTGGTTCCCGCACGCGCCGGGACCGAAGTCGACGAAGTGGCTCTGCTTGTTCTCCTGCGCGACGCGGCGTTGCGCGGGCTCCGGACGATCGACGCGCCTGTCTCGTCCGTCGCCCCCGCGATTTCGACCGCTGCCGCCGAGCGGGCGGCGGCGAGCGCGAGGACTGCCGTGTCGGCCCCGGTGGCGCTCAGGTTCAAGCACAAGGAGCTCAAGAAGCTTGGCCCGAACAAGATTGCGAGCCTGATTCGCTTCCAGCCGCAGGCGGGAGGCTACGAAGTCCTCCTCGATCGGGCGGGGCTCGAGCGGACGATCGGCCCGCTCGTCCGTAGGTTCACCCGCGCGCCCAAGGACGCCTCGTTCCGCGTGGTGGGCAAGCGCGTGCGTGTGGTCGGCGCCCGCAACGGGACGACGCTCGACGTCGCCGGCGCGCAGGAGTCCGTCCTCGCAGCCGCCATCGGCCCCGGCGTGCGCGAGGCTCGCGTGGGTCTCGCTCCGCTCGAGGCCAAGCTCACGACCGAGGAGGCGAACGCCCTTGGCATCAAGCGGCAGGTCTCCACCTACACGACGGAAATGGGCGCCTCCTCGTCCAACCGCATCTGGAACGTCCACCTGATGGCCGACTTCATCGACGGGACGATCGTCAAGCCGGGCAAGACGTTCTCGTTCAACAAGATCGTCGGCCCCAGGACGCCGGAGCGCGGTTTTCGGGAAGGCCAGATGATCCTGG
>DASXRO010000021.1:0-13574 GCA_036506555.1 Gaiellaceae bacterium
GGCCGCGGTCTGGAAGGTCGACGAAGGAAGGGGATCGGCAGTCGAGGCGGCCGAGGTGGCATCAGCCGTCCCACCTCCGCAGCTCGTTGTAGAGCGTGTCGCGCTGCACGGGCACACGGCCGGCCTCGCGCACGAACCGCACGAGCTGGTCGATCTTCTGCTCGGTCTCGGTGACCGCGCCGGCCGCGTGGAAGATCTCCTCGCGCACGACTGTGCCCTGCACGTCGTTTGCCCCGAAGTGGAGCGCAACAGCCGCGAGCGGCATCCCCATCATGATCCAGTAGGCCTTCACGTTCGGGACGTTGTCGAGCAGGAGCCGCGAGACCGCCATCACCTTCAGGTCGTCTGCCCCGGTCGTGTGGCGCCAGCCTCGGCGCTCGAAGACCGTGTTCTCGGGATGAAAGGCGAGTGGGATGAAGGCCAGGAAGCCGCCGGTCTCGTCCTGGAGCTCGCGCAGCCGGAGGAGGTGGTCGACGCGCTCCTCGTAGGTCTCGACGTGCCCGTAGAGCATCGTGCAGTGCGTCGGGATGCCGAGCCCGTGCGCGGTCCGGTGCGTGTGGAACCAGAAGTCCGGGTGCTCCTTCCCGGGAGCGACCAGGCGCCGCACGCGGTCGGCGAAGACCTCGGCGCCGCCGCCGGGAAGCGAGCCGAGGCCGGCGTCACGAAGTCGAACCAGCACGTCCTCGTGGGAGAGCCCCGACAGCTTCGTCATGTGGTGGATCTCGCTCGCGGTGAAGAGCTTGAGGTGGACGTCCGGCATCGCCTCGTGGAGCTTCGAGACGATCTCGACGTAGTAGTCGAAGTCGACGTGCGGGCTTTCCCCGCCGACCATGTGGATCTCCGTGAAGCCCGCGACCTCTCGCTGCGCAAGCGCGTCCTGGACGAGCTCGTCCGCCGTGTGCGTGTACGCCCCGGGTTGCTTCTGGGTGACGGCGAACGCGCAGAACTTGCACTTCACGCGGCAGACGTTCGTCTGGTTGAGGTAGAGGTTCTGGACGAAGAAGACCTCGTCTCCGCCGCCGCGGCGACGGCGCGCTTCGTCGGCGAGCTCTCCCAGCTGCAAGACGTCATCGCTCTCCATCAGCGCGAGGCCGTCTTCGAAATCCAGGCGCTCGTCGTTTTCGACCTTCTCCCGGATCGCCTCGAGCCCGGTGCGTGTGACGACGGCCACGTCAGTACTCCCGGTCCACGACGGCGTGCGTCAGGGCTTCGAGTGACCCGCGGTCGGGCTCTCCGTCGAGAGACCCCCGCGCGCGCTCGGCGTACACGAGCGCGAGCTCGCGAGCCTCGTTGAGGGCGCCCGTCGACTGCACTCGCTCGAGCGCGTCCGGGACGTCCTCGCCCGTCAACGCGCGCCAGACCTCCGGGTCGCGCTGCGCCGCGATGATGAGCGGGAGCGTCGGAGTTCCGTCGCGCAAATCCACTCCGCCCGCCTTGCCGGTCGAGTGGTAGTCGCCGCTGCAGTCGAGGATGTCGTCCGCGATCTGGAAGGCGATGCCGAGGGCCAGGCCGAAAGCGCCGAGGCTTCGGCCGTTGCCCCCGAGCAGGCAGGCTGCCTCGAAGAGCTTCCCGGTCTTCAGCGAGCAGCGCGCGAGGTAGTCCTCGACGGGCGTTTCGGGGTGGAAGGCCTGGCGGCGCTGGAGCGCTTCTCCACGTGCGAGTGCGAGCGCGGCCTCGGCGAGGATCGAGACGGCGCGCGGGTCGCCTGTCAGCGCGAGCTGGGCGAAGGCGCGGGCGAAGAGGTAGTCGCCGGCCGCCTTGGCGGCTCTGTCGCCGTACTCCGCCCAGACGGTCGCGCGCCCGCGCCGCAGGTCGGCACCGTCGAGCAGGTCGTCGTGGACGAGCGTCGCCATGTGCACGAGCTCGACGGCCGTGCCGCCGGCGACTGCGGACTCGCTCTCCCGCTCGGAGCGCGGCGTCGAGAGAAAGACGAGGAGAGGACGCAGGCGCTTGCCGCCCGCGGCGAGCGTGTCGGCCGCGATACCGCCGAGGAGCCCGGGATAGGCGCTGACCGTCTCCTCGAGCCGCGCCTCGAGCAGGTCGAGGTAGCGGTCGAGACCAGGGGCTTCCCGAATGGTCTCCAGGGCGGTCACGCCTTCCTCCCCACGTGGAGCGCCACGATACCCCCGCCGAGGAGGCGCCAACCGACGTCCGCGAACCCCGCCCGGCGCATGGCCGCGGCGAGGTCCTCGGGACCTGGGAACCGGCGCACGCTGGCCGGCAGATACGAGTAGGCCCCGCCTCCAGGGAGGATGCGGCCGGCGACGGGAACGAGCCCGTCGAACCAGAGCCTGAAGAAGGGGCGGAGCACGCCGCGCGGGCGCGTGATCTCGAGACAGCCGAGCCGCCCGCCCGGGACGAGCACGCGGGCGAGCTCGCCCAGGCCGCCCTCGAGGTCGGCGAGGTTGCGGATGCCGAAGCCGACGGTCGCGACCTCGAAGCTCGCGTCGGGGAAGGGAAGAGCCGCGACGTCGGCCCTGACCCAGTCGAACTCCGGCGCCTTGCGCTCCGCGCGGGCGAGCATCTCCTCCGAGAAGTCGACGCCGGTGACCCGTCCGCCGGCGCGGGCATCGGCGAGGGCCAGATCTCCCGTGCCGCAGCATGCATCGATCACGCGGTCTCCCGGCCTGACCACAGCGGAGGCGGTGAGCCGCCGCCAGCGGCGATCGAGGCCCAGGGTCATCGCGCGGTTCATGGCGTCGTAGACGGGCGCGATGCGGTCGAACATCGTCCGCATGTCGTCGGGCGCCAGCGTGCCGGTGGTCATTGACCCCATCGTTTCGTCAACGTGTTCTCGATCCCGAGCTGGTCGAGGCATCTCCCCACGACGAATTCGATCAGATCGTCGATGGTCTCCGGCGCGTTGTAGAACCCGGGCGCCGCGAAGACGATGACCGCGCCGGCCCGCCGCAGCCGCAGCAGGTTCTCCAGATGGATGGTCGAGAGCGGCGTCTCGCGCGGGACGAGGACGAGCTTGCGGTCCTCCTTGAGCGCGACCGAAGCAGCCCGGTGCACGAGATTCGCCATCGCGCCCGCGGCGATCGTGCCCACCGTCGCCATCGAGCACGGGCAGATGACATAGCCGTCCACCTTCGCCGAGCCGCTCGCGTAGGGCGAGCCGAAATCCCTGGCGTCGTAGACCGTCACGCCCGCGAGACCGCCGGTGAGCCGTTGGAGCACCTGATCGTGCGGCAGAGAGCGATCGCCGTAGAGCTCGGTCGCCAGCACCTCGAAGCCCGAGTCCGACACGGCGACGCCTACCTGGGCGCTTGACTCCGAGAGGGCCCGTACGAGCCGAGCTGCATACGGAGCGCCGGAGGCGCCCGTGATGCCGAGGAAGATGTTCATGCCCCGCGCGGCGCGTTCAGTGGCCCCGGCCGCCAGCACGGTTGACCACCTCGCCGCCTGCAAACCGTCGCAGGCCTGTGTCCTCGGTCGGCCACATACCTACAGTCGGTATGCGGCCGACCTGCGTCCGTGGCCTGCTCGGTTTTCGCCGGCGAGCCGGGAACCTGCTCACGGCCGTGACCACTAGCCGCCGCCCTTGGGGCCCTTCGACTCTTCGAGGAAGGTCGCGAGCTGCTGGTACTGCTCGTCGGTGAAGTTCGTGAAGGGCGGCATCGGCGAGCCGGGATTGACGCAGCTCGGGCACTTGAGGTGATCGATCTGGAACGTGATCCCTCGACCTTTGGCCCCCTCGGCGCTGAGGTCGGGCGCACCGAGGTTGGGCGATCCCTCGCCGAGGTACGTATGACAACCGAGGCACCCGGCCTGCGCGAAGATCCGCGCGCCCTGCTCCCCCTTGGCGGAGAGGTTCTCCGTCTTCACCCAATCCGGCACCTTCGCGAGGCTCTCGGCCGGGAGCGACTCCTTCGCGGTCGCGCCCTTGTACGTGAGCACTCCCATCGAAGCGACCACGAGGAGCGCGGCGACGACGGCGACCGGCCGCCGTGCGATCCGCCGCTCGCGCCGGCGGTCGTAGAACGGAACCATGATCAAGAGGATCAGCGCGATCGTCGGGATGCCGACGGTTCCGAGGATCACCGACTCGGGCCACTTGAAGATGCGCAGGAGGTAGAAGAGGAAGTAGAAGTACCAGTCGGGGCGCGGGACGAAGGAAGTCGTGCCGGGATCGGCCTCGGGTGCGTACCGGGAGCCGAGGATCCCCGAGTCGCCGGCCTCCTTTCCGGCCGTGAAGTACCAGAGGCAGGCTAGCCCGACGATGACGGAGACCACGACGAAGCTCATGACCGTGTCGTGGAACATCGCGTAGGGGTAGAACGGCTTTCCGCGGCGGGCGACGTCCTTCTTGTAGAGATCGAACTGCCGGCGCTGGTCGTCGGTAGCCACCGTCAGACCTCCTCGCGCACGGGCGAGCCGATCGACCCGTTGCCGCGTGGCCGCGGCTCGACGAGGCCTTTGCGCACCGGCCCGCCGCCGTCCTCGACGAACTCGTAGCCGGCCGCCGCCCGCGTCCACGGCGGCGCCGTCACGCCCAGCCGGATGACGAGATAGAGGTGGAGCCCGATCAGGGCGAAGAGCCCGCCTGGTATGACGAGCATGTGCAGCGAGTAGAAGCGGGCTAAGGTCTCCTCCCCGATCTCCGAGCCGCCGCGGAGGAAGTCGCCGAGGAACGGGCCGACGATCGGCGCGTTGGCGTTGATGTTGATCGCAACCACGGTCGCCCAGTACGCGGTCTGGTCCCAGGGCAGCAGATAGCCCGTGAGCCCCTCGGCGAGGGCCAGCGTCAAGAGGATCACGCCGATGAGCCAGTTGAGCTCGCGCGGGTACTTGTAGGCGCCGAACAGGAACACGCGCCCCATGTGGAGGAAGAGGAGGATGATGAAGACGCTCGCGCCCCAGCGGTGCATGCCGCGCACGAGCCACCCGAGCGTGAGGTCGTTCGTGATCTTCTGGATCGAGCCGTACGCTTCTTCGGGCGACGGCTTGTAGTACATGGCGAGGATGACGCCGGTCACGACCTGCACGAGGAACGCGGTCAACGTCGCCGAGCCGAGCGTATGGAACCAGTTGGTCTCGGCCGGGACCCTGCGGAAGAGGAAGTACTTGGTCGCGCCGACGAGGCCGGAACGCTCCTCGAGCCAGTCGAGCGGGGCAAGGATCAGCGCCTCGAGCTGCTGCTGCCGCTTCGACTTCCGCCGCGTGGCCATCACGGGCCCCAGAACTTCGGCGGATACAAGTACTTCTCCGGGCCGTCGACGTGCTGGCCGGGGTCGGCTTGCTTGTAGGCCTCGACCTTTGCATTCGCGCCGGTGCCTGCCACCTTGCCGACGCTATAGGGCTTGCCGAGCACGAGGTTGCCGTCGCGGATGAGGAACTCGTAGCGGTCGAGGGCGCGCACGGGCGGGCCGGCCGTGCGGTTTCCCTCGGCGTCGTACGCCCCGCCGTGGCAGGGGCACTGGAAGCCGGAGACGCTCGCGACCGGAGTGATGGTCACGGCGCCGGACGAGGTCTGCACCTGCTTTCCCTTCCCAGGCAATCCCTGCGGCTGGGTGGGGCAGCCAAGGTGGGCGCAGCGGTTGGAGATGATCGTGAGGCTCGGCACCTGGTTGGCGATCCCGTTGTTACGGACGAACGCCGTCCGCCGGCCCACGCTCCCCTCGTCCTTCTTCGAGCGGAACGTGGCGATGACGAACTCGTTCGCGGGGAAGTTGGCGAGCGGGCCGAGGTCGACATCGTCGTGCCCCTGCCCCACGAAGGCGGGCGCGATCATGAAGCCGAGCGCAGGCAGGGTCACGATTCCGCCGATCGCGGCTCCGATTCCGAGCGTCGAGAGCTCCAGGAAGACCGAGCGTGGGTAGCGCTCGGGCTCGGGCGCGCCTTCCTCGACGGCGAGCTCGGAAACCGGCGGGGGCGGCGGGGCGACGACGGACGGGCGGCGCACCTCCCGCGTCGCTTCGCGAATCCACAGGAAACCGAAGACGAGCGCAAGGACGGCGCCGATCGCCGCCAGGATCCAGTTGATGATGAGGCCGACGAGAAGGAGTGCCACGCCGCCCGCAAAGGCGAAGGGCCAGATCGTGGGGGCCGGGAGGTGGGGCTCCGCCTCGTACTCTTCGGGCTCCCGTTCAGGCCGCTCTAGCTCGTCGGCCACCCAGCTCCTCTCATCGGGCTGCTGTTACAAGCAGTGGCATTGTTTCCGCGGTTCGCGCGTCCTGTCAACGACGTAGCGTTTGCCTCAATACCCTGGAAATTCGGCCGTTCTGTGCACCCGGCGGCTCGATCCCGTACTCGCCCCAGCGCCTCGACACCAAGTCACGAACTTCGGCGCTCATCTCGATGCGGTCCGGCCACTCGCGCGCGCCCTCGCTCGTCCATTTGTGGGTCGCGTCGATGCCGAGCTTGCCGCCGTAGCAGTACATCCGCGCGGAGTGGTCGAGCTGGTCGAGCGGGCCCTCCGAGAGCATGACGTCGCGGCCGGGATCGGTGTTGGCGCAGACGTGGAAGAAGACCTGCTCGTAGTCGTGGACGTCCACGAACTCGTCGACGACGACGACCGACTTCGAGAGCGAGAGCATCCCAAGGCCCCACAGCGCGTGCATGACCTTCTTCGCGTGGCCGGGAAACGCCTTGCGGATCGAGACGATCACGCAGTTGTGGAAGGCGCCCGCGACGGGGAGGTCGTAGTCGACGATCTCGGGCACGGTCATGCGGATGGCCGGCAGGAAGATTCGCTCGGTCGCCTTGCCGAGCCACGCGTCCTCGGCGGGCGGAACGCCGACGACGATGGACGGGTAGACGGCGTCACGGCGCATCGTCATGCACGTGAGGTGGAAGACCGGGAACGGCTCGGGGGGCGAGTAGTAGCCGGTGTGGTCGCCGAACGGCCCTTCCTGTCCGAGCTCGCCCTTCTCGATGTAGCCCTCGAGCACGATCTCCGCGGCGGCGGGCACCTCCAGGTCGACGGTCTTGCCCTTCACGAGCTCTACCGCCTCCCCGCGCAGAAAGCCCGCGAGCATGAACTCGTCGATGTGCTTGGGAAGCGGCGCGCTCGCCGAGTAGGTCGTCACCGGATCGCAGCCCAGCGCGACCGCGACGTCGAGGCGATCGCCCATGCCGCGCCAGTCGGCGGCGCCGTCCTTGTGGATCTGCCAGTGCATGAACGTCGTCCGCGCGTCGATCTTCTGCATCCGGTACATGCCGACGTTGCGCGTCCCCGTGCGCGGATCACGCGTGATGACGGCCGGGAGCGTGACGAAGGGCGCCGGGTCCCCGGGCCAGCAGTGCTGGATCGGGAGCGCGTCGAGGTCGGGCTCGAGGACGAGCTCCTGGCAGGCGCCGGACCGAACGGTCTTCGGCATCGAGTCGGCCAGCCGCTTCAGCTTGCCCAGGCCCTTCACCTTGTCGACCAGCCCCTGCGGCGGCTGCATCTCGAGCACGTCCTCGAGCTTGCGGCCGACGTCGTCGAGGCTCGGCTCCCCGAGAGCGAGGCACATGCGCCGCTCCGTGCCGAACTGGTTGATGAGGAGCGGCCGCTCCGAGTTCTTGACGTTTCGGAATAGGAGCGCCGGGCCGGCAGATTTGACCGTCCGGTCGACGATCTCGGTGATCTCGAGATACGGGTCGACCTCCGCCTCGATCTCGACCAGCTCGTTTTCGCGGCGCAGCAGATCGATCCAGGAGCGCAGGTCGCTCGCAGGCATCCGTGCTGAGTCTATCCGGGTACCCGTAACCCACTCGTTACCAAGCCGCAAGGGGACCGTTGTGCGGGGCAGCCACGATACGCCCCATGAATCGATACGTCGTCGTCACAGCCGTCCTGACCGTTCCCCTTGTCGTCGCCGCGGTTGCGTTCGCGTTGCACGGCACCCCGAGTGCAAGCCAGTCCGCACCGCCGGCGACTGCGGCCACGAGCACGGCGACCGGACCGGTGCTCACGTTTCCTCCCGCCCTCGAAGACGGGCGGTACTTCGGTCTCATCAGGTCCGTAGACCTGGCCGGCTCCTCGGGAACGATGGTCTTCGACGTCGCCGACCTCCTGTCCGGTGAGGCGGCCAACGAGTACGCCGCGGCGCGGGGGTGGGAAGTTCCGGTGGCAAACGACTCCCTCATCGCCAACGACGACGAGACTTCGCGCACGCTGCCCATCTCGCCCCGTGCCCGGATCCTGCTAATGGACTGGGACCGCTGCTGCGAGCCCGTCCCGGCCGATCGCGATCAGCTCGCCGCCGCCGACGTGACCCATGCGTGGGGCTACTGGGTGACGCTCCAGGACGGCGTCGTCGTGAAGATCGAGGAGCAGTACCACCCGTAACGGTGGCGAGTCGTCAGTAGGCGCGTCGCTGCGCGCGGCGCGCCTGCCGCTTGTGGCCGAGGTAGCGGGCGAGCTGGCCGAGCAGGATGACGCCCAGGAAGATGAGCCCGACCACGAGCATCGCGAGAATGACGTCCCGACCCTCCTGGGCGGGGGTCTTCTCGGCGGCGAGAACGAGGGCGAGCGCGCTCATCGCGGCAAGATCCTAATCAACCCGCTCGGCATGCAGTGCCAAGGCCCGTTCCACGGCTTGGGAGTCGGGCTCGGCGTCGTCCAGCGCGGCGACCGTCGAAGCCCACGCCTCGCCGTCTCCTCCGCGCTCCTCGGCCCGGAGATGGGCGCAGAGCGACAGGAGCTCGGCCAGGCGCTCGACCGCCTCGACGTCCCCGAGGGCCGTGATGCGGACGAGCCCGTGCGCGTACAGGTAGTCGCCCAGAAGGATCGCCGCGTCGCGATCGGCCGGCGAGAAGAGGCGCGGGCGGCCGTAATGGAGGAGGTAGCCCTCGTAGATCGACTCGATCCCGAGGGCGAAACGCTCGTCCGTGAGAGGCGAGAAGACCGGCGTCTCCTCTCGCTCGGGCTCGGGGCGCAGCGCGGCCGCCCAGAGAGGGCTCTCCCGCTCGGCCTCTGTGGCGATGGTCTCCCAGAGACTGGCGACGCTAGCGCGCAAGGAACTCCCGCGCCGCCTCGACGGTGCGGCCGATCTCGGCCGGCCCGTGCGCCGTCGAGACGAACATGGCCTCGAACTGCGAGGGCGCGACGTAGACACCCCGCTCGAGCAAATGCCGGAAGAACGCGCCGTAGCGGTCGAGGTCGCTCTCTTTGGCGTCGGCCAG
Source organism: Gaiellaceae bacterium (assembly GCA_036506555.1). GTDB lineage: Bacteria > Actinomycetota > Thermoleophilia > Gaiellales > Gaiellaceae > JAIBJP01. Next base: position 9,112 of record DASXRO010000021.1, read on the forward strand.
GTTGCGCACCGGTTCGCGCCGGAAGAAAGCTGTGAGCATGCCACCGACCCGCTGGACGGTCACATCGCGATGGGCCAAGCCGCCCTCGAGGGCGGCTCCGCTCTCCTCGAGCCGTCTGTAGACGTCTGGGTCGCGGAGACGCCGCAGGACCGCCAATGCGGCGGCCGTCGCGAGCGGATTTCCGGACAGCGTCCCGGCCTGGTAGACGGGCCCCGCGGGCGCAAGCTCGTCCATCACGTCGCCCCGTCCGCCGAACGCGGCGAGCGGCAGCCCGCCGCCCGCGATCTTGCCGAGTACCGTCAGGTCAGGGCGAATCCCGAAGAGCTCCTGCGCGCCTCCCCTCGCCACCCGGAAGCCGGTGATCACCTCGTCGAAGACGAGCAGAGCGCCCGACGCGTCGCAGAGCGCGCGCAGCGCTTCGAGAAACCCCGGGGCCGGCGGAATGACGCCCATGTTCCCGGCGACGGGCTCGACGATGACCGCGGCGAGCCCCTCGCCGTAGCGCTCGACGGCGGCCGCCGCGGCGTCGATGTCGTTGTACGGGCAGACAATCGTGTCGGCCGTCGCGGCGGAGGGGACGCCCGGGCTCCCCGGAAGGCCCAGTGTCGCGAGGGCCGAGCCGGCCTCCGCCAGCAGCGGGTCGGCGTGGCCGTGGTAACAGCCGGCGAACTTGAGGATGCGGTCGCGGTGCGTGAATCCCCGCGCCAGACGGATTGCGCACATGGCAGCTTCGGTGCCTGAGGAGACGAGACGAACCTTGTCCACGGAGGGGACTGCGTCGACGATTTCCTCGGCGAGCTCGACTTCGCTCTCGGTCGGAGCGCCGAACGTGGTTCCGTCGGCCGCCGCCTCCTGCACCGCCTCGACGATCTCTGCGTCGCCATGTCCGAAGACGAGCGGTCCCCAGGACATGACCCAGTCGACGTAGCGCCTCCCCTCGGTGTCCTCCAGGTAGGCGCCTTCGCCGCGGTGGACGAAGAACGGCTCCTCGGCGCCCACGGCGCGCCACGCGCGCACCGGAGAGTTGACGCCGCCGGGAATGACCGCCCGCGCGCGGCGCCAGAGGGAGGTGGCTATAGCCACCCGGCCGCTTCCTTCGCCCAGTAGGTGACGATCACGTCGGCCCCGGCGCGCTTGATCGCGGTCAGGCTCTCGAGCGCGGCCTGGCGCTCGTCGAGCCAACCGCGTGCGGCGGCCGCCTTCACCATCGCGTACTCGCCGCTCACGTTGTAGGCGAAGAGCGGGACGTCGAAGCGGGCGCGCGCGGCGGCGATCACGTCGAGGGACGGGAGCGCCGGCTTGATCATGAGGGCGTCCGCGCCCTCCCCGAGATCCAGCTCGCACTCGCGCAGCGCCTCGCGTGCGTTGGCGGGATTCATCTGATACCCGCGGCGGTCGCCGAACTGCGGTGCCGACTCGGCCGCCTCGCGGAACGGCCCGTAGAAGGCCGAGGCGTACTTGGCCGCGTACGACACGATCGGGATGTGCTCGTAGCCCTCCGCGTCGAGCGCGCTGCGGATGGCGCCGACGCGCCCGTCCATCATGTCGCTCGGGCACACGGCGTCGGCCCCCGCTTCCGCATGGCTGACCGCCGTCCGGGCAAGGAGCTCGAGCGAGAGGTCGTTCAGCACCTCGCCCCCGTCGACGATTCCGCAGTGCCCGTGCGACGTGTACTCGCACAGGCAGACGTCCGTCAGGAGCACGAGCTCGGGAACCGCCTCGCGCAGCACCCGCAGCGCCCGCTGGACGATGCCGTCGTCGTCATAGGCGCCGCTGGCCGCCTCGTCCTTCTCCTCGGGGATGCCGAACAGGAGAACGGCGCCGATCCCGAGGCGGTGAGCCTCCTCGGCCTCCTCGCGCAGGCGGTCGACCGAGCGCTGGGCGATCGCGTCGAGGCCCTCGAGGGGGCGCTCGACTCCCTCACCTGGGCAGGCGAAGAGCGGATAGACGAGGTCGCGGACATCCACGCGGGCCTCGCGGACGAGCTCGCGGAGCGCGGCGGTGCGGCGAAAGCGCCGCAGGCGCGTGACGGGAAACACGCTGCTCACGCGTCGCTCGCCTCCGGCGAGCTCCCGCGGGGGAACCATGTTCCCCCGCGAGCCCCTTCTTCTTCGAGCACAGCGCGCTTCGCGCGCGAAATACGTCGGGAAACCTCCCGGTTTCCCGAGACCCTTCCCCGCGCGTGATCGCAAGCTCTCACGCGAGCAATCTTCGCACGCCCACACGGGCGGCCGCCGCAAAGAGAATCCCGAGCCCGACGAGCCAGGCTCCCTCCCGCGCCAGCCTCCCCCACGGATCGGTGTCGTAGAGCGCGGCCTGGAAGAAATCGACGGCGTGGCTGAACGGGAACGCGCGGCCCGCCCACCAGGCCGCCCGGGCGGCCCCCTCGGGGACGAGCCCGACGAGGACGAGCGGCAGGGCCGCGAGGAAGGCGACGAGGACAGCCGTGCGCGACTCGCGGGCGACGGCGCCCACGAGAGCGCCGAAGGCCCCGAAGGCCGTTCCGGCCAGCGCTAGACCCAGCACGAGGACGGGCAATCGCTGCCAGGGCTCGCCGCCCGTCACTCCCAGGACCTCTGCGAGCACACCGAAGACGAGCGCGATGGTGAAGCCGAGCGCGACCGCCACCAGCCCGGCGAGGAGAACCTTGACGACGACGAGGTCCCGCAGGCGGACGAGCCCGCGCGCGAGACGCCCGATGACGTTCTCGTCCCGTTCCGCGGCGAGGGCGGCGGCGGCAAGCAGGACGCAGATGAACGCGAGCGTGAGCCCGAGGGCGTAGGCCTGCAGCTGCGCCGAGAGGAGCCAGGTGCGGCCCGCCCTGCTGTCGACTCGGAGCTGAATCGGATTGGCGGTGGCCCTGAGCGAGTCGCCGGAGGCGCCGAGGGCCAACTTCGCTACGCGTACGAACGTGGCCAGCTCGGCGGCCCGCGCGACGATCGCGGGATCCCTGGACGTGCGCTCGATCTCGTCGAGCATCTCGGCGGCGCGGTCGAGTCCGACGATGTTGAACTCGTTGCCGAGGAAGCTCCCCTGGCCGCCCTCGAGGATGAGCTTTACGTACTGCAGGTTCGCCTTGATGTACGCGTCCTGGAGACGACGGTTCAGCGCGTAGACGAGCGCCTGGGTCTGCTGCTCGACGCGACCGGAGAGCCCGCCGCGCGCCGTCTTGAGGACGAGGCGCGGGCTCTCGACCATCCCGCGCAGCTTGGAAGCGAATCCCGGCGGGACCACGATCTCGGCGACGATCCCTCCCGTTGCGAGCTGATGGTCGGCCTCGTCCTCCTGGAGCGGGACGAGCTGGACCGAGCCCTGAACTTGGGAGATGACCCGCGGGACGTTGAAGCGCTGGCCGCCGACCGTGAGCGTCTCCGGCAGGTGGTCGAGGTCGACGAACGCCACGCGCGGGCGGTCGCTCGCGTAGCGGACGACGAGGCCGACGAGGACGGCGAAGACGAGCGGGTAGAGGACGAGCGCGGCGAGAAGGAGCGGCGAGCGGCGCAGGATCCGCAGGTCCTTCCCGAGCAGCAGCCAAATCTTCCTCATGCCCCTCGCCGCCCCCGGCTCCCGCCCGGCGAAGCCGGGCTCCGCCGCGAGCTGCCGCCGCTGGCGGCGGGATGCTGCGCGTGCGGCTCCTCGCCGTACCGATTTTGTACTGTCTCGTCGCCGCCCGCTTGCCTCCCTTGCCAGCGCCGCCCGAGGAACGTGAGCGAGCTCATGCGAACACGTCGGCCTCTGGCGACCTCGAGAACTCCTCGAGGGAACCGTCGAAGACGAGCGCGCCGTCGAGAAGGACGACGACGCGGTTGGCGAAGTGCTCGACCTCCTCCAGGTTCTGAGTGGCGAACACGACCGCGCCCTTGCGCTCGCGCACCTGAGTCGCCACCTCCCAGAGCCGCCTTCGCTGACGCGGATCGAGCGAGGCCGTGGGCTCGTCCAGGAGCAGAACGTCCGGGCGGGCGAGCAGCGCGATGGCAAGGTTGAGGCGCTGCTGGTTCCCGGCTGAGAGATGCGCAGCCAGTCGGCCGTCGTCGGGGAGCTCGAGGATGCGGATGAAGCGATCGGCCCTCGCCGTCGGATCGGAGACGCCTTCGAGGCGCGCGAAGAGCTCGAGGTTCTCGCGCGGCGAGAGCCGCGCGTACTGCGCCGGTCGCTGCGGCACCCACCCCACCTGCGGACCGGCGTGGTCTCCTCGGGCCTCGATGCTGCCCTCGCTCGGCTCGAGTGCGCCGGCGAGGATGGAAAGCAGCGTCGACTTGCCGGCGCCGTTCGGTCCGATGAGGGCGACGGCGTCTCCCGCGTGTATCTCGAGGGTCGTCGGGGCGAGTGCGACGACGCGCCCGTACCGGCGAGAGACGCCGCTGGCGCTCAGGAGAACGGCGGTCAGCGTCCGCCGCCTCTGCGAAGCTCAGTCCAGAGGACGGCGAGCACGCCCCGATTATGACGGCGGTACCCCGGCTCTA
>DASXRO010000022.1:0-4323 GCA_036506555.1 Gaiellaceae bacterium
CTCCCGAATCTTCTCGTTGGCTGACGGACAGAGATCGGGCGGGTGCTGACCGATGATGAGGTACTGCATTTGAAGGACCCTCCTTCCGCCTTCGGGGACGCTTGAGCCTAACACCAGGGAGTTTCACATCAAGCCTCTAGCCGAATGTGAAGGCGTAGGCCTCCGTCCCTGGTGAGAAAGAGAGGTCGAGAAGGTGGTCGGCCGTCTCGCCGGGAAGATCGGCGAGCGTGTAGAGCCGATCGTCCATGACATACACGGTGCGCACCGGGCGCCCGTCCACTCGCACGCGCACGGTCTGCCGGCGTCCGTCCGTTCCGAGGACGAGGAAGACCTTGTCCGCGCGGAACGCAAGTCGCAGCCGGGCGTCCGCCCCTGCGACGATCCGTTCCTTCTCGACCGTCCAGCGCCCCCCGTATGCGAGGCCGTCGTGCGGGAGGTCCTTGGGGATGGTGTAGCTCGCCTCCCGGCCGCTCACGATCGGAGACCCGAAGAAGCGGTCGAGGCGCTCCGACCCAAGATACGTCTCGGGAGTCAGGGCTTCGGTCGGGGTCTGGTCGCGAATCGAGCCGGAGACCGGCTTGGGCAGCGCCTTCTCGGCGAGGAGCGTGCGGATGACGCTCTCGCTCTTCGCGTACTCGCCCTCGCCGAAGTGGGCGTAGCGCACGTGGCCGCGGCGGTCGACGAAGTACTTGGCCGGCCAGTAGCGGTTGCCCCAGGCTTCCCACGTCCCGTACCCGTTGTCGAGCGCCACCGGGTAGCGCACGCCCAGTGAGCGGACCGCGTGCTCGACGTTCGCGGGGACATGCTCGAAGGCGAACTCGGGGGTATGCACGCCGACGACGACGAGCCCCGCCTTTCGGTATGTCCGGTACCAGCCCTCGACGTACGGGAGCGTTCGCAGGCAGTTGATGCAGGAGTAGGTCCAGAAGTCGATGAGGACGACCTTCCCGCGCAGCGCCTGGAGCGAGAGCGGCTTCGAGTTCAGCCAGCGCTCGATGCCCTGGAAGTTCGGCGCCTGCCCGAAATCGCGCAACGCGCCCTCGGGGAGGGTGTGCTCCTTCCCGCCCAGGAGATCGTCGAGCTCGTCCTGGGCGGCTGCGGTCCTCTCGAGCCGCTGGAGGGAGCGCGTGTAGCCCGGAACGTATGTCGCCAGCTTCAGGTCGATGCCGAAGATCATCAGGACGGCGACGCCGGCCATCGCCGCCCCTAGTGCCTGCCTGATGCGCGGCGCGCGCGCCCGCAGAGGCCGCAGGTTGATTCCGCTCTGCCCCGCAAGGGCGAACAGCATGAGGACGATGCCCGCCCCGAGCGAGTAGGAGATCGTGACGAGCACCGTTTCGAGGGAGAACCGGCTCGTGGCGGCCAACGCCGCGACCGCGGCGATCACGGGCCCCGCGCATGGCGTGAAGAGGAGCCCGAGGCTCGCGCCGAGGACGAAGCCGCCGCCGACGTCACCGGGACGACGGCGCCCGAGCGCCTGGAAGGGCCGCTCGACGAGGTGCCCGAGCGGCGGGAGGAGAAGCGAGAGCCCGACGAGCAGGACGACGCCGATGGCGATGTTTCGCAGCAGGTCGTCGGGCAGGCCGAGCGCGGAGAGCAGGGCGGTCGCCGCGAGCGTGAACGTGGCGAAGCTGGCCACGAGGCCGGCGACGATCGCGTAGGGGCGCGACCGGCCTCCCGACGCGCCGCCCGCGAGCACGAGGGGGAGCACGGGGAGGACGCAGGGCGAGATCGCCGTCACGACGCCTGCGACGAACGCGACGCCGAGGAGCAGGGCCACGCCGAGAAGTTAGCTGGCGCCCGAGGCTTCGGCCGGCGCTTCCGCCCGAGGCGTCTTGTCCTGCGGCTGCTGCTCCGCTTTCTGCTGCTCGCGCTGCTTGCGCTTGCGCCGGCGGCGGCGCGCCTTGCCCGAGTGCTGCTTCGGCGCCGGGAGGTTGTCTGCAAGGGCGTTGGCGACTTCGTTGATCGAGCCGAGCCGCTCACGCATGCGGTCGACGAGCTGCTGTGCGGTCGGGGTGTAGGCCTCCGCCGAGGCGAGCAGCGCGACAGCCACGTGGAGCGGCTGCTCGAGGGCGACGTTGACCAGCCTCGCGGCGTTCTCCTCGTGCCGGTGCCCCCTGGAGTTCGTGAGGGCTCCGAGCAGCCGTTTGGCCTCAGGGAGCTCCGAGCTCGCGCGCCGGTCCTGAAGCTTTCTCGTGGCGCGGGCGAGCCTCCAGGTCCAGCGTGCGACGATGTCGGGCGGCGCATCGACCTTCCCCTCGCCGATTGCGCGCAACAGCACGCGCACGCCCTGGACGCGGTCCTTCTCCCAGGTCGGGGCCGAGGTCACCATCGTGACCAGGTCGTCGAAGTCGGCGCGGTCGACCGTGACGGCGACGCGATCGCCGAGCGCGGACAGGCGCAGGCGCCGGTTCGGGTTCTCGGCGGCGCAGCTCATGAGGAAGGCCTCGCGGCATTCCTTCGACGCTCTCGCCAGCTTCTCGGCGAAGTGCTGGCGCTCCTCGAAGCGCACCTGTCTTCCGGCGATCCGGGCCCAGAGGAGCTGCTCGTCCTCGGCGAGCTTGCCGGGATCGACCCGCTCCCACTCCCGCGTGATGACGGCGATGCGGCGGCGGATATCGGGCGTCACCGGAACGAGCCACGGCGCGGGCGAAAGCTTCCGGCGCGCGCGCCTCTGCACCCGCCTGCGCGGCGCGGGGGTCACCCTCGCGCCCGGCCGGTAGAAGTCGGAGTCGAGCAGGCTGTGCAGCGTGACCGTGCGCTCGTTATGCGTGGCCGCGTCGGGAACGAAGTCGACGACGACGCCGGCTTCCTTGCGCGGATGGATGCGCATGATGCGCCCGACCCGCTGCTGGTAGACGCGCCGGCTCGCGGTCGGGGCCAGGTGCATGCACACCGTCGCGCGCGGCGAGTTCCAGCCTTCGGCGAGGAGCATCGCGTTGATGAGGACGTTGATCTCGCCGCGCTCGTAGGCGGCCAGGGTCTCGGCGAGCCTCACCGGCGGCGTCCGGCCGCTCACGGCCTCCGCCTTGAGGCCGGCGGCGCGGAACTCGCGCGCCAGGTTGTAGGCGTGGTCGACGCCGGCCGCGTAGACGATGCCCGGCGTCTGGTCGAAGCGGTCCCGATAGAGACTCGCCGCGGCCTGGTTGATCACGCTGTGGTCGAGCACGCGGGCCAGGATCTCCTGGTCGTAGTCGCCGCCGACGATCGGAACGGACGCGATCGCGGCCGCCGGTGGGACGCGCAGACAGCGGAGGGGGGCGATGAGGCCGCGCCGAGCGGCGTCGCCGAGCGGGAGATCGTCCACCGAGGCTGGGAAGACGTCCGAAACCTGCTTCGCGATGAGCTGCTCCGTCGCAGTCATGCCGATGTAGATCGGCTCGGGGAAGCTCCGGATGGCCTGACTCGTCTTCTCGCCGAGCGCGGTGTGCGCCTCGTCGCAGATGACGAGCTGGTAGGCGTTGCGCGAGAGCGACCCGACGTGGCGCGCGAACCACGCGTACGTCTGGATCGTGATCGGGTTCCCGCGCAGCGGTTCCTGGCCCTTCTCGATCGCGGGCCGGAAGCGGTCGCCGTAGCCCTCCTTCGTCAAGTCGCGCGTGAACTGCTGCACGAGCAGGCGCCGGTGGGTGAGGATGAGGATGCCCATCGTGCGCGCCGCTTCGACGAAGCCGCCGGCTGCGATGGTCTTTCCCGACGCCGTCGGGTGGCGGAAGCGGTAGCGGCGGATCGCGCCCGGATCTTTAGCCTCCGAGGAAGCCTCGCTCCGCTCGCCTTCCTCGTCGGAGAACTGCTCGTCCTCCGGCTCCTCCTCTTCGTCGACCTCTTCCGCGATCGCGTTGCCATTGCCATTTCCGTTCTCGGGCTCTTCCTCGTGGCGCGAGATGAGCTCGGTGAGCATTCCCGCCAGCGCGTCGATCTGGTGGCGGCGGAGCTCGGTGCCCGAGGCAAGTCGCGGCGGGAGGTCGGCGAGCACCCGCTCGAGCCCGAGCATCAGCGCGTAGCGGATCTTCCATTCGGAGGAAGGCGTGCGTCGCCCTGCCTCCATCTCTGCGAGCGCGTCGTCGAGGGCCCGGCGGCGGGCGCGGCCCTCGCGGAGTGCCTCGGCGGGATTCTCGTCACGTTGCAGGAAGGGCTCACCGGCCCAGGCTTCAGCCCGGCGAGCGGCGGCTGCCAAGCCGTCCGCCTCCACCGCAGGAAGGGTCGAGTGCTCTATCGCTTCTTGCATGGGAGCAGCGCGGGGGCGCTGCTAGGAAACGAGGGTGCCGGCGCGAGGTGCGCGCGGCCTGTACAAACTATATCGCAGGAGCAGCCGGGTCGGGG
>DASXRO010000023.1:0-3749 GCA_036506555.1 Gaiellaceae bacterium
CCGCGATCCGGGCCGGCGACACCGACGGCAACGACGCGACCGTCACCGATCCGAGCTGGCTGCCGCTGCTGCCGGCTACGCCGAACCACCCGTTCCATCGAGCAAGCGAATAGCGAACGTCGGCCCCAGGAAAGCCCCGCAATGGTGCGGGGCTTTCCTCATCGAGATGGCGCGACGCCTACTGGCAGTTGCCGGGGTCGGGCGCGTCGATCCGTCGCGTGGCGCCCGCCGGGAGGAACTGGACGGCGATCGTCCTCGCGGCCACGCTGCCGTTGTTCTTGATCATGTGCACGTGGTCGCCGCCCTCGTCCACGAATCCCTGCCCGGCGGTGTACTCCTGCTGCATGCAGCGGTCACCGTCGGACGCGTAGTTCGTGATCGTGCCCGAGACGACGAAGACTAGGCTCGGCCCAGGATGCGAGTGCCAGCCGCTCGTCCCGCCGTTCGCCGCGAACGTGTTGTCGATGACGTAGAAATCTGACGCTCCGCGCGTCTTCATCTTGGCTTGCCAGATGTTCGCGGGATCCGACTGAGCCTTGATCCGGAGCGGATCGAAAGGCGCCCTCGCGAGCGTCGTCGTCGACTGGCCTGAGGGCGGCGTCGCGAGAACGGTGCCCGCGTAGACGCCGACGATGGCGAGAATGCCGAGGAGCGCCCAAAGCCATTTGGACTTCATGTGTCCTCCTTTGGTGATGAGGACGAGACCGCCTCGACGATCCGGATGGGACCGAGCTCGGCGCGCTCTGCCGCAAGGAGCGCGTCCGTGCTAGACGGCGCATCGAAGACGAAGAAGCAGATCTCGTCCTCAGGAACGTGGATCGAATGGTCGAAGCCGACGCGTGTCAGTTCGTCCGCTGCCGAGCGTGCCCGTCGCTCACGCGCCGCGCGCTCCCCCGCGTGACCGCGGGCGAGGTACGTCTCGACGAGGTAGCTCGGCACGCCCTCGACGCTAGAGCGGTGCCCGCGGCGAGAAAACGTAAGAACGTCTGAACTTTGCTCGTCAGTCGAGCATGCGTGCGAGCTCGGTTCTCGAACGGATCCCGAGCTTCGCGTAGATGTGCGTGAGATGGCTCGCAACGGTGCGCTCGCCGAGAAACAGCGCCGCTGCGACCTCTCTGTTCGTCCGGCCCTCGGCGACGAGCGCGGCAACGCGCTGCTCGGCCGGGGTCAACCCATCCTCACGACTGCGGCCGCCGATGCTTCCGAGCTCCGACCTGGCCCGCTCGATCCAGGTCGCGGCGCCGAGCTGCTCGAACCCGGCGAGCGCCTCGGCGATCGCATCGCGGGCCGGGCGCTTCTGGCGTGCGCGTCTGCGAGCTACGCCCAGGGCGAGGAGGGCACGGGCCCGTCCGTAGCGATCGTCGAGCTCTTCGTGTCGAACGGCCGCCTCGTCGAGCAGTGTCATGGCCTCGTCGATTTCTCCGCGGGCGGCTGCGATCTGGCCGCGACAGCGCAGGACGTGCGCGAGGACCCTCTGTCGTCCGACTCGCCTCGCGTCGGCCTCCCATCTGTCGAGAGCCTCAACGGCCTCGTCGATCCGGCCGAGCTCCAGCAGCGCCTCGACGAAGTCGGGGGTCCAGGGGCGATTCGCGGGCTCGAACCACCCGAGCTCCAGTGCGCGCGAGTGCGCCTGGCCGAGCCAGTCGGCACCGGTCGAAGCGTCTCCGCCCCAGAACGCGACCAGCCCGATGACGGCGAGGTGATAGGGCGGATGAAAGCCGAAGTGCGTCTCCGCGAGGTCGAGTGCGCGCTGTGATGTCTCCCGCGCGAGGTCGAGCTGGCCGCGATGGACGGCGATCCAAGCAATGGGGAGATGGTGCTGGGGTATCTCGATTCCATACTGGAACGCGATGTCACGCGCGCGAGCAGCATGCTCGGCGGCAAGCTCCCAGCTTCCCGCTTCGAGCTCGACGAGAGACAGCTCACTGAGGGCGTCGGCGCTTCGCGGCTCGTCGCGCTCCCGCCAACGCTCGTACTCGTCCTCGAGCAGGTGACGGACCGCGTGACGGTCATCGCTGACCGGGATCGACGCGACGCAGGCGACGATGTGCTCAAGCCTGGGCTGCCCGGACTCGCCGGCCAGCTCGAGCGCCCTGACGGCCTGAGCCGCAGCCTCTGCATCGCCCATGGCGGCGCCGAGATCCGCAAGCACCGCAAGCACTCGCACCCTTAGCGAGTCATCGTCGAGACGCTCTGCGAGCTCGAGTGCTTCGCCGGCGCGCCGGTGGGCGTCGACGAACCCCTCGCGGAAGCGGATCGCTGAGGCGAGCCGGATCTGGATGTCGGCCTGCAGCACGGGGCTCGACTGTGCCTCCCGAAGGGCGTCCTCGAGGAGTGCGATCGAGCCGTCGATGGACTCGAGGTCGGCCAGAACGATGAGCGCTTCCGCGCGCAGCGCCCCTTTATCGGCCTCGGCGAGCCGGGTTGCGATGCTTCGCGCGCGAGTCCATTCTCCCGCGGCCTGATGCGCCCTAGCCGCGGCCAGCGCTCTACGACTGCGGTCCTCGACCTCGGTTTCGGGCGTCAGCCGCAGGGCTTGCTCGGCGAGCTCGGCAGCGACGGCTGTGGCTCCTCGGTCGGCGGCGAGGATCGCAGCCTCATCGAGGGTCGTCGCAACGTCGCTGTCCGGTACGTCGCGGGACAGCGCCAGGTGGCGCGCACGAACGACAGGGTCCTCGACGACCTCTGCAATGCGGGCGTGAACGCTCTGGCGCTGGTCGCCGAGGTCGCTGTAGAGCGCCGACGACAGCAGCGGATGGGTGAAGCGGATCGTCCCGTTCTCGCGCTCGACGACGTTCGCGGCGAACGCGGGTTCCAGGGCGCCTTTCAGGACGCCCGCATGCTCAAGAATCACTTCAGACGGCGTTCCGATCGCCGACGCGAGCCCGAGCGCCTCGCGCGTCGCCGGTGGAAGGCCGGTCAGGCGCACGCGAACCAGCCCTTCGAGCGTCTCCGGGACCGGCAGCGGTTCGAGCGGGTCGACGTCGCCGTCGAGCCCCCGGGCGATCTCGAGCGCGAAGAACGGGTTTCCACCGGACCGCTCGTGGATCCGGAGAAGTGTCTGGCGCGCGAACGATCTGCCGAGCCGGTCGCGGAGCAACCGGTGGACGGCGCCGACGCTGAGCGGTCCGACCTGGACGCGCTCCGGCGGCAGGGCCGACTCCAGCTCGGACCGCTCGGCTCCGGCGACGAGCCGCCGGGCAAGCAGGACGCGGACGTTCTTCTCCCCGAGCCGACGGAGCGCGAAGGCCAGGGCGCCCGCCGACGAGGGGTCGAGCCACTGGACGTCGTCGACCGCGACCACGACTGGCTCTCGTTCGCTCAGCGCCTCCAGCGCGCCGCGCACCGCGACTGCGACCGCCCGGTGATCGACAGGATCTTCGGGCGCGTCTTCGAGGAGGAGTGCGACTTCGAGCGCGCGTCGTCGAGGAGGCGCGAGGCTCGGCAGCACGTCGTCGAGGACGTCTTCGAACAGATCTCCTAGCCCCGCGTGCGCGAGCCCGCGCTCGGCTTCCGAGGGTCGCGCCGTGAGGACGCGGAGCCCGCGCGCTCGGGAGTGCTCGACGCCCGCGCGCCAGAGCGTCGACTTCCCAATCCCGGGCTCGCCTTCGAGCACGAGCGCGGCAGGGCCTCCCTCCTCCTGATCGAGGAAGGCGCGGATGGAGGCGAGCTCGTGCTCCCTGCCGATGATCTCGGGGGTCATGCTCCTCGCACGATCGTCGCGCAAAGAGAAAAGACCTGCAAGCGGG
>DASXRO010000024.1:0-8975 GCA_036506555.1 Gaiellaceae bacterium
AGATCGGCGCGATGCTCGGGACGATCATGGTCGGGAACGTCTTCTTCGTCATCATCCCTGCGCACCGGGAGCTCGTCCGCGCGAAGGAGGCGGGGCGCGAGCCGGATCCGGCGGCGAACGAGCGCGGAAAGCTGCGCTCGGTGCACAACAACTACCTGACGCTGCCGGTCGTGCTCACGATGATCTCGAATCACTTTCCGTTCACGTACGGCCACAGTTACCCGTGGCTGATCCTCGTCGTGCTGCTCGTGATCGGCGCCTGGGTGCGCCACTTCTTCAACCTCCGGCACACCGGACGCACCGTGTGGGCGATCCCGGTGACGGCTGCGCTCGCGATCGCCGCGCTGGCCATCGTGATCCGGCCGCAGACCGAATCCGCCGCGGGCTCGCCGCAGGTGCCGTTCGAGCAGGTGGCCCGGATCGTGGGCGAGCGCTGTGCCGCGTGCCACTCCGATCACCCGACGAAGGCGGCGACTGCTCCGCGGGGCCTGAAGCTGGACACACCGGCCGAGATCAAGGCGCAGGCCGCCGCCATCGAGCAGCAGGCGGTGCAGACGAAGGCGATGCCGCTCGGGAACGTCACGAAGATGACGCCTGCGGAGCGCAGGATCCTCGGGCGCTGGGTCGCCCAAGGAGCGAAGATCCCGTAGCGATGCTGGAGATCGTCTCGGGAGACTTCCGCTTCAGCGCGCGCCTCGAGGACGAGGCCGCCCCGCAAACCGTTGCGGCCTTCCGACGGCTACTGCCACTCGAGAGCAAGCTCATCCAGGCCCGTTGGAGCGGCCAGTCGGCCTGGATCCCGTTCGGCGAGCTCGACGTCGGGATCGGACCGGAGAACGCGACCAGCTATCCCTCACCCGGCGAGTTGCTCCTCTATCCGGGCGGAGTGAGCGAGACAGAGCTCCTCTTTCCGTACGGCCCGACCTGCTTTGCGAGCAAGGCCGGTCAGCTCGCCGGGAACCACTTCGCCACGATCATGGAGGGCGGCGACCGCTTGCAGGAGCTCGGCGACCTCGTCCTCTGGCAGGGCGCCCAGGCGATCTCGTTCCGCGAAACGGACTCCGGCTAGCGCTCTTCGCGCACGTAAGGGAGCCCCAACGCCGCGGGCGCGCCAAAGCGCAGGCGGGCCGCGCGCGAGGACACGAGGACGAGCGCCACGACGGTCGCCACGTAGGGAAGCGTCTGGAAAAGCTCCGGCGCAACCGTGACGCCGTGTCCCTGCAGCGCGAAGGGCAACGCCGTGAACGCGCCGAAGAAGTACGCCCCCACGAGACAGAGCGTGGGTCGCCAGAACGCGAAGATGACGAGCGCGATCGCGATCCACCCCGTCCCCCTCGTAATCCCGTCCACCCACTGGGGCGTGATCGACAGGCTGAACGTCGCTCCCGCGATTCCGGCAAAGGCTCCTCCGACGAGCGTGTGCGCATAGCGGTAGCCGGCGACGTTGATCCCCATCGCATCCGCGGAGGCCGGGGACTCGCCTACGGCGCGGACGTTCAGGCCCATGCGCGTCCTCGTGAGGTACAGCGCGACGAGGATGACGCAGAGCCACGAGGCGTACACGAGGATCGACTGGCCGAAGACGATCGGGCCGACCACCGGCAAGTCCTGGAGCGACTTCGGAAAGATCTCCTGAAACTGATGCTTCGCCGGCTCGCCGGCCAGCTTCAGATCGTTCGCGAGGTACGAGGAAAGGCCGACTGCGCCGGCGAAGATCGTCAGCGCGAGCCCCGAGACGATCTGGTTTGCGCGCAGGGTGACGACGAGGAACGCGTGAATCGCAGCCATCACAGCGCCTGCCAGAGCTGCGATCCCGATCGCGCCGACGAGGATCAAGCTGGACGCGCCGTGCAACCGCTGCACCGTCCAGAAACCCATGACGGCGCCCACCAGCATCATCCCTTCGACGCCGAGATTGAGCACGCCGGACCGCTCGGCCAGGAGCTCGCCGAGCGCCGCGTACAGCAACGGCGTCCCGTAGGCGACGCCGGAGGCGAGCACGACAACGAGGAGGCTGTTGTTCACGGAGTAGGCTCCAGTGCCGGCTCGGCGCCCTTCCGCTGTCGACGCTCGAAACGGACGCGGTAACGGACGAAGAGCTCTCCGCCGAGAGCGCAGAAGAGGATCAGCCCCTGCATGACGCCGACCAGACCCTGCGGGAAGTCGGCGCCCTGCAGCGTGTAGCCGGCGTTGACAAGCCCGCCGAGGAGGAACGCGACGAGCACGACCGCGAACGGGTTGTACCGTGCGAGCGCGGCGACGACGATGCCGGTGTACCCGTAGTTCGCCTGTCGCAGTCCGCGCGGGTCGAGCTGATGGCGAAAGTCGCCGTCCTGGCTCGCACCGCCGACCCCCGCGATCGCGCCCGAGAGACACATGACCGCGAGAATCTTCCGTCGCGTCCGCATGCCGGCGTAGTGACCCGCTCGCGGTGAGTCCCCGATGACCTGCACCTCGAAGCCGAAGCGCGTGCGCGAGTAGAGCCCCCAGGCGAGCACTGCGACGACGATCGCGACGATGAATCCCAACGGAAGGGCAAGGCCGTGAACCGTCCAGCTCGACCAGGTGGCAGCGTCCGGAAGCGTCTTGCCCTGAGGGAAGACACTCGCTTCGAAACCGGACGTATCGCGCAGGTAGGAGTGGCTGTCGAAGATGAGGTACTCGAGCACCAGCCCGACGACGTAGTTGAGCATCAGCGACGTGATGATCTCGTTCGTCGCGAAGAAGGCCCGCAGGATTCCCGGGATCGCCGCGAGCGCGGCGCCGCCCGCCGCGCCTGCGGCAATCATTCCGGCGATGACCAGCGGAGAGGGGGCGCCGGCCATTAGAAGCGCAACCGTTGCGCCCGTTATCGCGCCGGCGTAGAGCTGGCCCTCGCCGCCGATGTTGAAGAGGTTCATACGAAAGGCGACGGCTGCCGCAAGCCCCGTGAAAGCGAGGGGCGTAGCCGACACGACGGTGTCGCTGAGAGCGCCCCTCGCGAGAAAAGCAGCGTCGAAGAGGCGTCGCAAGGAATGCAGCGTCGGATGTCCGGTCAGGAGCAGAACGAGCGCCGAGAGCAGAATGGCGGCGCCGATCGAGGCCACCGGCACGACAATCGCGAGCCACCACGGTTGGCGCAGGCGGCGTTCGATCCGCATCATGCCTCTTCCTCGCCGCCGGCCATCAGCAGACCCAGCTCCTCGACGTTCGCGCTCGCCGCGTCGCGTTCGCCGACGATGCCGCCCTCGTACATCACCGCGATCCTGTCGGCGAGCCCGAGGATCTCGTCGAGGTCCTCGCTGATCAGTAGGACTCCGACCCCGTTCGAGGCCGCCTGTCGGAGGTAGGCATGGACCGTTTCGATCCCGCCCACGTCGAGCCCTCGCGTCGGCGACGCCGCGACGAGGATGGCGGGGGCACCAGAGAACTCCCGAGCGAGCACGACCTTCTGCAGGTTCCCGCCCGAGAGCTGCCATGCCGGGACGTGATGTCCCGGAGCGCGTACGTCGTAATCGTGCATCACCTGCTGCGCGAACTCCCGGATCCGGCGGAACAACAACACCGGGCCGCGCGACATGGGCGACTCCCGGTACGACTTGAGCACGACGTTGGAGGCCACGCTGAGCCGCGGGGCGACGCCGGTCCCGAGGCGATCTTCGGGGACGTATGCGACACCGGCCTTGATCGACTCACGTGGATGGCCGCTGCGAAGCCGCCGGTTTTTTACGCGGATCGTTCCTTCGGTCGCGCGCCGCATCCCCGCGATCACGTCTGCAAGCTCACGCTGTCCATTGCCGGCAACGCCTGCAACCCCAACGATCTCACCGGCCCGCACCGTCAGGGACACGTTCTTCACGGCGGGCGCGCCGCGATCGCCGTCGGCCCAGAGGCCCGCGAGCTCGAGAACCGCCTCGCCGGCCGGACCGCGGTCGTCCCGCCGGCGCCCGATCTCCACCTCGCGCCCGACCATCAGTGCCGCCAGCGAGCGGCGCGTGGCCTCGGCGGCAGCGACGGTTGCGACGGAGCGCCCGCGCCTCAGGACGGTCACGCGATCGGCGACAGCCTTCACCTCGTGCAGCTTGTGCGAGATGAAGATCACCGTTCGGCCGTCCGCGGCCATTGCCCGGATCGTCTCGAACAGGGCACCGGCCTCCTGCGGCGTCAACACCGCCGTCGGCTCGTCAAGGATGAGGATGCGCGCCTCCCGGTAGAGGGCCTTCAGGATCTCGACCCGCTGCTGCTCGCCCACCGACAGCTGCCAGATGCGCGCCCGTGGCTCGACGGCTAGGCCGTAGCGGCGGGAAAGCTCAGCGACGCGTTTCTCGATCGTGCGTGGCCGGAGCAGGAACAAGCGGCCGACGTCTCGATGATCGCCGAGGACCACGTTCTCCGCGACCGTAAAGGGAGAGACGAGGCGGAAGTGCTGGTGCACCATCGCGATCCCGACGTCGAGGGCATCGCGCGGCGAGTGGAACTCCACGGGTTTGCCGAAGAGCACGATTTCCCCTTCATCGGGGCGGTAAAGACCGGTCAGGATGTTCGAAAGCGTCGTCTTTCCGGCGCCGTTCTCTCCGAGCAGCGCGTGCACCTCGCCCTCCGCCGCCTCGAAGTCGACGTGGTCGTTCGCGACGACCGCAGGAAAACGCTTCGTGATTCCGCGCAGAGCGACGGCCGGTTCCATCGCAGGAGGGGAGAGCGGGGAAGCACCGGCCTCCCCGCTCATCCGAGCATCAGCCCTTGGCGCTGCCGATCACGCCTCTGACGAGCCAATTCATCGCGTACAGGTCCCTGACCGTCAACCGCTTGCCCTTCCGTACGCGGAGCTTGCCTTTCTGGTCGTACAGCGGACCCGTGAACTCGTAGAAGCTGCCCTTGATCAGGGCGGCCTTCTTCTTCGCGATCGCCCTCTTCGTCTTTGCGGTCACCCTCGGGCCGTACGAGGCGAGCCCGACGAAGCCGTCCTTGAGGTTCCCGTAATAGAAGCTGCTCTTCCAGGTTCCGTTCATGGCTGCTTTGGTCCTGCGCAGGTAGTAGGGGCCCCAGTTGTAGATCGCCGCCGTGAGCCAGGACTTCGGCGCAAACTGGTGCGCGTCGGAGTCGTAGCCGACCCAGGGAATGCCCTTTGACTCGGCGTACTGGCCGGTCGAAGGGGTGTCGACGTTCTGGCCGAGGACGTCTGCACCGGCCGCGACGAGGCTCTCGGCCGCCTTTCTCTCCTTGTCGGGCGCGACCCAGTCGTTCGTCCAGATCAGCCTGATCTTCGCGCCTCGATGCATTGCCTGCGCCCCGAGGGCAAAGGCGTTCGCGTGCCGGATGACCTCGGGAATCGCAAACGGGACGACATACCCGATGACGCCCTTCTTCGTCGCCGCACCGGCAGCCATCCCGGACAAGTAGATGGCGTCTTCCCCCGCCCCGAAGTACTCGGCGAGGTTCTTCGACCGCGCCGTACCGGTGGCTTGCTCGAAGTAGACGTCCGGGTACTTCTTCGCTTCCGACACCATGCAGGGCTGGAAACCGAACGAAGTCGAGAAGATGATCTTGTTGCCGTCGCGGATGAGGCTCTCGATCACCTGACACGTCTGCGGCCCCTCGGGGACGTTCTCCTTGAACGTCGTCTCGACCTTAGAGCCAAGCGCCTTCTGCACGTAGAGGCGGCCCTTGTCGTGCGCCTGCGACCAGCCGCCGTCATTGTGCGGGCCAACGTAGATCCACGCTGCCTTGAACGCTGCCGCTTTCTTCTGCGTCCTCGCGGAGCCGGTCGAGACGCCGAGCGCGAGGATCAGCGCGGCGGCGAGCGCGATCGGCAGAGCGAAGGCGAACATCCTTTTCCTCATGTTCTCCTCTCTCCTGTGCCGGGGGCGTGCGCCCGCGACTATAGGACGGGGGAGCGGCGCTGCCTAGTCGTCCCCGCCCGTGAGCCTCGCGAGGGCGCCCGCCAGGACTTCGACTGCGAGCGCGACGTCCTCCGGCGCAGAGTCCTCCTGCGGTGAGTGGCTGACGCCCCCGTTCAGGCTCCGGACGAACAGCATCGCCGTGGGGACGCCTGCCGCCGCGAGGATCGCCGCGTCGTGGCCGGCGCCCGACGGGAGCTCGACGGCCGGCAGGCCGCGGGCCTCCAGCTCCGCCCGGAGCGCCGCCACCGGCTCCGCGGCCATCGGCACCGGCTCGAGGCGGAAGTCCGGTCGGAACTCGAGCTCGGAGACGAGGCGGTCGAGGCGCTCCCGGTCAGGCGCCCGCACATCGACGGAGACCCGCACCCGTCCGGGAATCACGTTGACAGCGGCCGGCTCGACGTCGATCTGGCCGACCGTCGCTACGGCGCCCTCGACCGCGGTCGCGATGTCGCGGACGCGCAGGACGTACTCAGCGGCCGCGACGAGCGCATCCGCGCGGCCTTCCATCGGCACCGTGCCCGCATGGCCGGCGCGTCCTTCGAAGACGCGTTCCCCCCGGGCGATGCCGACGATGCCCATGGCGAGTCCAAGCGGGGCGGCCGCCCGTTCGAGCACAGGTCCCTGCTCGATATGCACTTCGAGGAAGAACTCGGGTAAGCGGCCCAGCCCCACGAAGGCCGAGCTGCCGATGCAGCCACGCTCCTCGTCGCGAAAGACGACGACCGTCCCGGCCCCGACGCGCTCGACCGCCTCGATCGCGGCGACGACGCCGAGCGCACCGTCGAACTTTCCGCCGTTCGGTACTGAGTCGAGATGCGAGCCGGTCCAGACGCTCGCCACGCCCGCACGGCCGATGAGGTTTCCGGCAGCATCGACCTCGACTTGGAGACCTGCCTCGGTCATCCAGCGCGCAGCCAGGTCGTGCGCGCGCTGCTCGCCTTCGCTGCCGCCGACGCGCTGGGCGCCGGCGCCGTCTCCGATGGCGTAGAGCTCGTCGAGCCGTTCGAGCACGCGCATGGGCGCAATCATCGCTCCTTGAGCCACGGCCCCAACGGCAGGGTCTGACCCGAGGTGTTGGGAAAGCGTGACTCTTCGTCCCCAACGTCGGCCAAGTGTCCGGGCCGTGGCCCGAACGGCAGGGTCCGACCTGGTTAGAGGCCGAACGGGTTGAACGGCTTCGGGCTCGTCGAGACGAGGACGCTCTTCGTCTCCAGATACAGCTCGAGCGTCTCGAGGCCGAGCTCACGGCCGAAGCCGGACTGCTTGTAACCGCCGAACGGGATCCCCCGCACGTCGGGGGACAGTCCCGAGGCGTGCCCCCGCGCGGGCACGACGCGCGGCCGGGCGCGGGCAGAGCGCGCGCACGTCGGCGCCTCACTCTCGCTTGACATCGCGGCCTTGCTATGGCATAGCATTATTGCTATGGCATACCGGCGGGATTCCTTCGACAGAGATCCACCACATCCCGGCGCTCTCCTCCTGGCGGCTCCGCCACTGATCTTCTCGGTCGTCGGACTGCTGGTGAGTTTTGTTCTCTATGGCCTGCGATGCGACGAAGCCTGCGACGGCGACAGCTGGCGACGCAGCGCCGACGCGTGGCAGTGGGACCTCGTACTGATCCTCGGCGGGAGCGCCTTCGTCGCGGCTCTCGCGTTCGTCGTCTGCGTGTGGCGGATCCGCCCGCGGGGCGCGCTTGCGGCACTGCTCGTCGGCACGGGCGCGTTCATGGTCGATCTGTGGTGGGTCGAGCCGGACTGGGCCGAGCACATCGCACGGCACCAGGGAATTGTGCTCCTCGGCGTAGCGGCCTTTCTCAGCGGCGTCGTCTCAGTAGCGGTGATCTACCGAGACGCGCGCTAAAGCCCGAAGGGGTTGAACGGCTTCGGGCTCGTCGAGACGAGGACGCTCTTTGTCTCCAGATACAGCTCGAGCGTCTCGAGGCCGAGCTCGCGGCCGAAGCCGGACTGCTTGTAACCGCCGAACGGGATCCCCGGGAAGGCGGTGTACGGCATGTTGATCCCGACGGTTCCCGCCTTGATCCGGCTCGCGACCCGGTGGCCGCGAGCGGGATCCCCCGTCCACACGGTCGCCATCAGCCCGTACCTCACGTCGTTGGCAATGCGGATCGCATCCTTCTCGTCCTCGAACGGGATCACGGCCACGACGGGCCCGAAGATCTCCTCCTGGGCGACGGTCATCGAGCTCTCGACCTGGGCGAGGACCGTCGGCCGGTAGAAGGCGCCCTTGCCGTCGCCGGCTTCGCCGCCGGTAACGACCTCGGCGCCCTCCTCGCGGCCCTGCTCCACGAAGCCGTGCACCTTGTTGCGATGCTCGGCGGAGATGAGCGAGCCGATCTGCGTCTCAGGATCGAGCGGGTCCCCGACTCGGAGCTGCTCGGCCTTCGCGGAGAACTCCGAGACGAAGTCGTCGTAGATCGAGCGTTCGACGAGGACGCGCGAGCGCGCCTCGCAGCTCTGACCCGCGGAGTAGTAAATCGACCACACGGAGCTCGGAATCGCGTCCTCGAGGTTCGCGTCCGCGAAGACGAGGTTCGGACTCTTGCCGCCGAGCTCGAGCGTGATGCGCTTGATCGGGCCCGAGGCGAGCCGCATGATCTCCCCGCCGGTCTCGGTCGAGCCCGTGAACGCGATCTTGTCGACGCCGGGATGGCGGACGAGATAGGCGCCGGTCGTCTTGCCCGGCCCCGGGACGATGTTGACGGCACCGGGCGGGAAGCCGACCTCGGCCGCAAGCTCGCCGAGCCGCAACGCCGTCAACGGCGTGGCCGAGTCCGGCTTGAGCACGACCGAGCAGCCGGCGGCGAGAGCCGGCGCGAGCTTCCACGTGGTCATCATCAACGGGTAGTTCCACGGGACGATCTGGCCGGCGACGCCGACCGGCTCCTTCAACGAGTAGAAGAGGAGTGAGCCGCCCATCGCGTTCGAACGCCCGCCGATCGACGCGACGGCCGAGCCGTAGAAGCGGAAGTTCTCGACCGCCTGGTTGAGCTCGGCCTTTACCGACGATAGAGCCTTGCCGACGTTGCGGACCTCGAGCTCGGCGAGCTCCTTGCGGTTGGCGACGATCGCGTCCGCA
>DASXRO010000025.1:0-2535 GCA_036506555.1 Gaiellaceae bacterium
CTTCATGAAAGCGCTACCCGACCGCCTAGCGATTGCACAGCAGCGACGAATCGCTGAGTTTCGCCCCTAGCTCTCAGGCCGAGACGCTCGCGCACTCGATGCTGTTCCGTCGTTTCTGGCGCTCTGTCGTCTGGGAGCATCTACAGGTGAGCACCTCGGATCCTCCCGGACTGCATAGTCACGCCAAGGTCTGCGCAACGCCAAGTTCAGTGGGCGCACCTGGGATCGAACCAGGGACCTCCCGCGTGTGAAGCGGGCGCTCTCCCGCTGAGCTATGCGCCCCGGGACGGGTCAGTCTAGCGTCGGCACGTTGGTACCATTGACCCGCCCGGCCGCGCTAAGCGGGGAGCTAGCGGTTCCCTGAACCCGCAATCCGCTCTAGCGGGGCCGAATCCCTTCCCAAGGGGGTTGTTGTTCGAAGTAGGGCTTGCGCACGCGAGCGTTGACGGCCAGGTTCCGCGCACTGGGAGCCTGCGAACCGCGTCAGGTCCGGGAGGAAGCAGCGCTAAGCAGTTTCTCTCAGGTGCCGCGGGTCCGCCTGGTCAGAGCAAGCGTCGCCGGCACCGCTTCGGGAGCGCCCTCGACTGGAGGTGCGCGGCCGGGCGTTAGACTCGCGGCATCACTCGCGCCATCACCTCGTGACCGCCCTCTACCGCAAATACCGGCCGCAGGACTTCGACGAGGTGGTCGGCCAGGACGCCGTCGTCCGCACGCTCCGCAACGCCATCGAACGCGATCAGGTGCGCCAGGCCTACCTCTTCGCGGGGCCCCGCGGGACGGGGAAGACCTCGCTCGCCCGCATCCTCGCCAAATGCCTCAACTGCGAGCAGGGCCCGAGCGCCACGCCGGACAAGAGCTGCAACTCCTGTCGCACGATCGCCGCGGGCACGTCACTCGACGTCATCGAGATGGACGCCGCCAGCCAGCGCGGCATCGACGACATCCGCGAGATCCGCGAGCACGTCATCCTCCAGCCGGTCGAGGGCCGCTACAAGGTCTACATCCTCGACGAGGCACACCAGCTCACCGACGCCGCGTTCAACGCGCTCCTGAAGCTGATCGAGGAGCCGCCGCCCCATCTGGTCTTCGTCTTCTGCACAACCGACCTCGGGAAGATGCTTCCCACCGTCCGCTCGCGCTGCCAGACCTTCCTCTTCGCTCGACCGCGGCTCGCCGAGCTCACCAGCCTTCTGCGCCGCGTCGCCGACGGCGAGAAGATCGATGCTCCGGACGCGGCGCTCTCGCTGATCGCCCGCAGCGCGCGCGGAAGCTTCCGCGACGCCGTCTCGACGCTCGACCAGCTGTCGGCGGCGACGGACGGGCAGATCAGCGTGCAAGCCGTCCTCCAGCTCCTCGGCGCGGTCGAGGAGGAGGCGCTCTTCCGGATCTGCGACCTGATCGTCGACCGCGACACGGCCGGTCTCCTCAACTTCGTCGAGGAGCTCGCGGAGCAGGGGCAGGATCTCGCCCGGCTCGTCACCGATCTGCTCGAGCACCTTCGCCATCTTCTCCTCGTCCAGCACATGGGCGAGGTGCCTGAATCGGTGCCCGCGACGCCGGAGGGACGGGAGCGCCTGCACGCGCAGGCGAACCAGCTGGCCGAGCCCGAGGTGCTGCGGCTGATCGACCTGCTCGCCCTCGCGGTCGACGACGTCCGCCAGGGGGGCGATCCGCGCCTGCCGCTCGAGCTCGCGCTCGTCAAGGTGACCCGGCCGGGCGCCGACCTCTCGCGCCAGTCGCTCTCCTTCCGGCTCGAGCAGCTCGAGAACAAGACTCGCGGGGACGCGCATCCGGCCCCGGCCCCCGCGCCCGTCGCCCCTTCGTCGCCGGCCCCAGGCGAACCGCAGCCCGATCTCGACCTCGAGCAGGTTCAGGCAGCGTGGAAGCAGGCAATCGTTCCCGCTGTGAGCGAGCGCTCGATTCCAGCCGCCTCTGTCCTCAACGAAGCTCGTCCCATCGAGCTCGCCGGCGACCGGCTCGTGATCGAGTTTCCGCCCGCCGCGTCCTTCCATCGCAACCTGGCCGAGGAGCCGAAGAACGCGGGGCTCCTCGCCGAGGTCCTCTACGAGGTGACCGGCCGGCGGCTGACGCCCGCTTTCGCAGTCGGCGAAGGAGAGCCCGAAGAGCCCGAGAGCGACGAAGGCCCGGTGAGCGAGGAGGACATCATTTCTCTCATGAAGAGCACATTCGACGCACGAGAGGTGAGTGAAGACAGCCCATGAGCATGGACATGAACAAGATGCTCCAGCAGGTCCAGCAGATGCAGGAGGAGATGGCCAAGGCCCAGGAGGAGCTCGCCCACGAGACCGTCGAGGCCTCGGTCGGCGGCGGCATGGTCGTCGTCAAGGCGAGTGGCTCCGGCGAGATCACCGAGATCAAGATCGCTCCCGAGGTCATCGACCCCGACGATCCCGAGGCCCTGGCCGACCTCGTGCTCGCGGGCGTGAACGAGGCGCTTCGCAACGCCCAGGAGCTGATGCAATCGAAGCTCGGCGGGGCGATGGGCGGCCTCAGAGGCCTAGGCCTGCCGGGCCT
>DASXRO010000026.1:0-13957 GCA_036506555.1 Gaiellaceae bacterium
AAGAGCGAGGACAAAGCGGCCAGGGCCGAGGAGAAGGAGGCGAGCGAGGTCGCCTCCACCGCCTAAGCTCACTGCCCTTCGCAGAGCCCGGCCCGGTGCGGTCCTCCTCGAGGTGGACGGCCGGCCGTGGCGCACCGTCCCGGACGACGTCGTCGTCCGCTGCGGCCTCAGCGCCGGCGTCGAGCTCGAGCGACCGCTTCTCAGGCGGCTGCGCGCCGAGCTCCGCAAGGCGGAGGCGCTGGCGCTCGCCGGCCGGGCGCTCGCTCGGCGGGACCTGTCTCGCCGGAGGCTGGCCGAGCGGCTCCAGCGCGCGGGCGTGAGCGCGGAGCCACGCCAAGGCGCGCTGGCCGCGCTCGCCAAGGTCGGCGCCGTCGACGACGCCCGCGTCGCGAAGCGGCGAGCCGCATCCCTCGCCGAACGAGGATGGGGCAACGCTGCGATCGCCCACCGCCTCCAGGGCGAGGGCCTCGGGGACGAGGAGATCGACCGAGCTCTCGCTGAGATCGCCCCCGAGCTCGAGCGTGCGGCCGGGCTCGCGAAGCCGCTTCGCGACCAGCGCAAGGCGTGGACACTGCTCGCTCGACGCGGTTTCGATCCCGAGACGATCGAGGCAGTCCTGGGGGCGCTGGACGAGCCCCAGGGCGGCGGGCTAGGATAGCCCTACAACATCACTATCAAACCGCCTGCAAGGAACGGTTTTTCTCGGATTCGGCCCAAGATTTCCCACCAGGAACCAGGATGACGAGCGACAAGGCGACGACTCGGAGGACGCCCCACCCGTAGGCCGGTAGGCCGGCCTTCGCGTCGCGCACCGAACCGACGACGCCGTTCCTACGGGCTACGACGTAGGAGCGAGCATGCAGCTTGCAATCGGCGTGTTGATCGGCCTGGCGGCCGGGGTGGTCGTCGCCGTGCTCGGAATCCGCCTCTTCGCGGGCCGAAGGCTCGCGGGGGCGGCGGCAGAGAGCAGGCGCGTCTCCGAAGAGGCGACGCGATCAGCCGACGCGATCCGCCGCGAGGCGCAGGTCGAGGCGAAGGAACTCGCGCTGAAGCTCCGCGCTGACATCGAGCACGAGCTCAAGGACAAGCGCGCGGAGATCATCAAGATCGAGGAGCGCGTGGTCACGAAGGAAGAGGAGATCGACCGCAAGCTCACCGAGTTCGAGCGGCGCGAGCAGGGGTTCGCCGACCGTGAGACGCACCTGAAGCAGCTCCAGGAGGAGCTCAAGGAGGCCACCGGCGACCAGCTCAAAGAGCTCGAGCGCATCTCCGGGATGACCGTCGACGAGGCAAAGCGGCACCTGCTCGAGCGCTCGGAGGAGCTCGTGCGCCACGAGATGGCCCGCATGGTGCGGCAGATGGAGGAGGAGGCACGGACGGACGCCAAGCGGCGCGCGCGCAACCTCGTCGCCGATGCGCTGCAGCGCGTCGCCGCGAGCCACGCCGCCGAGACGACCGTCTCGATCGTCGAGCTTCCGTCCGACGACATGAAGGGGAGGATCATCGGCCGAGAGGGTCGGAACATCCGCGCTCTCGAGAACCTCACCGGCGTCGACTTCATCATCGACGACACGCCGCAGGCCGTCGTCCTCTCGTCGTTCGACGGCGTGCGCCGCGAGGTGGCGAAGCTCACCCTCGCCAAGCTCGTCGAGGACGGCCGCATCCACCCCTCGCGGATCGAGGAGATGTACTACCAGTCGAAGGCGGAAATCGACGAGCACATCCGCCAGGCCGGCGAACAGGCCGTTTTCGAGGCCAACTGCGGCAAGATGCACGACGAGCTGGCCAAGATCCTCGGGCGCCTGCGGTACCGGACCAGCTACGGGCAGAACATCCTCAAGCACTCACTCGAGTGCGCCCACCTCGCGGGGATCATGGCCTCAGAGCTCGGAGCGAGCGTGAAGACCGCGAAGCGGGCCGCGCTCCTCCACGACATCGGCAAGGCGATGACGCACGAGGTCGAAGGCTCCCATGCGCTCATCTCGGCACAGCAGGCCAAGCGCTACGGGGAGTCGCAACACGTCATCCACGCGATCGAGGCGCACCACTACGAGGTGCAGCCGCAGACTGTGGAAGCGGTGCTCGTCATCGCCGCCGACGCCATCTCGGCCTCGCGCCCGGGTGCGCGCGGCGAGAGCCTCGAGAGCTACATCAAGCGGCTGGAGACGCTCGAGAAGATCGCGGGGGAGAAGAAGGGCGTCGAGCGCGTGTTCGCGCTCCAAGCGGGGCGCGAGATCCGGGTGATGGTGAAACCGACGGAGGTGGACGACGACACCGCCGTCCTCCTCTCACACGAGATCGCCCGCGAAATCGAAGACCACCTCGAGTACCCAGGCCAGATCAAGGTGACCGTGATCCGCGAGAGCCGCGCGGTCGAGTTCGCGAAGTAAGGGCGAGCGAGCCGCGACCTATGGCGCCGAGAGGCGCATGGAAAGCAACTTCAGCTCGGCGGCCTGCGCGTCCGTGAAGACCCCGCTCTTGTCCACCTTGTCGCGGAACGATGCCAGGCGCGCGTTCCGTGAGCCCGCGGTCGGGGCTTCCTCGGCCTGCGTCAGTCGCTTACAGAGATCGTGGGCGAGCTCGGCGTTCGTGGTGTAGGCCTCGACGAGGTTGCACAGGCTCTCGAACGTGACGATCACCTGGACCGTCCCACCGTATTCGGTGACCCCGCCGTCCTTGTCCTGGATCTTCCCGCCGACGGCGTACGCACCGACATCCGTGGTCGGACACGACGCGCTCGAGGCCGCGCCAAAGGCCCCGTAGCCGCTGCCGCAGTCGAACGCGTACATGAACCCGGCCGCTGTGTCGGCGGCAGAGGGATCCTGCGGGCTCGACAGCGAAAGCGTGAAGGGGAACCCGGCGAAGCCCGAGGCGGGCGGGCTGAAGGTGGCGGTCGGCGCCACGTTTCCCACCGTCACAGTCGCCTGGTCGACGTCCGTGAGCCCGGCGTCGTCCGTTGCCTCCACCTCGACTGTCGGCGAGGCCGGGCCGTCCGCGGCGGAAAACGTGACGCTCTGGCCGGGCGTCTCGAACGTCCCGTTGCCGTCGAGGTCCCACGCATAGGAGAGCGGTCCCCCCTCGGGATCGCTCCCGGTGGCGGTGAGCGTGATCGACGAGCCCTCGTCGACCGCATACGGGCCTCCGGCCGAGACGGTCGGTGCGTCGTTCAGTGCGATCCGGACTGCGGACGGCTCGTGGTCGGACGCCTGGTTGGCGAACTCAGAGTTCACGTGGACCACGTCGTAGACGAACGGCCGGCCGGAGAGCGCGTCACTCAGAAGGATGTGGTCGAGGGTCTGCGAGTTCCCCTCGAACACATAGCTGTAGCGCTCGCTCTGCGGCAGCGTGTCCATGAGGTCCCCGAGCACGCCGCTCTTCAGGATCGAGACGGTGTCGGAGAACTCGAAGTCGTTCAAGTCGCCGGCGACGACGACGTTCGCGTTCGAGTCGGCGCTCAGAATCGAGGCGACGAAGTCGTGGACGATCTGCGCCTGGTTGTGCCGCTGCGCCTCCGAGCTCCGTGTCGGGGGTTGGAAATGGCCGAAGAGCGGTTGGTCGCCGCCCTTCGAGTTGAAGTGGTTCGCGACCACGAAGAGGTGGTGGCCGTTGAACATGAACTCCCCTGCGAGCGGCTTCCGGCTCGTGGTGAAGGCGCTGTTCGTGGGGTCGATTCGTCCCGGGCTGAACGTCAGCTGGGTCGAGCTGCCGGACCCGGTCACGCCTGTCGAGTTCGTCGCGGTTCCGCCCGGCCGGTCCACGAACGAGACGCCGCGGTCGGTCCGGAAGAGGAACACCTGGCGGATGTTTCCACCCGGCTCACCGCCGTCCTGGTCGTTGACCGGGCTGATATAGCGGTAATCGTACGTGGGCCCGCCCGCCGCCTGGATCGCGGCCACGAGCTCGTCGAGCGTCGCACTCGCATCGACGGTGCCGTCGTCAACGGGCCCCGTATTGTCCTGGACCTCCTCGCCGCTGAGGATGTCGGGCGCGCGCAGGTTGTTCACCAGGATCCCCGCGAGCCGGGCGAACTTCGCCGGCGGATCGGTCGGATCAAGGTTCTCGAAGTTGAACGTGCCGACCGAGACTTCGCCCGGCCCTGCCGCGGTCGTGCTCTCCGGCGTGACGCCGTCGTGCACCGCCCCTGGAAGAGCGGTGAGCTCGAGCATCGGAAGCCCGAAGTTGTAGTCCATGACCCCGACGGCGGCCGCGTCGAGGTGATCGCCGACGTTGAGAAGCGGCATTGGGCCGACGATCGTGTCGTCGAGGGTGATCCGCTCCGGGTTGAAATCGTTCGCCCGAATGACGACTCCGCCGCGTGCGGTGCGGACGCCGGCGTTGGCGCCGTTGTCCCCGACGACCGGAAGCTCGCCGAAGGAGTTCGTCGGGCCGACGGCGACAGGATCGTTGACCTGGACGCGCATGCCCTCGAGGCTCTCCCAGAAGTCGATGCCGTCGCTCGCCGGGTCGAAGACGCCGCTCGTCTCGACGTCACCGCTCGCGTCGTCCTCGATCGTCGCGGACGGCGGGATGCGGCCGCCGCTGCCGGCGACAATCGGGGCCGGGAGAGGATTGCCGGACGAGAGCACCGTCGTCGACGGGAACGCGATCTCCGTCGTCGTCAAGTTGATGCTCGACGCACCTCCCGGCCGGAACTCCTGCACCTGCCCGCTCACCCTGACGGCGTCGCCCACGGAGACGGACGTCGGCGCCGAGGAAGTGAACACGAAAATACCCTCGGAGGTCGCGTCGGTCGCGTCGGGGCTCGGATCCTGCATGTAGTAGCCGTTCGCGCGCTTGGCCGTCACGATCCCGTTCACGTTCGAGACGCTCTGGCCGACCTTCGCCGAGATGTGCCCCGCGCCCTGGATGTCGTGGATCGGCGTGGGCGGCGAGACCGTGGTGAAGCTCCAGGAGTCGTCGGCCGCCATGTTGTCGGGCGGGTCGATGGTGTCTTGATCGGTCACGTTCGCCCTGAAGACGGTGACCGTGCAGGTCTCTGCGACGGCGAAGTCCGTGTCCGGGTTGATCGTGAAGGTCGTCGGCCCGCCGGCGGCCGTGGCCGTGTGGGCGCCGCTCGTCCCGCAGGAGATCGAATACCACGAGCCGCTCACGTTCACCGCCTCGCTGAAGGTGACGGTGACGTCGCTGTCGACCGGGACGTTGCTCGCCCCGCTGGCAGGGCTCCTCGCCGCCACGTACGGCGCGAGGTCGAGGCAGTTCGCGAACGGGGACGCGCTATTCCGCGGATTCGGCGTTCCGCTCAGGAAATCGGCGGCGTTGTCGTTTGTGTCGATGCAGCCGTCGGCGTTGCGGAGCTCCGCCGTCGTGTTGCTTGGCGCCGGGGTCGGCCCCGAGCCCTCGAAGCAGGTGGCGGTGCTCCCGTAGCCGACGAAGTCCACGATCGCGCCACCGGTCGGGCACCCGCCCGCGAGCGTTGCGGTGGTGCTGACGAGCGCGACCTTCCCGGCGCCTGCGGCCATCGCGATGACGCCGCTGGCGTCCGGGGTGGGAAGGTCCACCGTCCCGCCCGCGCCCGGCGCCTCCTGCACGAGGTAGTACTGGCCCGGCTGAAGGGTCACGTTCGTGAGGTCGGTGCGCAGCCAGGTGGTACCGGCTGCGGAGGCGTACTGCACGGACCAGCCGCTGAGATTCGCCGCGTTCGTTCCGCGGTTGAAGACCTCGATGAAGTCGTTCTTGAGCGTGGCGCCGCTGTTGCCGCCGCCGCCGTAGACCTGGCTGACAACGAGCAGGGGCGGCGCGACCGTGTCGAAGCTCCAGCCGTAGTTCCTCGCCATGTTGTCGGGGGGATCGTTCGTGTCCTGGTCGGTGACGTTGCCGGCAATGACCGCCACCGCGCAGGTCTGACCAGGCGCGAAATTGGCGTTCGGATCGAGCGTGAAAGTGGTGGGGCCTCCGCTCACTGCCGCGGTGTGCACGGTCCCGTCGCAAGAGATCGAGAACCAGTTGCCCGAGACGTCGACCGGCTCGCTGAACGTGATCGTGATGTTGGCATCGACCGGAACGTCGGTCGCACCGCTCGCGGGGGTCGTCGAGACGATGCTCGGCGCCGCGTCGCCGCAGGAGTGGGTGGGCGACAGCCGGTTGCGGGGATTCGGGGCTCCGGCTGCGAGGTCGGCGGCGTTGTTGTCCGTGTCGACGCAGCCATCTCCGTTGCGGAGCGCCGCCGTGGTGTTCGAGAGCGTGGGGGCCGGCGCCGAGCCCTCGAACATGTTCGCGCCGCCGTAACCCACGAGGTCGACGATCTGGGCCAGCTGGGCGGGGCCGCACGGGGTGGCGTCGGCTCCGCAGTTCAGCCCGGTGGTGGAGCTGACGAGCGCGACCTTGCCGGCCGTCGCGCTCATTGCGATGGGAGTCCCGTCGGTGATGTCGGGGCTCAGCGGCGTTGCGCCTCCGGCCCCCTGGGCCTCCTGGACGAGCAGGTACTGCCCCGGCGCGAGGAAACCGGAGAGGTCGGTGGTCTGCGAGCTTGTCGGACCGATGTTGCCGGTCGTGCTCCCGTACTGCAGGGACATGAGGCTCAGGTCGACGAGCGTCGAGCCGCGGTTGAAGACCTCGATGAAGTCGTGCGTGTACGTCGCGCCCGTGTTCCCGCCGCCTCCGTAGACCTGGCTGATCACGAGGTTCGAGGCTGCGAATGCGGGCGCAGCACCGACGAGCGCCACGGCTGCGCATGCCATGAGACCCCGGAAAATGCCCACCCGCACGATGACGCCACGGGACACTACAGCGCTACAGTGGCCCTGTGAAGAGCTACTTCGTGACGACGTTCGGATGCCAGATGAACGCTCACGATTCGGAGCGAATCAAGGGCATGCTCGAGGACCTCGGCCTCGGCGAGGCGGTCTCGCAGGATGAGGCCGACGTGATCGTCTTCAACACGTGCACGGTGCGCGAGAAGCCCGACCAGCGCTTCGCGGCCCATCTCGCCCAGGCCGCGGCGCTGAAGCGGGCAGATCCCGAGCGCGTGATCGCGGTCGGTGGCTGCTACGCCGAGGCACAGCGCGAGCGCATCTTCGAGCTCTACCCCGCTGTCGACGTCGCGTTCGGGCCTGGATCGATCCCGCATCTGGGCGACTGGATCGGAGCCGGAGGCTTTGGAGTGGCGCGCGGGCGATTCGGCCCCGAACAGAGAGACTTCGCCGGGAACCTGCCTGCGCACCGCGAGCGGCCGTTTCAGGCCTGGGTGCAGATCTCGATGGGCTGCAACTCCGTCTGCTCGTACTGCATCGTCCCCGCCGTGCGAGGTCGCGAGGTGAGCCGCCGGCCCGGCGACATCGTCGCCGAGGTGACGCAACTGGCGGCGGACGGCGTCCGCGAGGTGACTCTCCTCGGGCAGAACGTGAACTCCTGGGGACGCGACCTCCTGCCCGAGATCCGGACGGAGTTTGGGGAGCTGCTCAGGGCGCTGGACGCGGTCGAAGGTGTGGAGCGGATCCGGTTCACGAGCCCGCATCCCAAAGACTTCCGCGAGCCGGTCATCGCCGCGATGGCGGAGTGCGGGTCGGTCTGCGAGCACACGCACCTGCCCCTACAGTCAGGCTCGACGCGCATCCTCAAGGCGATGCGCCGGACGTATGGCCGCGACCGCTACCTCGCGCTCGTCGAGAAGCTGCGCGCGGCGATCCCCGATCTCGCGCTCACGACCGACATCATCGTCGGCTTCCCAGGCGAGACGGAGGCGGACTTCGAGGAGACGCTCGAGGTCGTCGAGGAGGTGCGCTATGACGGCGCCTTCACGTTCGTCTTCAGCCCACGGCGTGGGACGGAGGCGGCGACGATGCCCGATCAGATTCCGGACGAGGTGAAGCGCGAGCGCATCGAACGGCTGGTCGAGGTCGTCCAGCGCATCGCGGCTGAGCGAAACCGGGAGCGAATCGGAGGTGTCGAGGAGGTGTTCGTCGAGGGTCCGAGCCGCACGGATCCTGCGAGGCTCCGCGGGCGGACGCGCCGGAATACGACCGTGAACTTCAACGGGTGCGCGGCGAGAGGCGAGCTGGTCGATGTGCGAATCGAGGACGCAACGTCGACGACGCTG
The DNA here is from genome assembly GCA_036506555.1 of Gaiellaceae bacterium. Classification (GTDB taxonomy): domain Bacteria; phylum Actinomycetota; class Thermoleophilia; order Gaiellales; family Gaiellaceae; genus JAIBJP01. The sequence goes on from DASXRO010000026.1 coordinate 8,057, forward strand.
CAGGGGACGCAGGCCGCCCTCGTCGCAGCCTGACACGCTTTCGCCACGTTCCGCGCGCCACGATGGAGTTTTTCCGCAGTACGCTTGAAGCGGGTGGAGGAGCGGGGTGGCCCCAAGTGGTGACTGCGCCTGAGCCGCCCGTCCTCGCCATCTTCGGCCCGACCGCAGCCGGCAAGAGCGCCGTCGCCGAGGCCGTCGCCGAGCGCATTCCCGCCGAGATCGTCTCCGCCGACGCGATGCAGGTCTACCGCGGGCTGCCGGTGCTCACGAACCAACCCGCGCGACCGACCCGCCTCGCCGCCGTCTGGGATCTCGATCATGAGGCCGCGGTCGGCGAGTACGCCCAGCTGGCCCACGCGGCCGTCGATGCGATCCGTGCAGCCGGGCGAACCCCCCTCGTCGTCGGCGGCACCGGCCTCTATCTCCGCGCCGCACTCGCGGATCTCGACCTGCCGCCGGCGCCACCGCCGGGTCTGCGCGACCGTTTCGAGCGCCTCTACGACCGGCTCGGGCCTGAGCAGACGCACGCCCTGCTCCGAGGGCGCGACCCCGGCGCCGCGGAGGTCGTCCACGCGAACGACCGCCGTCGCATCGTGCGCGCGCTCGGGCTCGCGGAGGCCGGCGGGACCCTCGCGCCGGCCCAGAGCCGCCTCTGGAACGAGGAAACTCGTCACCCGACGCTCGTCTTCGGGCTCGTTGTCCCAAAGGACGTTTTGGCGGCGCGCATCGAGGCGCGGGCGAGGGCGATGTTCGACCACGGTGTCGAGGCTGAGGTCGAGACGGCGTTGGCGCATCCGCTCTCGAGCACGGCGCGGAAGGTGATCGGCCTGCGGGAGGTGGCCGAACTCCCGCGAGAAGAGGCGATCGTAGCTCTTACCCTGCGCACGACCCAGTACGCCGCCTACCAGCGTAAATGGATGCGCCGGATCCCCGGCTTGATAGCCCTCCGCGCCGATCGCCCTGCCCAGGAGGTCGCGGAGGAGCTCCTCGACGAGGTCGCGCAGCGAATCCCCCTTTTGGGGCAGCAAGAACAAGGGGGGTACGGCATCAGACAGAGTGAAGCCGATTAGACCGGGCACGCCGTTTGACTCCTTCGGCCCGCACGCCAACCGGTACTGGTCGGAAAACCTCAAAGGGCCCGCGCGCGAGCGGGCCCTTTACCTTCGTTAGGCTGGCCCCGTGAGCGGCATGCGCTTCGAGAAGTGGCACGGGCTCGGGAACGATTACCTCCTCGTGGAGCGTGCGAAGCTCGGCGCTCCGCTCGAGCCGGCAGTGGTGCGTCGCCTCTGCGACTACCACTACGGCATCGGGTCGGACGGTGTTCTCGAGGTGACCGCCGCAGACGACGGGCGCGCAGAGGTCGTCATCTGGAACCCGGACGGTTCGACCGCCGAGCTTTCGGGCAACGGGACCCGCATCGCCGCTCGCTGGCTCGCCCGCCGAAGCGGCAGCGAGGAGGTCAGGATCGTCGTCGGCGCGCGCGAAGTGGTCGCCCGGATGCGCGGCGCGCTCGAGGTTGAGATGGACATCGGCCCCGTCGAGGTCGCGCCGGTCGAGGCCTTGGAGGTGGACGGAATACGAGTGGAGTTCACGCCTGTCTCGGTCGGGAATCCGCACGCCGTCATCGCCCGCGAGCCCGATCGCAACGAGCTACTCCGCCTCGGCCCCCTCGTCGAGAACCACCCACGCTTCCCCGACCGCACGAACGTCCAGCTCGTTCGCATCGACTCACGGAGCGAGGCAACGGCCGGCGTCTGGGAGCGCGGCGCGGGGGAGACGCTCTCTTCCGGCACGAGCGCAGTCGCGATTGCGGCCGCAGCCGTGGCGAACGGCTGGTGCGAGAGCCCGGTAACCGTGCACCTCGCGGGCGGCGACCTGCTCGTCGAGTTCGACGAGCAGATGCACGCCAGGCTCACCGGCTCCGCCCAGCAGATCTGCAGCGGCGAGGCGGCCGAGGAGTGGCTCTCGGCATGAAGTTCGCGAAGCGCCTCGAGCTCGTCCCGCCCTACCTCTTCGCCGAGCTCGAGCGCAAGATCGAGGAGAAGCGCAAGGCCGGCGTCGACGTCATCAGCCTCGGGATCGGCGATCCCGATCTCCCCGCCCCTCCTCCCGTCGTCGAGGAGATGCAGAGGCAGGTGGGGCGACCCGAGAACCACCGCTACCCCTCCAACTGGGGGTTGGAAGCGTTCCGGAGCGCCGTGGCCGCCTTCTATCGAGGGCGGTTCGGCGCCGATGTCGATCCCGACCGGGAGGTGATCCCCGTCCTCGGCGGGAAGGAAGGCGTCGCCCACGTCGCGCTCGCCTGCCTCGAGCCCGGAGACGTCTGTCTCGCTCCTGAGCCGGGATACCCGCCGTACACCTCGGGACCGCTGTTCGCGGGCGCCGACCTCCACTACCTGCCTCTGCGGGCCGAGAACGGCTTCACGCCCGATTTCGACGCCATCGGCCCGGACATCTGGGAGCGAGCCAACCTCCTGTTCCTCAACTATCCGAACAACCCGACGGGGGCCGTTACGCCGGACGACCTCTTCCCCCGGGTTGTCGAGCTTGCGAGACGACACGGGGTCATAGCCGTCCACGACAGCTCCTACTCGGAGATCGCCTTCGACGGCTATCGGCCGCCGAGCTTCCTGGCCACCCAGGGGGCTAAGGAGGTCGGCGTGGAGATCTTCTCGCTCTCGAAGGGCTGGAATATGACCGGGTGGCGCGTGGGGTGGATCGCCGGCAACGCAGAGGTCGTGGAGCGCTACCGCGGGCTGAAGACGAATCTCGACTCTGGCATGTTCGACGCGCTTCAGCTGGCCGCGGTCGCGGCGCTGACGGACGCGCGCGATTTTCCTCGCGAGATGTCGGACGTGTACCGACGCCGCCGCGACCTCATGATCGACGCCCTGACAGCCGTTGGCCTCGATGCCACGCCGCCGAAGGCGACGCCGTACATCTGGGCGCGCATCCCCGACGGCTATACATCCGCGAGCTTCACCGAGCTCGTCCTCGAGGAGGCAGCCGTCGTCGTCTCGCCGGGACCCTCGTTCGGCCCCAGCGGAGAGGGCTTCGTGCGCATCTCCCTCACCGTCGCCGACGAGCGCCTCGAGGAGGCGGCGCGTCGAATCGCGTCTTCGCTTCGGGTCGAGGCGACGGCATAATCAGACCGTGACCCAATACCAGCCGGACCCCGCGCCGGGGGCTGAGCCCGAGCGCGGCTTTCTCGTCGCCGTGCTGGCCCAGGGGGTTGACGAAGGCGAGGAGCTGGGGGAGATGCGGGAGCTCCTCCGCACTGCGGGCGTCGAGCCCGTCGGGGAGCTCGTGCAGCGCCGTCCCGCTCCCGACCCCCGCACCTACGTCGGCAAGGGAAAGCTCGCGGAGCTGAGGGAAGCGGTTCCCCGAGCCGACGCCGAGTCGCTGATCGTCGACGACGACCTCGATCCCGGACAGCAGCGCCGCCTCGAGGACGAGTTCAAGCTGCGCGTCGTCGACCGCACGCAGCTCATCCTCGACATCTTCGCCCAGCACGCCCGGAGCGCCGAGGGAAAGCTCCAGGTCGAGCTGGCTCAGCTGGAATACAACCTTCCGCGCATGCGCGGCATGTGGCAGCACCTGGAGCGACTGGGAGGCGGGATCGGCACGCGCGGGCCCGGCGAGTCGCAGCTCGAGACCGACCGCCGCCTCGCGCGACGCCGCATCGGCCAGCTGCGGCGCCGGCTGAAGGAGCTCGAGCGGCGGCGCGAGACGCAGCGCAAAGCGCGCCGGCGCGCGGAGACTCCCATCGTCGCGCTCGCCGGCTACACGAACGCCGGCAAATCGACCCTCCTGAACGCCTTGACGGATGCCCACGCGTCGGTCGACGATCGCCTCTTCGAGACGCTTGATCCGACCACCCGAGCCTTCGAGCACGACGGACGGCGCTACCTCGTGACCGACACGGTCGGGTTCATCCGGCGCCTGCCGCACCAGCTCGTGGAGGGCTTTGCGGCAACGCTCGAGGAGACGGTCGACGCAGATCTCGTCCTCCACGTGGCCGACGCCTCGACGTCCGACGAGCGGCTCGACGAGACCATCGCCGCGGTCGAGGCGGTGCTTGCCGAGATCGGGGCGGCCGAGCTTCCGATCGAGCTGGTCCTGAACAAGATCGACGGAGTCGACCCTCTGCGGCGGCGCCGGCTCGCCAACCGCTTCCCCGGCGCGCTCCAGATCTCCGCTCTCAGCGTCGAGGGCCTGGACGAGTTGCGAGAACGGGTCGCGGAGCGCTTCGCCGAGCGCCTCCGGCCCGTGCGCCTGCTCGTCCCGTACGACGCGGGCAGGACGCTCGCGGAGCTCTACGAGCTCGGCGCGCCCATCGAGGAGCGCATCGACACGGCAGAAGGCGTCGTCGTGGTGGCACAGCTGCCGCACCAGGAGGTGGCCCGCTTCGCCCGGTATCTCGTCTCCGAGCCTGCGACCAGGGCGCGCGGTCGGTGATCGAGCTCGAGGTCCTGCGTGTCCGTGAAGGGGCGCGGATTCCTGATCGAGCCTATGTGGGGGACGCGGGGCTCGACCTCGCCACGTGCGAGGCGCTCACCCTCGAGCCTGGCGAGCGGGCGGTCGTTCCAACGGGGATCGCCGTCGCCATTCCGGAGGGCTACGCAGGCTTTGTGCAACCGCGCTCGGGTCTCGCCGCTCGGCACGGCATCGCGGTCGTCAACTCACCCGGCCTGATCGATTCGGGCTACCGCGGGGAAATCCAGGTCGTGCTCCTGAACACCGACCGCGAGGAGACGTTCTCGGCCGAGGCGGGGGAGCGAATCGCCCAGCTCGTCGTCCTGCCCCTGCCGGAGCTTTCCGTGCGCGAGGTGGACGAGCTTCCCGCGAGCGAGCGCGGCGTGCGCGGCTTCGGCTCGTCGCAGGCCGTGTAATGGATCCGCGCATCCGCGTCTCGGCGATCCTGCGGCGGGAGAACCGGATCCTGCTCGTACGCCAGGAGAAGCTGGGGAGGGAGTACTGGCTCTTGCCCGGCGGTGGGGTGCACGCGGGCGAGTCCCTGGTCAGGGCGCTGCGGCGCGAGCTCGCGGAGGAGATCGGCATCGACGAGGATTTCCCCTTCGAAGGCCCCGTGGCGATCGCCGACTCGATCGCCCCGGCAGGCGTACCCGCCAAGCACGTCGTCCACATCGTGTTCGCAGGGCATCTCGCGCGGTCGCTCGAGGGCGCGACGTCGACCGACGACGCGGTTCGGAACCACCGGCTCTTCGACCGCGACGAGATCCCCGGACTGGTGCTGCACCCGCCGATTCAGCGCTTTCTCGCCCGCTGGCAACCGGGCGACCCGGTCGTCTACCTCGGCGCCCTCTGGGCGCCCTAAGAGGGCCTGGGTTCCCGCGCTAGAAGCGGCCCCCGCGCGACTGGGCCCGTTCAGCAGACACCTTTTGCGCGGAGGTCTCGAAGTCGTCCGGTAGCGGCTCGAGCACGGGCTGGTCGCCGCTCCTGCGAGCCAGCGCGCGTACGAGCAGCCAGTCGGCCAGCCACGGGTTGCGCGGCAGCAAGGGACCGTGCAGATAGGTTCCGACGGCTCCGCCCAGGCGACATCCCTCGAAGCCGTCCTCGCCGTTGTTTCCGAAACCGGCCAGGACGCGGCCGAGCGGTTCGCCGCCCTCGTCCAGAAAGGTGCGCCCGGCGTGGTTCTCGAACCCTGCGAGCGTGCGTCGTTCGCCGAGATCGAGCTCGCACTCGAGCAGCACGTCCCCGATCATGCGGCGCTCCCCGGCCACCGTGTGGTGGGGAAGAAGCCCGATGCCCGGGAGCTCCGCGCCCGAGCGGTCGCGGTAGAAGCGTCCGAGCAGCTGGTAGCCGCCGCACACGGCGAGGAAGGCGGCGCCGCCGGCCACCGCCTCGATCAAGGGCGGCCCTTTCGCCTCGAGATCCGAG
>DASXRO010000027.1:0-6384 GCA_036506555.1 Gaiellaceae bacterium
GAAGCTGTTCGAGACCGTCGAGCGCCAGAAGACCGAGCTCGCGCGGTTCATCTCGCCGGAGGTCGCCGCGCTCGTCTCGAGCGACGAGGGCGCACAACTCCTCGCGGGCCATCGTGCCCAGATCACCGTCGTCTACTTCGATCTCCGCGGGTTCACCTCGTTCGTCGAGACGGCCGAGCCCGAGGAGCTGATCGATGTCGTTCGCGAGTACCACGCGGCGGCGGGCGAGCTCGTCGTCGCGCACGGAGGAACGCTCGAGCATTTCGCGGGAGACGGGATCATGGTCTTCTTCAACGACCCGGTGCCGGTAGCCGATCACGAGCTTCAGGCGGCGAGGCTCGCGCTGGCTATGTGCGAGCGGATCGGGGATCTCGCGGGCGGCTGGCGCAAGCGCGGGTACGAGCTCGGCCTCGGCGCCGGTATCGCCGTCGGACACGCGACTCTTGGCCGGATCGGGTTCGAAGGGCGCTACGACTACGGCGCTCTCGGCGCCGTCACGAACCTCGCGGCACGGTTGAGCGACGAGGCCGGCCCAGGGCAGATCCTGCTCAGCCAGCGCGTCTATGCAGCGCTCGAGGGTCGGGTCGAGGCGAGTCCGGTCCCCGACCTCCAGGTCAAAGGCTTCGCCCGTCCCGTGCAAGCCTACGAACTCTTGGGCGTGCTCTGATCCAGCGCTCGCCCGAGGAGGTGTGATGGCGAAATACGTGGAGCTGAGACGGCATACGGACGCCGACGGAGACGTGCTCACGCCCGCGGGCGTGCGGGCGGCGGTCGAGATTGGAACTCGCCTGCAGGGTGGGTATGAGGTGCTCGTCTCGAGCGGCGCGCAGCGGGCGACGCAGACGCTCGCGTGCTTTCTCGCCGGCCTGGGGGAGAAGGTGCCGCAGGGTGTCGTGGTCGAGCCAGCCCTGCGCTCCGCCGCCGAGGACCGTTGGCGGGCGGCCTACGAGAAGGCGGGGAGCGGCGCGCTCGAGGCGCTTCGCGAGGCCGACCCCGAGCTCGTCGAGGAAGACTCGGCCGCGCTCGCGGCCCCGCTGCGCCGCATCCTCGACGCGCTGCCCGAGGGTGGTCGCGCACTCGTCGTCGGCCACAGCCCGACGAACGAGGCCGCCGTTCTCGGTCTCACGGGCGAAATCGTGAAGCCCATCTCGAAGGGCGACGGCGTGCTCGTCGTCGAGGAGGACGGAGCCGTCCGAGTCGAGACGCTCGGTTGAGCAGGCCGGAAATCCCCGACGCTAGAAGGGCGTGATGAGCACCGTCGGGGGCACGGTGCTTCGCGGCCACCCTGCCGCGTAGGCGGCCAACAAGAGGCCGGCCATGAAAAGTGCGAGCGCGGCCATCATGAGGGCCGTCGTCCTGGGGTTCTCCATCCTCATGACCACAGGACGGGGCGGCGCAGGCCTGGCTTCCGTTTCCTTCGAGCAGTCCCGGCCCTGTAGGTTCGTCAGGTGCAACTGACCACGGCGCAGTTCCTCGTTGCCTGGGCGCTCGCCGGCGGCGCAGCGATCGCGGTCTTCCTGCACGCCAACCGCCACAGCGTCGCTCACGCAACCGCGTGGGGCATCGGCGTCTTCCTCGTCCTCGGCCTCGCGCTCCCGCTCTACGTCATCCACTACCGGCGCCAGAGAAGCGCACGGCGCTTCTAATCGCGCGGGCCTACCACTTGGAGCGGCGACCGCGGCGGCTCGTGTAGAGGAGCTTCGCAGGAGCCGAGCGCATTCCGGCCTGCTCGAACTGCTCGCCGTGCCCGAGGCGACGCGCGACGCGGCTCGTGTCGGCCTGCTGCTCGGGCAGGACGAAGGTGATCGCAGTGCCGCTGCGGCCCGCCCGTCCCGTGCGGCCGGTGCGGTGGACGTACCCCTTGTCCTCCTCGGGCGGGTCGAAGTTGATCACGTGGGTGACGCCCTCCAGGTCGAGGCCGCGCGCGGCCACGTCGGTCGCGACCAGCGCGCTTACCCTGCCGCTCCGGAACCGGGACAGGGCCCGCTCGCGGGCGCTCTGAGACATGTCCCCGTGCATCGCCACCGCGTCCACGTCGAAGCGCCGAAGCTTCTGCACCAACCGATCCGCTCCGCGCTTCGTCCGGACGAACACGAGCGTGAGGCCCTCGGACGGGCTGATGTGCTCGGCCAGCGTCTCGACCTTCGTGTCGAGCGTGACCGGCACGAAGCGGTGCTCGATCTCGGCCGGCTGCTGCCCGGTCGGCAGGTCGGCCTCGAAGCGCGACGGGCTGCGCGTATAGGCGCGCGCGAGCTCGCCGACCTCGCCGTCCAGCGTGGCCGAGAAGAACATCGTCTGGCGGTTCTGGGGCAGGCGGCGGACGATGCGGTCGACCTGCGGGCGGAAGCCGAAGTCGAGCATGCGATCGGCCTCGTCGAGGACGAGGATGCGGATGCCCGAGAGGTCGACGAGGCGCCGCTCGGCCAAATCCTCGAGGCGCCCGGGCGTCGCCACGAGCACGTGCGCGTTCTTGGCGCGTTTCGCCTGGGCGCGCAACGGAACCCCGCCGTAGGCGGGCTCGACGACGAGACCCTTCGGCGCGGCGAGCGACCGCAGCTCGGCGGTCACCTGCGCGGCGAGCTCGCGCGTGGGAACGAGGACCAGTGCCGAAGGACGACGGTCGGCAGTCGTCGTGCGCTCGACGATGGGGAGGGCGAACGCGAGCGTCTTGCCGGACCCCGTCGGGGCGCGAGCAAGGATGTCGAGCCCGCCGAGAGCGTCCGGAAGGGCGAGCGCCTGGATGCGAAAAGGCGTATGGATGGAGCGAGCGGCGAGCGCGTCGACGATAGGGCTGGACACGCCGAGCTCGCGGAACGAGTGCTGCATGTGTAGTTCAACGTCCTTTCGGGTTCGAGACTTGCCTGCCTCGACACACCCGAGGGAGGAACGAGAAGCTCATCTCACAGGGGCGGCGTTATTGCCGATCCCGTGGTTACACCGTAGCAGTCGACTTCAGGAGGGCTTGACGAAACATCATCTGTGCCGCCGGAGGCGCACTGACTCGCCCCGAGGCTGCGTCCTCGGTCGCCCCCGTATTTAGATTCAATACGAGGGCTCCCTGCGTCCTTGCCTCGGAACGACCAGCGCGTCCCGGCGACGAGTGACGTTCCGCCAATCCCTCCTAGCTAGGCGAGCTCTTCCGAAGGGACGCGCACGGTCGGGCCGAGATCGGCGTCCCGGGCCACCAACCGCGCATAACTCCCACCCAGCGCGAGCAGTTCGTCGTGAGTGCCGCGCTCGACGATCCGGCCTCGCTCGAGCACGATGATCTGATCGGCGTCGCGGATGGTTGAGAGCCGGTGGGCGATCGCGATCGTCGTCCGCTCCTCCGCGAGGCGGTCGAGCGCCTCCTGGACGGCGCGCTCCGTCTGCGCGTCCAGCGCACTGGTGGCCTCGTCGAGGACGAGCACGGGGGGATTGCGCAGAATCGTGCGCGCGATCGCCATGCGCTGCTTCTCGCCGCCCGAGAAGCGGTAGCCGCGCTCGCCGACGATCGTGTCGTACCCCTCGGGCAGGCTTGCGATCAGGTCGTGGATCCGGGCGGCGCGGGCTGCCTCCTCGATCTCCTCGTCGGACGCCTCGGGCTTCGCAAAGCGGAGGTTTTCCTTGATCGACGCGTGGAAGAGGTACGTCTCTTGGGAGACGACGCCGATCGTGCGGGCGAGCGACGGGAGCGTGGCGCCGCGGATGTCGATCCCGTCGATCGTGATGCGGCCGCGCTCGACGTCGTAGAGGCGCGCCACGAGGTAGCCGACGGTCGTCTTCCCCGAGCCGGTCTCGCCGACGACGGCGGTCGTCGTTCCCGCCGGCACCTCGAAGCTGAGGTCCTCCAGCGTCCATGGGGACCCGGGCTCGTAGCGGAACCACACGTGCTCGAAGGCGAGATCGCCGCGGCACGGGGGCAGGTCGACCGCGCCCTCGCTCTCGACGATCTCCACCGGCATGTCGAGGTACTCGAAGACGCGGTCGAAGAGCGCGAGTGAGGTCTGCAGGTCGATCTGCACGGAGAGCAGCGAGCCGACCGGGAAAAAGAGGCGAGTCTGCAACGTGGTGAAGGCCACCACCGTGCCGAGCGTGACACCGCCGACGAAGCTCTGTCCCGCAAACCAGTAGACGAGGGCGGGCATGATCGAGAAGCTCATCTGAATCGAGGCCATCACCCAGCGGCCGGCCATCACCTGCCGGACCTCGAGACCTGCGAGCTCCGAGGACTCGCGCTCGAAGCGGTCGGATAGCTCGCCGCTGCGGCCCATCGTCTTGCCGAGGAGCATCCCGGAGACGGAGAGCGACTCCTCGACGAGCGTGGAGATATCCGCCATGGTCTTCTGGCGGTCGGTGGTGATCCGCCGGCGCTGCTCGCCCACCCGGCGCGTAAGGAGGACGAAGACGGGGACTAGCGCGAGGGAGAAGACGGCCAGGCGCCAGTCGAGCAGGAACATGGCGACAATGGCCGCGATGACCGTGGTGACGTTGGAGACGATCGACGTCGCGGTCGAGGTGACGACCCTTTCCACGCCCCCGATGTCGTTGGCGATCCGCGACTGCACTTCGCCCGTGCGCGTACGGGTGAAGAAGGCGAGCGAGAGCCGCTGCAGGTGCCGGTAGACGGCCGCGCGGAGGTCGTGCATCACCTGCTGGCCGACCACGTTCGAGAGCCAGGTCTGGACGACCCCGAGGACGCCCGTGACGACGGCGATCGCGATCAGGCCGACGACGAGCAGCGTGAGCAGCCGGTCGTCGTTCTTCGGAAGGGCCTCGTCGAAGATGTCGCGGACGAGGAAGGGCGAGACGATCCCGAGCAGGGCGGAGAAGCAGATCAGCCCCAGGACGGCCGCCAGGCGCCAGCGGTAAGCCTTGAAGAGGATCGCGACGCGGCGCAGGTTGGCGCGGCGCACGGCCGGATCGGCCGGCCGCTCCGGCGCCTCGCGGGGTCGTCCGTCTCTGCTCCCCAGTCTCATGCGATCACGGTAGCTAGCCGTCGTAGGATGCCGGAGTGAACGGGGAGCTTCAGGGCCAGGTCGCGCTCGTCACGGGCGGCGGCCGTGGGATCGGGCGGAACATCGCGCTCGAGCTCGCATCCGCAGGTATGAGCGTCCTCGTCACCGGGCGCACGCGCGAGGAGGTGGAGGCAGTTGCGGACGAGATCGGCGGGCGCGCCCTCGTCGGCGACGTCTCCAAACGTGAGGACGTCGAGCGCTGGTTCTCCGAGGCGGGCGACATCGACCTCCTGGTCAACAACGCCGGCCTCGCCATCGACGAGGACGCTGCCTGGGAGCTCGAGCCGGCCGAGTGGTGGCACGTCTTCGAGGTCAACGTCCTCGGCGTCTACCTCTGTTGCCGCGCGATTATCCCGCGCATGCTCGAACGCGGCCGCGGCCGCATCGTCAACGTCGCGAGTGGCGCCGCCTACCTGCCCGGCTCGAAGAGCACCGCCTACAGCGCGAGCAAGGCTGCCGTGCACCGGTTTTCCGAGTCGCTGGCCAACCAGCTAGAGGACCGTATTCCGGTCTTCTCGATCAGCCCGGGCCTCGTGCGCACGCGAATGACGCACGACTTCGGCGACATGCCGTGGACGCCGCCCGAGCTCGCCCCGCGCCTCGTCCGCGCGCTCGCCTCGGGCCGGCTCGACCGCCTCGCCGGCCGCTACCTCCACGCGGAGCACGATGACATCGACGATCTCGCAGCGCGAGCCGACGAGATCGTCGCGAACGACCTGAACGCGATCCGCCTGCGCCGCTAGGGATAGGCGCGGCCCAGCGCCGACCTGATCTTCTCGAGCGTTCCGCTCTCTGCCGCTTCGCCTCCGCCTGCCGCGTTCCCCACCGACTCGGCGACCTCGAGCACGAAGCTCCGGTAGGCATCGACCTCTTCGGGTGCCTTCGCCTCGAGCACCTGAATCGCCTTTCGCAGCGCCCCGAGCGTCTCGCTTTCGATCTCGTCCGGCGAGGACGTGAGCCCGAACCCGGTGCCGCGAGCCTCGGCGAGCTCGCGGATGAGCTCGCTCGAAGCGCTCTTCCGCGCCTCGGAAAGATGCCGCGCCAAGGCCCCGGCTTCCTTGAAGCTGTCGAAGAAGCTGCGGTCACTGACCGCCATCAGAAATCCCGCTCCGGTCACGCCCTTCTGCAGCGCTTCCCACTCTTCCTGAGTGAACTCTGTCTTCGTCGTCATGCCGCCTCCGCTGTCGAATGGCTGTCGAAGGTGTTCTTCCTCTTGGCGAGGATTCGAAGCGCTCGTTGAATTCGTATCGAGCACCTGGGAAGATCAAGGCCCTAGTCATCGTCCAGAAAGCGACTCAATGCGTCGCTCTGCGGCGCGGAAAGGAGACTGGATGGACGAGGTCAGTACCAAGGCCAAGCTCGTGGATTCGGCGAAAGCGGATCCTAG
>DASXRO010000028.1:0-2066 GCA_036506555.1 Gaiellaceae bacterium
CACTCCGGCCGACCCGAGCATCCGCCTGATCCCCTCGAGCCGCTCCGGCTGGCGGCAACCGCAGCGCAGATGGGACTGAAGCACGTCGTGGTCACATCCGTGGATCGCGACGACCTGCCGGACAAGGGCGCGGCCCACTACGCGGCGACGATCCGCGCTCTGAAGCGCAAGCTCCCGGAGGCGAGCGTCGAGGTGCTCACACCCGACTTCCTGGGTCACGAGGAGGAGGCGCTCGCTGTCGTCCTGGCGGAGCGGCCGGACGTCTTCAACCACAACATCGAGACGGTCCGACGCTTGCACCGGCGCATGCGCGGAGCCAAGGCCTCCTATGACAAGGCGCTCTGGCTCGTCGCCCGGGCAAGGCAGGTCGCCGACTACCCGGTCCTGACCAAGTCGGGAATCATCGTCGGCCTCGGCGAGACCAACGAGGAAGTCGTCGAGACCATGCGCGATCTGCGGGAGCACGGCGTGGACGTCGTCACGATCGGCCAGTACCTGCAGCCGTCCTCCCGCCACGCGCAGATCGACCGCTGGGTGCACCCTGACGAGTTCCGTTGGTTCCGCGAGCGGGGAGAGGCGCTCGGCTTCGGCTCGGTGTTCTCGGGCCCGCTCGTGCGCTCCTCGTACCGCGCCGACGAGCAGCACGCATCCGCGTTGAGTTAGACGCGGCCCGAGGAGCGGTCGCTTACTGAGAGTTAGCCTCGGCCGAAGCGCAGCTTCGTGGCGAGGCGGCCGTTCTTGAAGCAGAGCTGATAGGCCCCGGTCGAGCCCGCGACTCCGTAGTACCAGCACTCGAGCCGGAGCCCCTCTACCGTCGTCTCGCTCTTGCTCGCGGGTTCGCCCACTGCCGCGCGTATCCCGGCGGGCGAGATCCTAGCCTCGATCTGCTCGAACTCGCCCGGAGAGATCTGCGCCGCGCTCTGCGAGACGCCCGAGCCTGTCGTGGGGTTGCCCAGGACATGCAACGACGGGAGGCGTTCGCGGACCGTCGGGTAGACGAGCACGAACGCAGCGAGCGCAGCGGCTGCAAGCAGAAGTGGTTTCGTGACGGTCGTCACGCCCGCACGTTTTCCAGGGCACTGGCAACTCTCCTGCTCGAGCGGCGGAGGGGGCCGCCGGCGAGCGCCTTAACCGTCGTGGGGCCGTGCCATTGCGCGGTAGTCCAGCGCCTTGTCGAGGACATCGTCGGGAACCCCGGCTTCACGCGCGACTTCGCGCAGCGAGCGGCCGGAGGAGACGGCTTCCTTGACGATCTCGCTCGCCTTGTCGTAACCCACATGCGGGTTCAGCGCCGTCGCCGCGGCAAGAGTCAGCTCTGCGTAGCGCTGGAGGTTCTCTCGATTCGGCTGGATCCCCTCGACACACTTCTCAGAGAAGAGGCGGGCGGCGCTCGCGAGCAGCTTGATCGAATCGAGAAGGTTGCGAGCCAGGAGCGGCACGAACACGTTCAGCTCGAAATGGCCCTGCATGCCGCCGACGGTGATCGCCGTGTCGTTGCCGATCACCTGCGCCGAGACCTGCGTGACCACCTCGGGGATGACCGGATTGACCTTGCCGGGCATGATCGAGCTTCCCTTCTGGAGTTCGGGCAGAGCAATCTCAGCAAGCCCGGCGCGCGGGCCCGACGCCATCAGGCGGAGGTCGTTGGCGATCTTCGTCAAGGAGACGGCGACCACCTTGAGCGCTCCGGAGACCTCGACGAGGGCATCACGCGCCGCTTGCGCTTCGAAGGGATCGGCGGGAGGGAGGATCGTGAGACCCGTCTCGGCAGCCAACCGCGTTCGCACCCGCTCGGCGAACTCGGGGTGCGTGTTCAGGCCCGTCCCGGTTGCCGTTCCGCCCAGCGGAATCTGACCAACCCGGTGCAGGGTCACCTCCACCCGCGAGATTGCCTGCCGAACCTGGGCCGCGTAGCCGCCGAACTCCTGGCCGAGAGTGACCGGAACTGCGTCCATCAGGTGAGTCCGCCCAGCCTTGACCAGGTCGGCGAACTCCCGCTCCTTCGCCTCGAGCGCGCCCGCCAGACGGCCGAGCGCCGGCAGGAGGTCGTTGACGAGGCCGTCGAG
>DASXRO010000029.1:0-2321 GCA_036506555.1 Gaiellaceae bacterium
GGCGTCCCGCACATCGAGCTCAACGGACACATCCTCATCCCGCTCCAGAACATCGCCTCTCTCCACTGCTCGAGCCGCTGCGACGCCCCTGAGCCGGACTGGCCCCCGCGCGGGCTGACGGGCGCCGACGGCGAAGAGACATAGCGCCCGTGCTCGCGGCGCGTAACGTCGCGAAGACCTTCCTCCTGCTTGGCGGCTTCGTCGCTGTCTTCACCGCCCTCGGCTGGTGGATCGGCGGAATCCGGCTGGCGAGCGTCTTCTTCGTCGTCTGCCTGCTCATGGCCGCGACGCTCCATTGGTACGGGCCCCGGATCGTCCTCGCCTCGCTCGGTGCCCGCGAGCTGACGCTCGGCGAAGGAGCGCTTCTGCATACGACCGTGGAACGGCTGGCCATGCACGCCGGAGTCCCGCGCCCCCGGATGTTTCTCTTGCCCGATGGCCATCCACGCGCGTTTGCGGTCGGACGAGGGAAAGGGGCCTCGGCGCTTGCCCTCAGCCAGGGGCTTGTCAGCGCGCTGTCGCCGGCGGAGCTTGAGGGAGTGCTGGCGCACGAGCTCGCCAAGGTCAGGCACCGCGACGTCGTCGTGCAGACGCCCGTGGTCGTCCTGGCGGGGTGGATCGTCGAGGCGAGCCGGATCGGGGGCTGGCTCGAGCGAGCGCTCCTCTTCGTACTGGCCCCCGTCGCCGCAAGCCTTGTCCACGTGCTGCTGTCCCCGCGAAGAATCTTCGCCGCCGACGCGCGGGCCGCCAGCATCTGCGAGTCGCCGCACGCCCTGGCCGACGCACTCATCCGGCTCGAGCAGGCGATCGAACTCATCAGTTTCAGCGCGAGTCCGGTTACAGAGCCCTTGTACACCGTGAATCCTTTCGAGCCTGTCGGTCTCGCCGTGATGTTCTCGACCCATCCACCAATCGGCGAGCGCGTCCAGCGGCTGCGCGACCTCGATCCCGAGTGGCGGGAGCGACTCCGCGCAGCCTGATGCGAGCCGAGCCGTCCCCCTTAGAAACGCCCCGCGCCCGCAGCTCCATTCGGGCCCGTGCGATCAGCGCGATCGGGCCGCTGACGGTGCTGGCGGGAGTCCTCTGGGCCTTCGCACAGCCCTACCGGGTCACGATCCTCCATCCGCGAGGGCAGGGATTCTGGTGGCTGGCCGTCGAGCCGCCGCTGCTCGTGATCCTCGTCGGCGTCCTGTTCGGGCTCGTGCTGGCACCCGGCCTGCTCGAGGATCTCCAGGAGGAGGACGGCTGATGCAGCCCGCCCCGGAGTTCGTCCACTGGCTCTTCGCCACGGGATTCCTCATTCTCGGGGTCTGCCTACTCGCCGAGGCCGTTGTCGGGCCGGACGTCTGGGGTCGCCGTCCCTGGCGAACCTACCTCTGGCCCGGAGCGGCCCTGCTCATTGGCTTCTTCCTCTGGCCGGTGATGATCCTCTTCACTAGCTCGACGCTGCACATGATCGCGCACTCCGCCTGGGCGCAGGTGCTCATGCTCGCGGGCGCCGCCGAGGTGGCGCTCGCGCGCGGGAAGCTCTCCAGCCGCTACTGGCACCTGACGATCGCGCTCGCATTCTTCGTCTCCGGCGCCGCCTCGCTCATCCATGAGCAGAACGGCTGGCTCTTCTCCCGCTCCGCCTTCGTCCACCACGCGATGGGCTGGGTGATGATCAGCGGTGCCCTCTTCCCGCTCGCGCGCACGTTCCGGCCGCGGTCGTTCGCACTCGGCGCGGGCTTCGCTGCGACGTTTCTCGTGGTCTCCGTCCTGCTCTACACGCATCGCGATGTGGCGGAGATCTTCGGGCACCTCTCGCCGGTCGCGGGAGCGCCGCGCCGATGAGACGGCGGCTTCTGCTCATCGTCGCGCTCGCAGCCTTGGCGGTCCCGGCGAAGGCGTTCGCACACGCGACCCTGCTCAATCCCTCGCCCGAATACAGAGAGCGCCTCACCGCGGGCCCCGCTGCGGTGGTGCTGCGCTTCGACCAGGCTGTCACAGCGTTCCCGGACTCGATCGCCGTGCGGAGCGGAGCGGGTCGCGTCCTCTCCGACGACGCGGTGAGCGGCGCCGACGCGCGAGTCGTGCTCGTTCCCGTGCGATCGCTTCCTCGCGGCGCCTACACGGTTCGCTGGCACGTACTCTCCTCCGACGGGCATCCGATTAGTGGCGTCTACACGTTTGGAGTCCGGGTAGCCGCGCCTCCGCCCACCGAGGCCTTCGGCGCGTCGGGCCCGACTCGCACCGAGGACTTCGTGCGCTGGGCCTACTTTCTCTCGCTGGCGCTCGTCGTGGGTGGCCTCGGCTTCGCGCTGCTCGTCCTGCGCGGGATG
>DASXRO010000030.1:0-2981 GCA_036506555.1 Gaiellaceae bacterium
GAGGAGCTGAGGCTTGCCGAAGCGGCCTGACCTGAGCTCCATCTGCGTGATCGGGTCCGGGCCGATCGTCATCGGACAGGCCTGCGAGTTCGACTACGCGGGCAGCCAGGCTCTGAAGGTGCTTCGCGCGGAGGGGTTCCGCACGATCGTCGTCAACTCGAACCCTGCGACGATCATGACCGACCCCGGCTTCGCCGACCGGACCTATCTCGAGCCGCTCGACCTCGAAGGGGTGGAGGGCGTGCTTGCCCGGGAGCGCCCGGATGCGCTCCTGCCGACTCTCGGTGGCCAGACCGCGCTCAACGTCTCGAGTGAGCTGGCGCAGGAGGGCGTGCTGGAAAAGCTCGGGGTCGAGCTGATCGGCGCGGGCTACGAGGCGATTCGCCGCGCCGAGGACCGTGAGCTCTTCCGCGAGACGATGAGAGACGTTGGCCTGCGCGTGCCCGAGTCGGTGATCGTGACGAGCCCCGAGGAGCTCCCGGACGACTTGCACTTCCCGGTGATCCTGCGCCCGGCGTTCACCCTGGGAGGTCACGGCGGCGGCATCGTCCGGGCCGCTTCTGAGCTCGAGCGGATGCTGGAGCTCGGCCTGCACGAGAGTCCAGTCGGCCAGGTGCTCGTGGAGGAGTCTCTGATCGGCTGGGACGAGTTCGAGCTCGAGGTCATGCGCGACGCCGCTGACAACGTCGTCATCGTTTGCTCGATCGAGAACCTCGATCCGATGGGCGTGCACACCGGCGACTCCATCACGGTCGCCCCGCAGATGACGCTCTCGGACGAGGCCTACCAGGAGCTCCGCGATGCGGCCGCCCTCGTGATCCGGGCCGTCGGCGTGGACACGGGCGGCTCCAACATCCAGTTCGCGCGCGAGCGCAAATCCGGCGAGCTGCGGGTGATCGAGATGAACCCGCGCGTCTCGCGCTCGTCCGCGCTCGCGAGCAAGGCGACCGGTTACCCGATCGCCAAAGTCGCGGCCAAGCTCGCGGTTGGATACACGCTCGACGAGATCCCGAACGACCTCACGGGGACAACGCCGGCGAGCTTCGAGCCCACGCTCGACTACGTCGTCGTCAAGTTCCCGCGCTTCGCGTTCGAGAAGTTCCCGGGGGCCGACGAGACGCTGGGAACGCAGATGAAGTCGGTCGGCGAGGCGATGGGCATCGGGCGGACCTTCACCGAGGCGTTCCTCAAGGCGGCCCGTTCCCGCGAGCTCGACACCGACCTTCCCGCCGAGCTCCCCGCGGGGGCCCACCCCTGGTTCGCCCGCCAGCTCGAGCGCGCAAAGTCGACATTGTGTTCCACACGCACAAAGTCCGACCTCGTCGCAAACGACTGGATCAAGCTGAAAGGCACGGGCTGGTCGGACGCCGATCTCGCGTCGGCGTGGAACACAAGCGAGGAGGAGGTGAGGCAGGCGCGCCTCTCCTGGGGAATTCGTCCGTCATACCGGCGAGTGGACTCCTGCGCCGCCGAGGTCGAGGCCCGCTCCAACTATCTCTACTCCACCTGGGGCGAAGCCGACGAGTCGCCGCCCGCCCCTGGACGCTCCGTCGTCATCCTCGGCTCGGGCCCGAACAGGATCGGGCAGGGCATCGAGTTCGACTACTGCTGCGTGCACGCGGCCAAGGCCTTCCGGGAGCTCGGCTACGAGACCGTGATGGTGAACTGCAATCCCGAGACGGTCTCGACCGACTACGACACCTCGGATCGCCTCTACTTCGAGCCGCTGCGGACGGAAGAGGTGCTCGCGATCTGCGCCCGCGAGCGTCCTGCCGGCGTGGTCGTCCAGTTCGGAGGCCAGACCCCCCTCAAGCTCGCCCGCGCGCTTGAGGCGGCCGGCCATCGCATCCTGGGAACGCCGTTTGAGGCCGTCGACCTCGCCGAGGACCGAGAGCGCTTTGCGGCGCTCTGCGAGGAGTTCGGGATCTCGGTGCCTCCGTGGGGCATGGCCCGCAGCGCCGACGAGGCGGTCGACGTGGCCGAGGAGATCGGCTACCCGGTCCTCGTGCGACCCTCGTACGTGCTCGGCGGCCGCAACATGCGCGTCTGCTACTCGGCGGTCGAAGTTGCGCTGGTCGCCGAGGGGGGACTCGTAGACCGTTTCCTCGAAGGCGCCGTCGAGCTCGACGTCGACGCGCTCTGCGACGGTGAGGAGACCTTCGTCGCGGCGGTCATGCAGCACGTCGAGGAGGCGGGCGTCCACTCGGGCGATTCCTCCTGTGTTCTTCCAGCGGTCTCGCTGGACCCGGAAACTCTGGGCGCGGTCGAGGAGACCGTGCGCCGGCTTGCACCCGCTCTCGGAGTGGTCGGCCTTGTGAACGTTCAGCTAGCGCTCCTGGACGGACAGCTGTACGTCCTCGAGGCCAATCCGCGTGCGTCGCGCACGGTCCCGTTCGCGAGCAAGGCAATCGGGATCAACCTCGTGGACGCCGCGTGTCGCCTCGCCGCCGGCGCGAAAGTCTCAGATCTCGACTTGACCGGAGGCCGAAGAGGGCACGTCTCCGTGAAGGCGGCAGTCTTTCCCTTCGCGCGCTTCCCGGGCGCGGATTCGATCCTCGGCCCCGAAATGCGCTCCACCGGAGAGGTCATGGCCAGCGCAGCTGACTTTCCCACTGCCTTCGCCAAGGCCGAGCGCGCGGCCGGGAGGCCGCTCCCCGAGAGCGGCACCGCCTTCCTTTCCGTGCGCGACGCCGACAAGGACGCCGCTGCGGTGGTCGGCAAGCGTCTGGCCGCACTCGGCTTCGAGCTGTGCGCCACCTCGGGGACGGCTCGAGCCCTCGCAGGAGCGGGCCTGCCCGTCACCCACGTTCGGAAGGTTGCGGAGGAGGGGAGCGGGCCCACGATCGTCGACCTCGTTCGCCGGGGCCGCTGCGATCTCGTCGTGAACACACCTGCCGGGCGCGGCGCGCGCTCTGACGGCGACCTCATTCGCGAAGCCGCGATCCTCGCTCGAGTGCCGTGCATCACGACGCTTGCCGGTG
>DASXRO010000031.1:0-1954 GCA_036506555.1 Gaiellaceae bacterium
GAGAAGAAGGCGACGCCTTCGGGAGGATTGAGCGGCGGCACAGCGTACTCGCGCTCGGCCGCAAGGTGGAGATGCTCGCGGCTCGTCGCGAGGACGTCGAGCTCGGGACATGCCTGGAGGAGCTCGCCCACGCCTGAAGCGGCGTCGATCACGTGCTCGAAGTTGTCGAAGAGGATCAGCATTCGCTTCGAGCCGATGTGCTCGGTCAGCGCACCGCTCGCGCCTAGCGCCTGGGACGCCGTGGCCAGGACAAGGTCCGAATCCCGCAGAGGGGACAGCGAGACCCACCAAACTCCGGCGGGATACGCGTCTGCGGCCGAGCCGGCGGCCTGGAGCGCGAGCCGCGTCTTGCCGGTTCCGCCGGGACCCGTGAGGGTGAGGAGCCGGACCTCCTCCTGGCCGAGCAGTTCGAGGACGCGCGAGAGCTCCTCTTCGCGGCCCAGGAACGGAGTCGACGGCACCGGCAGGTTCGTCTGGTAGAGGCTCTTCAGCGGTGGAAAGTCGTCCGCGCCGAGCTGATAGACGCGCTCGGGGGCGGAGAGGTCCTTCAGGCGATGCTCGCCCAGGTCGCGAAGCCTGTCGTCACCGGGCGAGCGACGCGGTGACTCGGGAGACCAGGACCTGACCGCCGTGCCCGCACGCCGCGATGCGGGCGGCACGGTGCACGTCTGCTCCCACGTAGCCTTCGTCTGTCAGGTGCGGCGTTCCCGTGTGGATCCCAATCCGCACCCGGATCGGCCCCGTCAGGGCTTCCTGCGCTTCTTCCGCGGCTTGCAGTGCGCCCACGGCCGTGGTGAAGGCATAGAAGAAGGCGTCGCCCTGCGTGTCGACTTCGACGCCGCCGTGGCGGGCGAAGGCTTCCCGCACTACGCGTCGGTGCTCGACCAGGGCTTCCCCGTACGTCTTTACACCGAGCTGGTGGAGGAGCCGCGTGGAGCCCTCGACATCGGTGAAGACGAAGGTGACGGTGCCAATCGGGAGCTGGTGCATCTCGACAGGATCCGCCCTTCGGCGGCGATTTCCAAGGACGAGAGCGAGGCGGGCTTAGCGGCCGTAGCGGCGGTGCCGCTGCTGGTAGCTCCGCAGCGCGCGCAGGAAATCGAGCTCGCGGAAGGCCGGCCAGTAGACGTCGGTGAAGTACAGCTCGCTGTGCGCGCCCTGCCACGGGAGGAAGCCGCTCAGGCGCACCTCGCCGCTCGTACGGATGATGAGGTCGGGGTCGGGCTCGCCGGCGGTGTAGAGATTCGCCGCCAGGGCCTGCGCCGTGATGCGCTCGGCCATGGCTTCGGGCGAAACGCCCTCGGCCGCGAGCCGCCGGACGAGGGCGCGGCCGGCGTCCACCAGCTCGTCCCGGCCGCTGTAGCCGACGGCGATGTTGAGGCGCAGGCCCTCGTTTCGGGCTGTCGCCGTCTCGACGGCCCGGATCGATTCCCGCACGCGCTCGGGCAGGTCGTCGACCCGCCCGTAGACGCGGATGCGCATGGACTGTTCCCGATGCAGCTCTGCGAGCGCCTCGAGCTTCTCCGCGACGACCTCGAGGAGACCCGCAAGCTCCGCCTCGGGGCGCTCGAGGTTCTCGTTGGAGAGGGCCCAGACGGTCACCTGGTCGATGCCGAGCTGGGCGCACCAGTCGAGGAGCTCGTCGAGCTTGTCCGCGCCGGCGCGATGGCCCGCTCCCGGCTCTTGCCGCCCGGCGCTCGTGGCCCAGCGGCGATTCCCGTCGAGGATGACGGCGACGTGGCTCGGGAGGGGCGAGCGCTCGATCTCGCGGCGCAGCCGATTGGTGTAGAGCCGGTAGAGCGGCGCTAGAAGGAGGCTCAGCGGGCCCGGCTCAGCCGTTGGCCGCCACTCCTGCCGCGCGGTCGAACGCTCTCCTCGTCGTCGCGCTCGCCCGCGCGAAGCTGCGCGTCGCGCGCTCGTCCACCGCCAGCACGACGGGCCCGTGCACGATCAG
>DASXRO010000032.1:0-2818 GCA_036506555.1 Gaiellaceae bacterium
TCCGTCGACGATGTAGAGATTCGGCACGTCGTGGGCTCGCCCGAAGCGATCGACGACGGACGCCGACGGATCGTCGCCCATGCGGCAGGTGCCGAGGAGGTGCCAGCCCCACTGCGACCAGTCGGTGACGACGGTCTCGACGGCACCGGCGGCCTCGTGGGCTTCCTTCGCCCGCTCGAGCTGCCAGGCGAGGTTGGCCTTCGCCTCCTCGTCGATGCGGTAGCGGATCCGCGGCGCGGCAATTCCGTCGCTGTCCGTGAGCGCACGATCGAGTGCAACGACGTTCGCCTCCGACGGAAGATCTTCGATCCCGATGCCCCAGTCGAACGCTCGACCCAGGGTCTTCTCTACCAACCCATGGACACTCCGCCCCCAGCGCTCCTCGAACGGCAACGCGTCGTAACGCGCGAGCGCCATCAGCGGCCCGCCGATCGGCATCACGTCCCACTGCGCTCCGCGCGGGAAGCCGCGCGACTCGTCGGTGTCCGCGAACTGAAGCGAGAGAAGAGGCGTGCCCCACGGCCCGAGCCAGCTCTCGAGATCCTCGTCGTAGAGCCCGAGGACGCTCATATAGGGGTGGAGCATCAACCGTTTGCCGACGAGCCCCGACGAGTTGGCCAGCCCGGACAAGAGCAGGAGCCGCGGGGTGCCGACTCCGTTGGCTGCCAGCACGACCACGTCGGCCTCCGTCCTCTGCTCGTTGCCGTCGCGGTCGATCCAGAGAGCGCCGGTGGCGAGCCCGTTCCCGTTCGTCGTGATCTCGCGCACGCGCGCGCCCGTGACGAGCTTCGCGCCTGCGGCGAGCGCCTTGGGCCAGATCGTCAAGTCCGTGGAGCCCTTCGCGCCCTCGGGGCAGCCGAACATGCACGTCCCCCGGCGGGCGCACGGAGCCTGCGTCGCGGTCGCCTGCGACGGAATCGCGTGCGCGGCCGGCCACCAGTGCCAGCCGAGCTTGTTCATCCCCTCGGCCGCCTTGCGCCCGATCTTCCCGATCGAGAGCGGAGGCAGCGGCGGCGGAGCCCCTGCTGGATAAGCCGGGTCGCCGCCGATTCCCGACACGTTCATGTCGACGTCGAGGCGCTCGTAGCTGGGCAGGAGCTCCTCGTAGGAGACGGGCCAGTCGTCCCCGACGCCCTCGAGCGAGCGCGTGCGGAAATCCGCGGGACGCATCCGTGCCCACTGGGCGCCGAAGTGAATCGTGCTGCCGCCGACCGCGTTGAACATCACCGGGTCGACCTCCGACTCCGACGTCTCGCACGGATAGTCCTCCGGCCAGCCGCGGACGTTCGGGTTCGCGTTCCATTCCTTGCCCACGAGAAGCTCGAACTCGAGCTTGTCCCCGGGGAAGTCAGAGGCGTTCTTCCAGCCTCCCTGCTCGAGGCACACGACCGAGAACCCCGCCTCCGCGAGTTCCTTCGCGGCAACGGCACCGGAGGCACCGGCGCCGATGACGAGGACGTTGGCCGGCGAATCCGTCTTGACCTGAGGCGCCGTCGCCTTTCGGTCGGGCAGCAACTCGTCACGCTCCGGCAGGAGACCTTCGAGGTAATAGTCGGCTTCGTCCGGGAACGGCGGGTTCGACTTCTGCCCGGGATAGCCGATCCGCTTCCGCACCTTGACGTTCATGTAGTAGGCGCCGGAGACGATCTCGGCGAGCGCGGCGAATGCTTCGGAATCGTCTTTCTGCAGGCTCTCGACGTCGGCGGCCGCGAGGGCGCGCTCGAAGGCCGCCGCCAGGTCGGGCCGAGCGGCGAGCGCCCGCTTGACCCATTTCCCGGTCGCGTCCGCCTCGCTCGCGGAGGGCATGCCGTCGGCGGTCGGGATGAGAGCGTCGGCGAGCGGAGGCAGACGGGAGTCAGGCATCGCCGGGACTGTAACCCGCCTCTTCCTCGGCCATGAAGCGAACGAAGAAGACGGCGAAGAGCGCGAAGAAAAGGATGCCCTCGGAAACGGCCATGACCACCCCCCCGATCTGTTGGTCGGTCAGCGGGCCGACTCCCCAGAGTCGCGGCGCGTGCTCGTAAAAGTCATAGATCGGGCTGGGGAGGAGCGCGAGGACGAGCCCGAGCGGGCTCGCGAGCACGAAGGCGCCGAAGAGGTACGCCGCCTTCGCACCGGCGCGGAGGCGGCGCGGCACGTCGTGAAAGACCGGCCACCAGAGCAGACAGCCTGCGACGAGGTACGACGCGTGCTCGAGATCCAGCAGGAGTCTGTGTCTAAGCGCTGCGTCGTAGAGGGCAGGCACATGCCAGATCCCATACACCGCCAGCCAGACCGGCAGCGCGACGAGCGGATGAACGAGCGCTCGAACGGCGCCGCTACGGCCGAGCGCAGACGCAAGGGCGGGGGAGATCCCGACCACGGCGAGCGCGGGCGCCCACTCTGCGAGCGCAACGTTCTGGAGCAGGTGCGCCCAGAGAAAGTAGTGCAGCGCCAGCGTGGCGAGTGGACTGACGACCGCGGCGAGGGCGACGAGGAGAGCCGCGTCGAACGCTCGCCTGCGCACCGTCGAGATCTCGTACTTACGGACAACGGCGCCGTAGGCAATCGCTAGGAGCGCGAGGGCGGCGACCTCTTCCCATGCCGCGTGCCAGCTCCCCGGCGACGGCGTGGCGGCAATGAGCACTAGGAGGGCGTCTGAGCGAGCGCCTCGTCCCGCGAGCCGTAGACCGAGAAGATCCTGTTGAGGCCGGTCACCTCGAAGATCTTGACGATGTTCGGGTCTGCGCAAACGACGACCAGCCGGCCGTCCCTCTGCTTCAGCCTCTCGACGCCGCGGATGATCACGCCGAGGGCGGTCGAGTCGATGAACGTGGTT
>DASXRO010000033.1:0-2263 GCA_036506555.1 Gaiellaceae bacterium
GGCCAGCAGCTCGACATCGGCTGAAACAAGCGACATGCCCGCAACCCACACCTTCAATCCGAGTTCCTCGAAGAGCGATCGGCCTTGTCCCAGAAGGCGTCGAGCCTCGTCGAAACGGCCACACATCGCGTGGAGCCCGCCGAGGGCGACGAGGAACGCGGGCCCCACAACCGGGTTCTCCGACGTCTCCTCCAGGACCTGATGACACCGACGGATGGCCTCCGGCACGGGCGTCGGGCCGTAGTAGAGCGCCATGGCAATGCGCATCCGCGCCCACGTCGCCTCACGGTCGTCACCGGCACGCTCGGCGTACAGGATTGCGTTTCCGACCGCCAGCTCCTGATCCCTCCACCGGTACATCATCCAGTGACTGTCGGCGATCCGCCTCCACGCCTTGGCAACACCAAGATCGTCTCCCAGTCCCTCGAGCTCGGCCATGACGTGCTCGGAGACCCGCCTCAGATCGTCCACGCCCCATTCGGGGTCCGTGAGCGTCCACAAGAACGCACGCTCGAGAACGCTACGCAGCTCGAGCCGTCGATCGCCACTCCGGCGCCCGGCTTCGATCCCCTCGGCCAAGACAGCGTCGGCCTGGACGAAGTCACCTGCAAACACCAGGGCGCCGCCCCACTCGAGCAGCAAATCGTCTCGCGTCGGGTCGTCTGTGCCCAACAGAGCGGCGGAGCGACCGAGGAGGTTTGCTCCCGCAAAGACGTCTTCCCGCGCGAGTGCGCGCCTACCGGAGGCGCTCAGGTGCGCGGCCGCACTGGTCCCGAGCCTCTGTGCCTGCTCGTCCACCCGGCCCAGCTCACGGCGGTACTGGAACGCCTGCTCGAGGTGGTAGCCGAGCAGCTCGTCGTACTCGCCCGGCCGCTTCTCGAGCCAGGCGGCAAAGCCCTCGTGCAACTCGCCGCGCACCTGCTTGGGCAGCGCCTCGTAGGCCGCCTCGCGGATGAGTGGGTGACGAAAGCAAAAGGCATCTTCCCCGTCGAAGGCCGCTCGGTGCGGTCGGACGAGGTACTTGTTCACGAGCGCCGTCAGGCACCGGGCGACGCCGTCCTGCTCCTCCGAAGCCGAGAGCTCCTTCAAGGCCCCGCGGTGGAACACGTTCCCCTCCACGGCCCCCCGCTCGAGCACCCGCCGCTCGTCCGCGCTCAGTTGGTCGAGGCGTGAGGCAAGCAGGACCTGGATCGTCGGCGGGACGCGCATGCGCGAGAGATCGGCCGCAGTCACCAGGCCGCCGTCCTCCAACCGGAGGAGCCCATCGTCGATGAGCATGGAAACCGTCTCCTCGACGAACAGCGGATTGCCGGCGGCCGCGTCCCTTATGCGGGCGCTCACGTCGGCGGAGATCGCGGCCTCGCCAAAGAGGTTGTGGATGAGCTTCTCCGAATCGGGTTCCGAGAGGGACTCGAGAAAGATGGTGGTGGCGTTCCGCCTTCCTCCGCCCCAGCCCGGTCGAACCTCGAATAGGTCGGGCCTGGCCATGCAGACGAGGAGGATCGGTGCGTCGCGCGACCAATCGGCGATGTGCTCGATGAGGTCGAGGAACGTCGGCTCGGCCCAGTTGAGGTCGTCGAAGACAGCGATGAGCGGGCGCTTCTCCGCCAACGCCTCGAAGAGCTTGCGCACGCCCCAGAAGCCCTCTTCCGCTGTCCCGCCCACCTCGGCGAGGCCGATGAGGCCGGCGACCCGGTCGGCGACGCGCTCCGCAGCTTGCTCGCCCTCGAGCTTGGCCGCGATCTTGGTACGAGCCTCGTCGGGGGTGTCCTCGTCCGTAATCCCGGTCGCCTGCTTGACGATGTCGAGCACCGGCCAGAAGGTGATGCCTTCTCCGTAGGAAAGGCAGCTTCCCCATAGAACCGTCGCTTCGTCCCCAATCGTCCGGAGCGCCTCGGCGACGAGGCGCGACTTACCCATCCCCGCCGAGCCGAGGACAGTGAAGAGATGGCAAGCATGCTCGCGCACGCGGACGCAGCGCTGGAAGGCGTCCTGGAGGAGCGCCAGTTCTCGGCGGCGGTCGACCATCGGGGAGTCGAAGCGCCGGGCATGAGCCGGCACGTCGGGATAGACCTCGAGCAGGCGGTACGCGAGGACGGGATCGCTCGTCCCTTTGAGGGTGAGCGGCTCGAGCGGCTCGACCCGGATCGCGTCCCGTGCGAGCCGGAACGTCTCCTCCCCGATGAGGATCTCGCCGGGGGACGCCGCACGCTCGAGCCGCTCGGCGACGTTCACTGCGGCACCGGTGACGAAGGTGTCGTCG
>DASXRO010000034.1:0-4047 GCA_036506555.1 Gaiellaceae bacterium
GTGTATTCCGCGTGCAGGTCCTCGCGATTGGCGACCAGATCCTCGAGGTTCCGACCGATCGCGTCAGCGGCCGTGTACCCGAAGAGCTCCTCGGCCGCCAGGTTCCAGGAGGTGATCTTCCGGTTGAGACCGAGCGTGACGATTGCAGTCGGGCTGATCTTCAACAGCGACTCGAGGTAGAGCTTCTGCTCTCGGAGAGCTCGTTCGCGCTCGGCCGCAAGGCCTTCGGTCGGGGTCGCATTTGGCCCCGGTCGATCAGAGCCGAAGCCAGTCCAGCGATCACTCATGCGTTTGCGAAGGGACACAGCACCCCCCTCCGGTCAGAGCCCACTGCCGAATGTACAGCCAAGCCAGGCGAAAGGCGAGGGGGTCCGGTGGCAATCGGGGGCTCGCTATGACCGTGCCCCGCGTTGCCTAAGTCAGAAACAGAAGTAGCTCCATAGCAAGGCTTCCAGAGCCGACGCCCGGACTCGAACCGGGGACCCCTTCATTACGAGTTAAGGACACGTGTCCCCTCTGGTCACCCCCAGTCACTCTAAGCCGCCTCGTTGAGCGGAATCGCCTGACTCGAAGTGACAGCAGGTGACCTGAGGGGACAGCGTCGTAGACCCCTGGTGGACCCTCATGGTGTTGTCTCTCCAGAGAATCAACCCGCACGCATGACCCATGGGAGTTCGAGCGGAGAATCCTGTGGACGGCTGGTGAACGTCTACGAAGTTGTCTGTTCGTAAACGGCTGCCGTAGTCAACCGCGACGCCTCACACGCGCTGCTGAGGCAAGCCCGTTAGCGCTCCGTGCGCGTTTCCTTTCCGCGCGTGCTAGCGCCGTCGCCCCAGGACAAGCAAGTACTCATCCGGCGCACTGACGCCGTTCGCTCGATAGCGCTCGAGGTAGCCCACGTACGCCAGGTGTAACTCCTCCCGGCGGCCCGGTTCGAGCGACTCGACGAGCGCCTTGAGCGGCCCCGCGGAGGTCGACCAGAGCTCCCACACCGCCTCGGCCGACTCACCCGTGAGCGGACAGTCGCCCTCAACGATCTGGAGCTCGAAGTCGGCGGCGAGCATCTCCCGTACGTACTCCTCGCGCCCCCAGTTGTCCGAATCGCCGGCCCCCGGCTCCGGCGGCTCTCGGAACGGGCTCGTGACTGCCTCGTACTCGGGGTTCGGGCGCCACGTAACGAGGCCGAGGCGGCCGCCCATTCGGCAGACTCGCACGAGCTCACGGGCGACGGCGCGGTGGTCGGGGGAGAAGATGACGCCTACAGCCGAGGAGACGACGTCGAAGCTCTCATCCTCGTAAGGCAAATCCTCGCAATCGCCGACGTCGAAGCGGATCGCGAGCCCCTCCTCGGCTGCCACGCGCCTCGCCGTCTCGATGAGCCGCGGCGCGAGGTCGAGTCCGGTGACGTCGGCGCCAGCGCGGGCGGCGCGGATGGCGACGGCGCCCGTGCCTGTCGCGACGTCGAGCCAGCACTGCCCGGGACCGGGGGAAAGCTCCTCGACGAGGTGGTCATGCAAGGGCGCGAGGGTCTCGGCGACGCGCTCCCACGGGGCAGATCCCCAGACGACGCTTTGGCGGGCCTTCACATCCTCGAAGCCCACCGCTTCGCCTCTTCAGCGCTGCCACGAGCCCCGATCGCCTCCAGCCGCCGAATTGCATCCTCGGCCAGATCGTCCGCGGCGCCAGCGTCGAGGAAAGGAAGGAGCTCGGCGAGGAGGCGCGCGGCGAGGTACCGCTCACCGTACGCCTCGAGCGCCGAGGCGGCGGCCCTCGCCTTCGCGGCCGCCTGCCTCGTCCGGCCGCTCTCGGCGAGCTCGAGGGATTCGCCCCAGTCAGCGATCCAGTCGAGGTAGGGAGCGCACGCCGAGCGCGCCAGGCTACGAGCGTTGCCAGCGAGTATTGCGAACCGCTTCCGGTCGCGTTCGAGCGCGGTGAGCTGGAGCTCGACGCGGAGGCGATAGACCTCACTGTCCGTCCTCTCGGCTTCCTTCACCGTGTCGAGCCGCCGCCGCGCGCCCTCCGCGCCGATCAGGGGGCGGAGGATTTCTGGCCCGCGGGAGGCGTAGATTCCGACGCCGGAGACGGCGGTCGTGTCGTAGACCTCGAGTGCCCGCTTCGCAGCGTCGCCGTCGCCTGCCTCGAACGCGGCGATCGCCTGCCCCGCCAAAGCCGCGACCCCGTGGAAGCAGGTGTGCATACCCTCCGCGACGACAAGATCCGGGGCCTGTGCGGTCGCCTCGAGTAGCTCCCCCAGCCGACCGGGCGGGAGGAGCGCCCTCGTTTGTGCCGAGCCCGCATGGAGGCCCCGATGCGGTCCGAGCTGCGAGGCGAGCAGGGTCGCTTCGGCGCCGGCGACGGCCGCCTCGTCGAAGCGACCGGCGTCGGCGAATGCGAGCGCCGCCGTCACCAACAGCTCGTGCGCCTCTCCCCGGTCCTGCATGCTCCTGGCGACCGCGAGTGCGCGCCTGGCGAGCTCGGCCGACTCGCAGAAGCCGTCCTGCGTCACTTCCGCCACGAGAGCGTCGAGCCCATAGGAGAGGAGCGTCCGCGAGTCGATTGCCTCGGCAATGGTGACCGCTCGCTCGGCGTCGCGGCGCGCATCCTCCTTCGAGTGCGGTGCCATCTTCCAGAACCTGAAGCCGGCGCGTCCGGCGCGGAGAGCCCCTGTTTCGAATGAGGCACCCTCCTCGCCCGCCTCCTCCAGACCGCGCCGCACCATCTCAACGGCCCTTGGCTTCCACTCCTCGCCCGTGAATGCGCCGGCGTACCGGCTCCAGAGCAGCGTGGCATTCGCCCGCAAGCGCTGGGCCGCTCCTTCGTCGCCGAGGCGTTCAGCCGCCTCGAGGGCCTCGAGGTAGTACGACCACGCCTCGTCGGCGCGGACGCCGGCGTGCGCGGCTTGCGCTTTCAGCTCGCGGGCCGCTAGGCGCTCGGCGTCCGTCTGTGCAAGTGCGAGGGCGCGGCCGCCGAAGCCGAGCGCCTGATCGATCGCGAACCTGGTCGTGGCTGCACGGCCCGCCTCGATGAGCGCGGCGATCGCCTTCGTACGGATCTCGTCGCGCCGAGCGGTGTCGCTCGGCCACGCCAGCTCGGAGTCCTCGGGCCGGGCGGCCGACTCGTAATGGTGGGCGATCAACTCGACGTACTCGTCGCGGCGGTCGCCCGCGAGCTCGGCAATCCAGCGACCGACCGCGGCGTGCGCTGCCGCGCGTCTTCCCTTCGGGATCGACTCGTAAGCGACGTCGCGGACGAGTCCGTGGCGGAACGCGAGCTCGGTATGTCCGGGCAGCGACGAGGCGGGGCGCGTCACCACGAGACCCCTCTCCTCGAGCGCTCGGAGGGCGGGCCGGACCCGCTCGGCGCGCATCGAGTCGAGCGTCGCCGCCCAGAAGATCCGCCCGACGACCGCCGCGTCCTGGAGAGCCCGTTTCTCCTCGCCGGGAAGCGCGTCGACGCGGGCGGCGAGGAGTGCGCGGACCGAATCCGGGATCGTCAAGGGGGCGTCGGCCGCCACCTCGACGAGCCCATTCGGCGTTCGCGCGAGGACGCCCTCGTCGAGGAGGTGCGCGACAATCTCCTCGGCAAAGAGCGGGTTACCTTCGGCAGCCGCGAGGATGCGCTGGCGGAGGACGGAGCCGACTTGTGGCAGCAGCTCCTCGAGGAGCTCCTCGGCCTGCGAGTCTGGAAGGGGCTCGAGGCTGATCTGCGACATCCCCGGCCTCGCGCTCCAGCCGGGTCGCACCTCCGCGAGTTCCGGCCGCCCCGTGGCGACCACGAACGAAGGGCCGGTCGAGCGCGAGACGAGATGCTCGATCATGTCGAGCAACGGTGGCTCGGCACGGTGGAGGTCGTCGATCACCACGAGCGTGGGGCGGCGGGCCGCAACCGCGCTTAGGAACCGAGGCCAGGCCAGCCCCAGCTCCTCCCCGATCGACTCGGGCGACATCTCGTCAAGCGGGTTCTCCGCCAGGGCGAT
Source organism: Gaiellaceae bacterium (assembly GCA_036506555.1). GTDB lineage: Bacteria > Actinomycetota > Thermoleophilia > Gaiellales > Gaiellaceae > JAIBJP01. Next base: position 3,977 of record DASXRO010000034.1, read on the forward strand.
GCCGGCAGTCGTCGCGAGAGCGAAGAGCACGCGGTCGGCTTCGGCAGCCTCGACGCCGACCTCGTCGAAGA
>DASXRO010000035.1:0-6700 GCA_036506555.1 Gaiellaceae bacterium
GACCCGCCGCGCGATCTCGTCGCGGATCGCGCGCACCTCGTCGAGCGGGCGCCCCGCGGGGTTCTCGAGCTCCCAGTCGAGGTACCGCTTGCCGGGGACGACCGGGCACTCGTCCCCACAGCCCATCGTGACGACGACATCTGCCCACTCCAAGTCGGCCTGCTCGAGGCGGCGCGGCTTCCTTCCGGAGAGCTCGACGCCGACCTCCCTCATGACGTCGACGACTTCGGGGTGCACCCATTCAGCCGGCCGCGTCCCGGCTGAGCGAGCCTCGTGCCCACTGTCCGCGCGGCGGAAATAGGCCTCCGCCATCTGCGAGCGGCCCGCGTTTTGGACGCAGACGAAGAGCACGCGCGCTACTTCGGGACCGCCTCGAGCTTGTAGCCGACCCCGTAGCGCGTCTGGATGAACGTGTGCCGAGCGCCGTGCGACTCGATCTTGTCGCGCAGCTTGCGAACGAACACGTCGACGGTCCGGTCGCGGCGAGAGAGCCGCCGGCCCCACACTTTCTGGAGGAGCTCGTCCCGGGTCACCACCCGGCCTGCGTCGAGGGCCAGGGCGTAGAGGAGGCGGAACTCGGTCGGCGTCAGCTCGGCGCTCTTGCCTCCGACGTAGGCCTGCACGTTGAGCGGGTCGATACGGAGCTCCTCGAATTCGATTGGCTCGCCGCGCCGCTCCTCCTGCACGCGGACGCCGCGGCGAGCCGCCGCGCGTACACGTGCGACAAGCTCCTTCATCGAGAACGGCTTGACGAGGTAGTCGTCCGCGCCGATCTCGAGCGCGTGGACGCGGTCGTGCTCGGTCCCGCGCGCGCTCACGACGACGATCGGCGTCCCGATCCCCTCGGCGCGTGCGGTCTCGATCAGCCGCCAGCCGTCCACGCCCGGCAGCATCAGGTCGAGGACGCAAACATCGGGCTTCTCGTAGCGAAGCCGCGCGAGGCCCGGCTCGCCGCGGTTCACCCATAGGGGATCGAAGCCCGCTGCGGTGAGATGGCTCGCCATCCCCTGCGCGATGACGTCGTCGTCCTCGATGATGAGAACCTTGGGCATGCTCCAATCAGATCATGCCCCGCTGCGTGGTGCACGAGTGGTGAAGAAGTGGTGAAAGGACTGTTCCGCCGAGAGCCTGCCGCCGACGACGCGGCCGCGCACCTCCGTCTCGAGGCGGAGCGCGGCCGCGTCCTCGTGGAGGAAAGCCGGGAGATCGTCGTCGTCCTCGACGACGAGGAGCGGGTGGTCGCCGCCAGTCGCAGGGCGCGGGAGCTCTACGAGGAGCTCGAGGAGGGGGCGCCGCCCCCGGCCGCTGTGCGCCGCGGCTCCGAGCTCGCTGTCCCGTACGAGGTCGACGGACGGCGGGAGACTCTCCTCTACCTCCGCGATCCCGGTGACATGATCGCCTACGAGGAGCTTCGCGCCGGCTTCACGGCCTCCGTCTCGCACGAGCTCCGGACCCCGCTCGCCCGCCTCCTGGCGCTCCTCGAAACGGCGCTGCTTCCGGACGCCGACCGCGAGGTGCTGATCGAGCAGGCGCAGGGCGAGGTCGGGCAGATCAGGGAGCTCATCGACGACGTCCTCTTTCTGAGCGAGCTCGAATCCGGGCGAGAGCTCGTCGCGCTCGGCTCGACGGAGGCACTGCCAATCCTGCGGGAGGCCGCTGACAGCCTCGCCGACCAGGCCGCACGGGCCGGCGTGACGATCGCGGTCGAGGGGGACGAGGACGCCGAACTGCCGCTCCGGCCGCGCATGATCCGTGTGCTCGCGCAGAACCTCGCCGAGAACGCCATTCGCTACGCCGGCCCGGGCTCGACGCTGACGTTATCCGTTCACGACAGAGTCTTCGAGGCCTCCGATGACGGCGCGGGCGTCACCGAAGACGACCTGCCGCGCCTGTTCGAGCGCTTCTATCGCGCCGACCGGGCGCGCGCATCGCGCGGGACCGGCCTCGGCCTCGCGATCGTCAAGCACGTCGTCAACTCCGCGGGCGGCACCGTCGAGGCAGCCGGCGAGCGCGGTCACGGACTGACCATCCGGGCCATGTTCCCCACTTCGTAACCACTCCTTCACGGCCTTTCAGCCCACGTCGCGCGCGCGCCTCGGAACACTCGAGGGGATGACACGACGCGAAAGGAGAACGTTGAGCATTCGCCCTCAGACAAGGGTCTTCCTGCTTGCCGCCGCCCTTGCGCTGCTCGCGATCGCCGCGGCCGGCTGCGGACGGAGCGATAGCGGCTCGACCGCCGCCGCTGCAAACAACACGACGAGCTCCAACCTCTCCGGCCGGATCGAAGCCGACGGCTCGAGCACGGTCGGCCCGTTCGTGACCGCCGGCGCCGAGGACTTCCAAGCGCAGAACCCTGGCGTCCAGGTGACGGTCGGCATCTCCGGAACGGGAGGCGGCTTCGAGCGCTTCTGCGCCGGAGAAACGGAAATCTCCGACGCCTCCCGGCCGATCAAGGACGACGAGGAGGTGCCGGTCTGCCAGAAGAACGGCATCGAGTACACCGAGTTCCAGGTCGCCAACGACGGCATCGCGGTCGTCGTGAACAAGGACAACGACTGGGCCACGTGCCTCACGGTCGACCAGCTGAAGAAGATCTGGGAGCCGAAGTCGAAGGTGAAGAACTGGAAGGACCTCGACCCGAGCTTCCCTGACGAGAAGATGACGCTCGCAGGCCCGGGTACCGACTCGGGCACGTTCGACTTCTTCACCAAGGTGATCAACGGCGAGGAGGACGCGAGCCGCACCGACTACCAGGCGAGCGAGGACGACAACGTAACCGTCCAGGCCGTCGAAGGTGACAAGGGCGGGCTCGGTTACTTCGGCCTCTCCTACTTCGAGCAAAACCAGAGCAACTTGAACGACGTCGAGATCAACGGCGGCTCCGGTTGTGTCGCACCGAGCGCGGAGACCGTGCAGGACGGCTCCTACACCCCGCTCTCGCGGCCGCTCTTCATCTACGTCAAGAACACGTCCCTCGCCAAGCCCGAGGTGAAGGCATTCGTGCAGTACCTGCTCGACAACGAGGAGGCGATCGCCAAGAAGGCGCTCTTCGTGCCTCTGACCGCCGAGCAGGCGCAGAAGTCGAAGTCGGACTTCGAGGCCGCCACCAGCTAGCTTGGCAACCCGTGCCGAACCGCTGACCCTCGCCCCATCGCGGAAGCGGTGGGGCGAGGCGTTAATCAAAGCCCTCCTGGCCCTCTGCGCGCTCGTCTCGGTCGCGACGACGCTGGGCATCGTGGCCGCGCTCTTCCTCCCGGCGTTCGAGTTCTTCCAGGAGGTCAACTTCGTCGACTACATCACCGGGACCGAGTGGGCCCCGCTCTTCCTGCAGAAGTCGTTCGGCGTCCTGCCGCTGATCGCCGGAACGCTCTCGGTCACCTTCTGGGCCTGCCTCGTCGCCATTCCCTTCGGCCTGGGAGCGGCGATCTACCTGAGCGAATACGCGCGCCCGCGGGTGCGCAAGACGCTCAAGCCGGCCATCGAGCTCCTCGCCGGCATCCCGACGGTTGTCTTCGGCTACTTCGCGCTGACGTTCGTGACGCCCCTCCTGCGCGACATCGGGATCCACGTCGAGGTCTTCAACGCGCTCTCGGCGGGGCTCGTGATGGGCGTGATGATCATCCCGACCGTCGCTTCGCTCTCCGAGGACGCAATGGCTGCGGTGCCACGCGATCTGCGCGACGGCGCGTACGCGCTCGGCTCGAGCAAGCTCCAGGTTTCCACGCGGATCGTCGTGCCCGCGGCGGTCTCGGGCATCGTCGCCGCGTTCGTCCTCGGGATCTCGCGGGCGATCGGCGAGACGATGATCGCCCTCCTCGCCGCCGGGCAGCAGCCGAATCTCACCTTCGACCCGAAGCAGGCCGTCGAGACGATGGCCGCCTTCATCGCCGCCACCGGCGCTGGCGACGTCCCGACGGGCTCGATCGAGTACAAGACGATCTTCGCCGTCGGCGCGACGCTCTTCGCGATGACGTTCGTCGTGAACGCCGTCGCGATCCGGCTCGTGCGCAGGTACCGCGAGGCCTACGAATGAGCGCCACCAGCCCCGTGCTCAGCGTGAAAGGCCCGCGTGCGCGCGGCTTCTGGCGCGGCCGTTGCTTCTTTGCAGCCCTGCTGCTGTCGCTCGCGGTCGGCTTCGTCACGCTGGGGGCCCTCGTCGTCGACGTCGTCCGCAAGGGAATCCAGTTCGTGGACATCGTCCTGCTCACGAACCCGCCCTCGGCCGACCCTGCCATCGCCGGTGCGCGGCCCGCGATCCTCGCCACGCTCTACCTGGGCATCCTCCTCATCGCCTTCACCGTGCCGATCGGAGTCGGGACGGCGATCTACCTCGAGGAGTACGCGGACAAGGACCGCTGGTACAACCGCCTGCTCGAGCTCAACATCCAGAACCTCGCCGCGGTGCCGTCGATCATCTACGGCATCCTCGGCCTCGCGTTCCTCGTCCGAGGGCTCGGGCTCGGACGGGTGCTCCTCGCGGGCGCGATGATCCTCACGCTGCTCGTCCTCCCCACCGTCATCATCGCCTCGCGGGAGGCGATCCGCGCGGTGCCGAGCTCCATCCGCGAGGGCGCCTACGCCCTCGGCGCCACTCAGTGGCAGGTCGTCTGGCGCCAGGTGCTGCCCGCCGCCCTGCCCGGGATCGCCACCGGCTCCATCCTCGCGCTCTCGCGGGCGATCGGCGAGACCGCCCCGCTCATCATGATCGGCGCGCTCACGTACGTCGCCTTCGACCCGACCGTGCTCGGCCCGTTCACGGCGCTGCCGGTGCAGATCTTCAACTGGACGAGGCTTCCCAACCCCGAGTTCAAGGGGCTGGCCGCCGCGGCGATCATCGTCCTCCTCGGGATGATCCTCCTGCTGAACGCAACGGCCATCTGGCTCCGCAACCGCTACCAGAAGAAATGGTGACCATGTCGAATACCGGGACCGAACCCGTCAGAATCGTCGGCGTGAACACTCTCGACCTCGCCGAGCGCGAACGCAGCTTGCCGCCCCCGGAGCGCCGCGAGGCCGTCTTCGACGTCTCCGGCCTGAAGGTCTCCTATGCCGGCACGCCGGCCCTCAAGGACGTCTCGCTCAAGGTCTACAAGAACTTCGTCACCGCCTTCATCGGGCCGTCGGGATGCGGCAAGAGCACCTTCATCCGCTGCTTCAACCGCATGAACGACCTCATCCCGACGGCTCTCGTCGAGGGCACCGTCCTTTACCACGGGGAGGACCTGTACGGGCCCGAGGTCGACGCCGTCGAGGTGCGCAAGCGCATCGGAATGGTCTTCCAGAAGCCGAATCCCTTCCCCAAGTCGATCTACGACAACGTCGCCTTCGGTCCGCGTGTCCTCGGCATGACGGATGGGCTCGACGAGCGCGTCGAGCGGGCGCTCACGCAGGCGGCGCTCTGGGACGAGGCGAAGAACCGCCTGAAGGCGAGCGCGCTCAGCCTCTCGGGCGGGCAGCAGCAGCGCCTGTGCATCGCCCGCTGCCTGGCGGTCGAGCCCGACGTTCTCCTCATGGACGAGCCCGCCTCGGCCCTCGACCCGATCGCGACCACGCGCATCGAGGACCTCATGCACGAGCTCAAGCGCGAGTACACGATCGTGATCGTGACCCACAACATGCAGCAGGCGGCCCGCATCGCCGACATGACCGCGTTCTTCAGCGTCGACGTCTCCGACGGGCACCGAAGCGGCGTCCTCGTCGAGTACGACACGACGCCCAAGATCTTCACCCACCCGTCCGACAAGCGCACGGAGGACTACGTCACCGGGAGGTTTGGATGAGGATCAGCCTCCAGGAAGAGCTCGACCAGCTCGAAGCGGCGCTCCAGGAGGAAGGTGAGCTCGTCCTGCGCGCCCTCAGAGGCTGCCTCGGAGCCTTGGAGCGCCAGGACGTCGAGCTCGCCGACGAGGTCATCGCCTTCGACGACGACGTCGACGACGTCTACGTTTCGATCGAGGAGGGAATCCAGTCGCTCCTCGCCCGTCAGACCCCGGTCGCCATCGATCTCCGTGTCGTCCTTGCCGTCCTCCACGTCAACCTGCACCTCGAGCGCATGGCCGACTACTGCGTCACGGTCGCCAAGCTGACGAAGCTGGTCGCGGGCGTGCCTCCGGACGAGACGATCATCGCGGCGTTCGAAGAGATGGGCGCGCGGGCGGAGGAGATGGTCCGCGTCGCCCTCGACTCCTTCGCGGAACGCGACCTCGAGCAGGCCGAGTCGCTGGTCGAGCTGGACGAGCTGATCGACCGCGCCAACCGGCGCGCGGTTCAGCAGGTGATCACGATCGGCGGCGACGAGGATCGGCGCGAATGGGGCCTGCGCATGCTGCTCGTCTCACGCTGCCTCGAGCGAATCGGCGATCACGCCGTCGACATCGGCGAGCAGACCGCCTTCCTCGTCACCGGCGAGTTCCGCGAGTTCACGGACGCGTCGCACTAGCGAGCGCCAGCCGGCGCGTTTGCCATGTCCGGCCGGCGAAGGCGAGCGCTGCGATCACGGCGGTGAGCGCGAAGACGAGCGCCGCGCCGCCCGGAAGCCTTGTCACCGACTCCATCGCAGCACCTACGAGCGCGGCGCACGGGATCGTCATGATCCAGGCGAGCAGGATGTTCCCGGCGACCCCCCAGCGGACGGCCGACAGGCGGCGGGTCGCGCCCGCACCGAGCACCGAGCCGGTGATGGTGTGGGTGGTCGAGA
>DASXRO010000036.1:0-10390 GCA_036506555.1 Gaiellaceae bacterium
GCCGCGGACCTCCTCGAGCGGCGCTGGACGGTCTCGATCCTCTACGTCTCGCACGAGGGCGCCGTCCGCTTCAACGAGTTCCAGCAGGCGCTCGGCACCATTCCGCCGGCGACCCTGGCCCAGCGGTTGACCGACCTCGAGAAGGCCGGAGTGTTCGAGCGAGCGGTGATCGACGATCGCCCGCCCCGAGTCGAATACCGCCTCACGCGCCGTGGCCGTCAGCTGCGCTCGCTCGTGAACGCACTTACGCGCTTCGCGGAGACGGGCGTGGGGACCCGCCGGTGAGAGGCGCAATCCTCAGCCCAGTGTGTAGCCGGAGTCGATCCGCCATACACCGTCGGCTTTGACGAGACGAAGGCGGGCGCCTTCCGGCTCGGAGAGGCCCGCCGTCGCGGTGTCGCCGTGGACCTCGATGTCCATCGAGCCGTCGGCCGCGTGCCTCAACGCGTCCGAGTCGAGCCGGGACACGTGCTCCGTCATCGCCGCCTCGCACCCTGCGCCCTTCGCACGGCGAGTGAGCTGGGCACAAGCCGTAGCGGCGTCGCCGTCGGCAAGCGCCTTGAGATAAATGGTTGCGGTCTTGCTGATCTTCTCCTGGTTTGTGGCGGGTCCGACCCCGCACCCTGTCAGAGCGGGTGCGAGAAGTGCGAGGACGATCCCGGCGAGAAGCCCGCCTCGAGCAATGATGGATTCCTGCATGCGCATGGCTGTCCTTTCCTCAGGGGTGGTTTCCCGGCAGTCGCCAGGCAAGGCGACGCGGGTGGTGCGCCAATCGGCTGACGCCCTTGGCAGTGAGTCCCGGCAGAGCGAGGAGGAGCACCGCCAGCACGACGAGACTGAAGTAGAAGCGCCGTTTCATCTTGGGCGTCAAATCGCCACGGCCGCGGGCGGGCCGGCGTCGGAGAGGTACGTCGGCCGGTAGCCGAAGACGCGCCCGACCGGAGCACCCATGGCGAGTGCGGTCCTCTGGATCCAGGCGGGTGGGAAGGGCAGCCGGACGGTGTCGAAGTGCGCCTTCGCGATCACGGCGAGGCGGACGAGGTTGGGCATGCCCTTTCGTCCCGTCTTGCCGTCGGCGGCGAGGGCGAACATGGTCTCGAGAAGCGACTCGAACTGAAGCGCCGGTCGCACTTCGCAGACGAATCGGACCGGGTCCGCGCCGGCATTCCAGAAACGATGCGCCGTTCCGGCCTCGACGGTGACGACCTCCCCCGGCCCGAGCGTGATCTTCTTCCGCCCGACCTTGAGGCCGAGCTGTCCCGCCGCGACGGCGAAGCGCTCGCTCTGGGAGGGGTGGATGTGCGCGGCGGCGACGAACCCGTTCGGCTGCACAACGGTCTCGATCACGACCGCGTCGCCGTCGGTGTCCGCCGAGGTGGCGAGGAAGGTAACGCGCTCGCCGGTGACCGGGTTCTTGATGGTGTCGCCTGTAAGGATCATCTCTGCCTCCTAGCGTCGTTTGCTGACATCAGGAGGCTAGGACCGCGGGCCCCAAGAATCGTCGGCCGCCGGCAGGATCCTCGGTCGTCACACCGGGCGATCTTCTCGCGGCCGCTTGTCCTCCACGCGGAGGAGTGCGACTCCCCCCGCAGGCGGAGGGCTCTAGCTCTCGCCGGGCTCGATCAGACCGGACTCGTACGCGAGCACGACGCCCTGCACGCGGTCGCGCAGGTCGAGCTTCATGAGCACGTGCGCGACGTGCGTCTTCACGGTGGTTTCGCTGACGAAGAGCTCCGTGGCGATCTCGGCGTTCGAGAGGCCGCGCGCGATCAGCTTGAGCACCTCGAGCTCACGCGCCGTCAGGTCGGCGAGCTTGGGGGGAAGCGTCCGCACCGAGGACGGCGGGCGGCGGACGAACTCTTCGATCACCCGGCGGGTCACGGAGGGCGCCAAGAGCGCGTCTCCGCTCGCGACAGCGCGGATGCCGACGACAAGCTGCTCGGGGGGCACGTCCTTGAGCAGGAATCCGCTCGCGCCCGCCCTGAGTGCGTCGTAGACGTACTCGTCCATGTCGAAGGTGGTGAGCATCACGACCTTCGCGTCAGTCGCGTCGTCGCTCAGCAATCGGCGGGTCGCCTCGATCCCGTCGACGTCGGGCATGCGGACGTCCATCAGCACGACGTCCGGCCGCAGGCGCCGCGCCTCCGCAACCGCTTCGCGCCCGTCCGCCGCCTCGCCCACCACCTCCATGCCCTCCTCGGCCTCCAGGATCATCCGGAAACCGGCGCGGACGAGCGCCTGGTCGTCGACGATGAGGACGCCCAGGCTCATGCGGGCGCCAGCGGGAGCTTCGCCCGCAACCGATAGCCGCCCTCCGGCCGGGGGCCAGCCTCGAGCTCGCCGCCGTAGACGGCGACTCGCTCGCGCATGCCGACGAGACCGTGGCCGCCACCGTCGCCGCTCCCGGCACCGCGGCCGTCGTCGCTCACCGTGACCTCGATGCCCCCGTCGCCGTAGCGGACGAGCACCTGTGCTCGCTCTGCGCGCGCGTGCTTCAGCGCGTTGGTGAGGCCCTCCTGGACGAGCCGGTAGGCGGTGAGGTCGACGCCGGCCGGGAGCGGCAGCGGATCGCCCTCGACGCGTAGCTCGACGGGCAACCCGGCCTCGCGAGCCTGCTCGACCAGCCGTTCCACGTGCTCGAGGCTCGGCTGGGGCGCGAGCGCAGGGGCCTCTTCGGGGCGCCTGAGCACGCCCACCATCCGCCGCATCTCCGCGAGCGCCTCGCGTCCCGTTCGCTCGACAATTAGGAGAGCTTCGCGCTCGCGCTCCTGCTCGGGTCGGAGCAGCCTGCGCACCGCGGAGGCTTGCACCGTCATGACGCTGACGCTGTGGCCGACGACGTCGTGCAATTCTCGCGCGATCCGCGCGCGCTCCTCAGTCACCGCGGAGCGTGCCCGTTCCTCTCGCTCCCGCTCCGCCCGGGCAGCCCGCGCCCTCGCCTCGTCCGCTTCCTTGAACTTGCGGCCGAGCGCGAACGCAACCGTCCAGATGAGGCCGAAGACGATGCAGGTGGCAATGAAGGCGCTGAGATTTTTCAGGGGATCCCTGTACGCGACCAGCGCCTCGACCCCGATTGCGAGGACGATTCCCGCGACAGCCTGCGAGCGCTCCCTGAGCAGTCCCATGAGGAAGACCGCCGCGCAGCCGGCGAGGAAGGGGATGAAGAGGATGGGCACCAGGCGCTCGTCGACGAACGTGGTCGACGCCACGGCCATCCCGACGGCCAGCGGCGCGCCGAAGGGGAAGCGCTGACGGAAAAACAGGGGCGTGACGATCGCCGTGATCGCCAGCACGTCGAACCAGAGCGGACCTGTCGGGCCGTCAGCCTTGTCCTGCGAGACGACGGCGCCGGCCAGACCTACGCCGAGGCCGAGAAGGACGAGAGCGTCGAACCAGTAGCGGCGCGCGAGCCGCAGGAAGCTCTTCACGACTCGAAGGTACTCCACAACTCGCCGCCCCGCCTCGTCCGTGAGAGCGACCTCGAATCCTTACTGAGGACGAGAGGCAAACCGTTCGCGCGCATGAGGCGAAATCGGCCTCACGCCCGATGGCGGGTGAGTCTTCGCGCCGTACGCTCGAGAGCGATCACGAACTATGCGAACAGGAGGACACATGAGCATCGACAGGCGAGCGAACCCATGGAAGGAGGGCTCCGGGGCATTCGTCGTCGAGACGTCCCGCCTGAGGAAGCGGTTCGGCGACCGAGTCGCCGTCGACGATGTCGACCTCCGCGTTCCCCGCGGCTCGGCCTTCGGCTATCTGGGGCCGAACGGCGCCGGGAAGACGACCCTGATCAGAATGCTGCTCGGCCTGACCGGCGCCACCTCCGGCACGATGCACCTGCTCGGCCGCCCGGTGCCGGCCGAGCGCACGGCGGCGCTTGCGCGTATCGGCGCCATCGTCGAAGAACCGCGCTTTCACGGTCACTTGACCGGCCGCGAGAACCTCACGGTGATCGCGGCCGCCCGAGAGCCGGAGGCGCACGATCGCATCGACGGCGCGCTCGCCAGGGCGGGCCTCTCCCAGCGGGCGGACGAGCGCGTGAAGCGCTACTCCCTCGGCATGCGCCAGCGGCTCGGGGTCGCCCGCAGCCTGCTGGCCGACCCGGAGCTCCTGATCCTCGACGAGCCGACGAACGGGCTCGATCCGGCCGGAATGCACGAGTTCCGCGACATGATTCGCGGCTTCGTCGCCGAGGGCCGGACGGTCCTTCTCTCCTCGCACCTCCTCGACGAGGTGGAGAAGATCTGCGACTCGGTCGCGATCGTCGATCGCGGACGTGTCGTAATGCAGGGCTCGATCGCAGATCTGGCGCGCGGCGGCGAGCAGACGATTCTCATCGCCACGAGCGACGGGGAGCGCGCGCTCGCCCTGCTGGCGGAAAACCGCGCGGTCGCGTCCGCGGTGGCCGAGCCCGAAGGTATCCGCGTGCGCCTCAGCCCCGATGTGGAAGCCGAGCCGGCCGCGGACGACATCGGTCGACGCCTCGTCCTCGCCGGCCTCGCCATTCGCCGTTTCGAGCCGGCGCGCGCGTCGCTCGAGCAGCGGTTCCTGGAGATCACGTCCCGATTGGAGGAAGCAGCATGAGCACCACAACCGCCACCGCAGAGCTGCCGCGGGCGCGCAGCCGACCTCGGTTGCTCCCGAGGCTCGTAAGTGCCGAGCTCCTGAAACTGCGCAAGCGGCGCGGCCTCGTCCTCGCGACGTTCGCTCTCACGGTCCTGCCGATGATCGTCGCCTACATCGTCCTCGTGGCCCTCCACGCGACGGAGCCGGCCAAACACGGGCCCGCCGGCGGCCTCGAGAACTTCTCGGGGTCCATGTACCTGCTGACCCAGCTCGGCGTCGTCGCCGCCATCCTCCTCGGCGCAACCGCCGGCGCCGGCGACCTCCGCTCCGGCGTCTTCCGCGAGCTTGTCGTGACTGGGCGCCCGCGACTCGCTCTCTTCGCGGCCCGTGTGCCCGCCGGCCTCGGGCTTGCGGTCGCGGCCGTCTGGGCGGGCTTCGCGGTGACCGCGGTGGCCTCGACGGTCCTCGCAGGATCACTCGAACCACCGGGCGCGGGCCTTCTCGTCGAGTCGGCCGCCTGGCTCGCCATAGTCGTCGGCCTAGCGCTGGTTCTGGCGCTCGGCGTCTCCTCTGCAGTCGGCTCGCGGGGCACTACGATCGGGGTCGTGGTTGGCTGGCAGCTCGTCCTGATGCCGTTCTTGCTCCAGATGGGAGCCCTCGGCTCCTTGCGCGAGCTGCTCCCGGTCGCCGCGACGGAGGGCGTCGCCCCCTCGGCGTTGTTCGATGGCGGTGTGGCCGTGCCCATGTCGCTGAGTGTCGCCATCGCGGTGATCGCCGCGTGGACGATCGTGCCGCTTGCCGTCGGCGCGTGGCGTACTTCGACCCGGGACGCCTGACTCGGGTTCCTTCGTCAACCCGGGGCCGGCATAGCCGGCCCCGGAGTCAGCTGAGCCCTGCGCGGAATAGCGAGGGCCGCCGGGCAGGGCGCCCGGCCGCCCTCCAGCCTCAGCTGCTCATTGCGGCCATGGCCTCCTTGGCCCGCTCGGCCATCTCCGCCGGCGGGACGTCCTCCACGTGCGTCGCGATCGACCACGAGTGGCCGAACGGATCCTTGATCGAGCCGAAGCGGTCGCCCCAGAACTGGTCAGCGACCTCCATCGTGATCGTCGCGCCCGCCTCGGCTGCGCGCTTCACGACCGTGTCGACGTCCTCGACGTACATGAAAACGCTCACGGTGGTGCCGTTCAGCTCCTTGGGCGTCCTCGTCGAGGCCTGCGGAAACGGGTCGGAGAGCATCACCAGCGAGTCCCCGATCTCGAGCTCCGCGTGCCCGATCTTGCCGCCGGGCGCGTCCATGCGCACGCGCTCCTTCGCGCCGAACGCCTTCTTGTAGTACTCGATTGCCTCGGCGGCGTCGTCGACGGCTAGGTACGGCGTAACTGTGTGGTAGCCCTCCGGAATCGGCTTCGCTGCCATGGTTCCCCTCCTGTCCGGTCGTGGTTGATGCGATTAACGATCCTCGAGCTCGGATGCTAGACGGCCTCCCGTTGCAACCAGCGGGCACGGGCCTTCGCTGCCTCGGCCTCGCGGTCCTTCGGCGGCGCGGAGGTCACGAGCTCGCCGAGAAGCCGCCAGGAAGCGGCCGCGACGGCGTCGACAGCCTGCTCGAACGCAGCCGCATTCGCCTGCGAGGGCTTCGTGAAGCCGCTGATCTTGCGGACGTACTGCAGGGCGGCGGCCCGCGTCTCGTCCTCGGTCGCGGGCGGCTCGAAGTTATGGAGAGTGTGGATGGTTTTGCACATGGCGAGAGCCTATCGTCGCGCGCTGGTCCGCGGGAAGGGCGACAGGAGCGGGCGGAATCCTGAAGATCTCGACGAATCGCTCCAGGAGATCTCGCTTCCCCGTCAGGCGGACTTTTCCGCTTTTGACCGCCTCTGCCGGGCTGAGCTCACCGCTCATGAGGAGCCGGATCGTCAGGTCGGTCTCGAGACGGAGGTCGGCTTCGGGCAATGGTCCCTTCGCGATTTCGACGGCTCCGTTGTCGACCCGTGCGTGAATGACGATGTCTCCGAGGCGGAGCTCGTAGCCGGCCCGGAGCCCGCGAGCCGCCCGGGGCTGAAAGGTCGCCCGGAGAGCGAGGATGATCGAGTCCACGGTGAGAATCTCCCCCGGCCGCGGCTCTCCCAGCGACTGCGCTCCCCAGAGGCCCAGCCGGAGGACGATGTCCTCGAGCTCCCTTCCGTATTCGGTCAGCTCGTAGACGACCCCGGTCAGCGGCAGTGGCAACAGCCGCCGGCGGACGATCCGGGCGTGCTCGAGCTCCTTGAGACGCGCCGAGAGAACATTGGTCGGAATGCGAGGAAGCCCCCGGCGCAGGTCTGTGAAGCGCTTCGGGCCCAGGATGAGGTCGCGGACGACGAGGAGCGACCACCGCTCGCCGACGAGCTCGAGCGCACGCGCAATACCGCAGTAAGACCCGTAAGTACGCGTGCTCATTGCGGTAAATGTATCTCACTTGCGCAAATAGAGGCTAGTTGTATATAACAACCATCTCTACTCTCAACGAAAACCAGGAAGGAATTTCATGCAGGCACCGTTGAGCACGGGTGTGGAAGGGAAGACGCAAACATGAGCCTGTCGGGCCGGACGCGGTGGATCGCGCTCCTCGTCCTCTGCTTCGGCGACCTCATGATCGTCCTCGACGCGACGATCGTGAACGTCGCGCTCCCGTCCATTCGCGCGGACCTCGGCTTCTCGGCGACCTCGCTGGCCTGGGTCGTGAACGCCTACCTGATCACGTTTGGCGGCTTTCTGCTCCTCGGTGGTCGGCTAGGGGACCTCTTCGGCCACCGTCGGCTCTTCCTCATCGGCCTCACGATCTTCACGCTCGCGTCACTCGCCTGCGGCCTCGCGAACTCGCAGAACCTGCTCGTGGGGGCGCGAGCCGTGCAAGGCTTCGGCGGCGCCATCGTTTCGGTCGTCGCCCTCTCGCTGACGATGATCATGTTCACGGAGCCCGCTGAGCGCGCAAAGGCGATGGGCATCTTCGGCTTCGTGCTCTCGGGCGGCGGCACGGCCGGCGTCCTTCTCGGGGGAGTCCTGACGGACCTGCTCAGCTGGCACTGGATCTTCCTCGTCAACATCCCGGTCGGCGTCGTCGTTGTGACGCTCTGCTTCATCCTCCTGCCCGGCGAGCGGGGCCCGTCCCAGGGGCAGCGACTCGACATTGCCGGCGCAGTCACCGTGACCGGCGCGCTGATGCTGGCCGTCTACGCGATCGTGAACGGGAACCAGACGGGCTGGACGTCCGGAGAGACGATCGGCCTCCTCGCCGGCGCGCTCGCCCTCGTCGCCGTGTTCCTCGGCATCGAGTCCCGGGCCAGCTCGCCGCTGGTGCCGCTCGGTCTCTTCCGGTTCCGGAACCTGTCGACCGCGAACGTGGTCGGCATTCTGATGGCGGGCGGGATGTTCGCCACGTTCTTCCTCTCCGCTCTCTACCTCCAGCAGGTGCTCGGCTACTCGCCGCTCGAGGTCGGGCTCGCCTACCTGCCGTCCACGGTGATCTGGGGAACCACGTCGTTCGCGCTCTCCGACAAAGCGGTCATGCGCTTCGGCATCAAGGCACCCCTCCTGTTTGGGCTCTCACTCATGGCGCTCGGCATCCTGTGGTTCGCGCGGGCGCCAGTGGACGGAAACTTCGCTGTGGACGTCCTTCCGGCCATGGTGCTGCAGGGTTTCGGCGCCGGCATCGGCTTCAACCCGATCCTGCTCGCAGCGATGGGCGACGTCAGACCGACGGAGGCCGGTCTCGCGTCGGGCATCGTCAACACGTCGTTCATGATGGGCGGCGCCCTCGGGCTCGCCGTCATCGCCGCGGTCGCGGCCTCCCGCACCGACAGCCTGCTCGCCGCCGCCGACGATCGTGTCGGCGCGCTGACCGGCGGTTACCACGCCGGCTTCCTCGTCGGGGCGATCTTCTCGGCCGCCGCCGCCGCGATAGGTGCTGCGCTCCTGCGGCCCGCGGCCGCACCGGCGCACGCCGAGCCCGAATCGGAGCCCGCCACAGAAGCCGCCTGAGCGCCCTGCTTCAGCGCCCCGGCGACAGGCCGCGCCGAAGTCGTCGGCCCGTTCCGATACTGGTCGGCGCCGGATTTACCCGCGAGCAAGCGGGGAAATAAATGCGGAATCGGCTTGAAGGGATTCCACACCCATACAATCGGTCGCCTGCGGACGCTGCTTGCCCTGATCGCCGTGGGGCTGGCCCTCGCGGTCGCGGGTTGCGGGGGAAGTTCCAACTCGACGGCTCGGCCCGAGCTTCCGCATGCGATTGCCGTGGATCTCGCCGGCCGCGCCGACGCGATCGCCGACGCGCTCGACGCAGGCGATGAGTGCACGGCGGCGCAGCTCGCCGACCAGCTCAAGCACGCGGTGGAATCCGCGCTCGCGGGCGGCCAGGTTCAGTCGGCCTTCCGGGCCGAGCTCGAGCGCAACGCCGCCGACCTCCAGAACGAGGTCAACTGCACCGAGGAGCACGACAAGGGCGAGGGCAAGAAGAAGGGCAAGAAGGACGAGTCCACGACGACGCTCGGCACGACGAGCATCTCGACGACAACCGAGGAGAGCGGTTGAGCGTCGAGACGCTGGCCGGCGGCCGCTACCGGGTCGAAGACGTCCTCGGGCGCGGCGGCATGGCTTCGGTCTATCTCGCCCGCGACGGCGAGCTCGACCGCCCGGTGGCGGTCAAGGTGCTCGCCGAGCATCTGGCCGACACGCCCGGCTTCCGCGAGCGCTTCCTCCGCGAGGCCAGGCTCGCCGCCCAGCTCTCGCACCCGAATGTCGTGCAGGTGTTCGACGTCGGCGAGGACGAGGGCCGGCCGTTCATCGTCATGGAGTACGTCGAGGGCGCGACGCTCGGCGACGAGCTCAAGCAGCGGGGACCGCTGGAGCCGACCGAGGTCGTCGACCTCGCCCTCCAGGTCTGCGGCGGGCTCGAGCACGCGCACGGCGCCGGGCTCGTCCACCGCGACATCAAGCCGCAGAACCTCCTGCTGCGCGCCGACGGAACCGTGAAGATCGCCGACTTCGGCATCGCGCGCGCCGCCGAGACGACGAAGCTAACGCAAATCGGAAGCGTGCTGGGCACAGCCGCCTACCTCTCTCCGGAACAGGCTCTCGGCGAGGAGGTGACGGCGGCTGCGGATATCTATTCGCTCGGTTGCGTCCTCTTCGAGCTCCTCACGGGGCGGACGCCGTACGTCTTCGAGACCTTGCCGGAGCTGGTCATGAAGCAACGGGAGGAGGCGATCACGCCGCTGCGGGAGGTGCGGCCGGACGTTCCGGAACGGCTCGAGGCGGCGGTCATGCACGCGCTCGCGCGGAACCCCGCGTACCGACCCGAGTCAGCGGCAGCCCTGGCTCAGGAGCTCGCGGTCGCCTCGCCGGAGCCGCCTACCCAAGCGCTGCGGCGGCCTCAGGGCGTCGACGCGAAGGAGATCGTCGCCTCGCCGACTCGCGTTCGTACGACGCCCATGGCCCCTCCGCCGCGGCGCGACTTCGCGTTCCCGCGGGGCCGGGGCCTCTGGCTCACGCTCGCCGCGCTCACCGCGGCGGTGGCGATCGCCGTGGCGATCGGCCTCGCGGCGCGCGGTGGCGGAGGGACGAACCCGCCCCCGGCGGGCACGCCAGCCGTCCAGCCGGTCCCGGCGGCCTCTGATCCGGCGGGCCAGGCGCGCAATTTCGCCGACTGGCTCCGCGAGCACTCGCGCTAGGAGGGATTGACGGGACGTCGCTCGTCGCCGGGACGCGCTGGTCGTTCCGAGGCAAGGACGCAGGGAGCCCTCGTATTGAATCTAAATACGGGGGCGACCGAGGACGCAGCCTC
>DASXRO010000037.1:0-4420 GCA_036506555.1 Gaiellaceae bacterium
GAATTCGAAGACGCTGGAACACATCAGCTCAAAGGCGTCCCCGAGCCGAAGCGACTGTTTAGGCTCATTACCTGATCCGGGTGCCGTTACCAGCGGAGCGGCGAGCCTCCTCCCCCTGGGACGTCCGCGGCCCACCATCTAATGAGAGGAGCGAGCCGGCCTCGGTGCCCTCGGTGCGCGGCGTCGCTCCGTCTTTCGATCTCCAGCAGACCGTCGTCCGCCGTCCGACGCCGACCCCGTCCCGGGCGGCGTCGCGAGTTCGAGTCCCGAGGCCTCCACTGAGGGTGTCCGGAGGATCGCGACGAGGCCGAGGCTCGAGCAACCAGCTGTGACAACGTCGGCCAAACTTTTGCCCACCTGAGCTCACCTGATCCGACTTCAGCTGAGTCCGCACGCCTCCAAGGGCTCATGAATACGTTGCATGACTTGGCAACGGTCGTCTCATAATCCTGCCCCCGCTACTGAAAAGGCCCGCTCACGCGAGCCTTTTGGTTGGTCCGTTGGTGTTCTCGCTACTGGGCGTTGGCCCGGCAGCTCTGCGCGATGCCCGTCGCGTCGCCGGCCGCCGCTGCCGCGTAGTTCTCCTTGATCCAGTCGAGGCCGCCGTCGTGCGCGAAGACGGCGAACGGCTGCTGTGGGAACGGGGTCGGCGTCCAGCCCTCCGGAGCTCCTTCGGGTGCCTCGTACACCCTCTTTAGGAGCTGCTTGAGCTGCGCGTGGGCGTCCTGCTGAGCCGCGACGTCACGTGCGCGGATCGCTCGCACCCAGTAGCACTCCCACGCGTTCATGGCGATCACGACCGCCTGACCGCCTCCGCCGCCGCGCGTTGTCACGCTGTTGGCCGGCGGCATGTTGAAAGTCGGCCAGCTGACAGCCGGCGGCAGCGTGAGCTGCTTCTGGGCGCTCAGGTACTCCTGCCTGGTCACGGGCGGCCGGACCACATCCGCACCGATCCATTGCGAGATGGCGTAGGCGGCGGATGCGAGGATGGCCGCCAGGCCCACGGCGAACGCGACGACAACGACACGCCGCCGATGCCTCGGGCGCGCCCTGCCCTCACCCTCTGCCAGCCGGGGATCACCGGGCAGAGCAGTGATGCGCGCAAGCAGGTCGGCGTCCTCGAGGGCCACGTCGGTGACGGGGTTCGACCGCCGCACCCGGACGATGATCGATTCGGTGCTCATGTCGTCTCCATGTCGAGATGGGCATTGGGATCGAGTTGCCGGCCAGACAACTCCTCGTTCAACTTCGCCCGCAGTCGTCGCCGCGCCCGCAAGAGGCGGACACGAAACGCCGCGGGGTTGATGCTTAGGGACCGTGCCGCCTGAGTGGGTGTCAGGTCTTCCCAGGCAATGAGGAGGAGTGCCTCGCGGTCGAGCCTCGAGAGCGAGCGGAGCGCACGCTCTAGAGGCGGGTCGAGCTCGTGCACCTCGGGCGCATCGGCGACGCTCGCCGGGAGACCTGCCCCGCCTCCCGCGGCGGGCGCGGAATGCCGTGCCTCCGCGAGCAGCAGGTTGCGTGCCGTCGCGTAGAGCCAGGGGCGTGGGTCGTCGACGGGAACGTCGGAGAGCCGCCTCCATGCGATGGTCATGACCTCGGCGGCGAGCGCGTCCGCGTCCCTCGCTCCGCGGCGCCGCGCGTAGGCGGTGACGGCGCCGAGGTGAGAGAAGACCCCTTTGAAGCGCGCCTCGGCGCCTTGACGATCGAGATGGTCTGTCATACTCGTAACTGTCGAATCGGCGCGGTTGCGTTACCGGCGCGCTCGCACATACAAGCAGGCTGCAACCGCAGCCACTTCGAAGGCGGCACGGTCCGCTTCACTCGGGATTCGCCAAAAGGCCCGCAAACGCGCGCTTTTCAGGAATACCTCGCCCTCGAAGAGCGTTATAACTCTCGGCGGCGCGCCAGGACGGCGCGTCCCGAAGGAGGCGATTTCCCTGAAGACAATTCATCCCGAGCTTCGGCTCGCAACGGTTCGCTGCACCACGTGCGGGACCACCTTTACGACGCGCTCGACGCGGGGCGAGCTCGTCGTCGACGTTTGCTCGAACTGTCACCCCGCGTACACAGGCCAGGAGCGCCCCGTCGGCAGCGGAAGCCGCATCGAGCGCTTCGAGCGGCGCCGCCGGCTGGCGGGTCGCAGCTAACGAGAAGGAAGTGAGACGACTGACCAACGTGATTGAAGACACCCGGATCGAGAACACCGATCCGACGGACGCGCTGTCCTTGTTCATGAACAGGGCCGGCCGTTACCGGCTGCTCACCGCCGCCGACGAGGTCGCGCTCGCGAAGCGGGTCGAGCGTGGCGACGCGGCCGCGAAGGAGCGCATGATCAACTCGAACCTGCGCCTCGTGATCTCGATCGCCAAGCGCTACCAGGGTCACGGCCTGCCCCTGCTCGACCTCATCCAGGAGGGCGTCATCGGGCTCAACCGTGCTGTCGAGAAGTTCGACTGGCGCCGCGGCTACAAGTTCTCCACGTACGCCACGTGGTGGATCCGCCAGGCGTGCCAGCGCGCGATCTCGGGCCAGTCCACGACGATCCGCGTGCCGACTCATGTCCACGAGCGGCGAGTGAAGCTCGCCCGGGTCGCCCGCGACTTGGAGACGAAGCTCGGCCGCGACGCGACTCGCGAGGAGCTCGCCGAGGCCTCCGGCCTCAAGCTCCAGCATGTCGAGGAGGCCCTCGACGCCGCGGACGCTCCGGTCTCGCTCAACCAGCCGATCGGCTCCGAGGACGAGGGCGAGTTCGGCGACCTGTTCGACGACCCGAACGCGAACGACCCGGAAGAGGTCGCGACCGACGCCGTCCGGCGCCAGGAGATCCGCCGCGCCCTGCGCAAGCTGCCGGAGCGCGAACGCCGCATGGTCGAGCTTCGGTTCGGCTTCGACGGCGAGCCGGCTTCGCTCGAGGCGATCGGCAAGGAGCTCGGCCTCTCTCGCGAGCGGGTCCGCCAGCTCGAGCGGGACGCCTTCGAGCAGCTCGCCGACGAGCTCGGCGACGACCTCGCCCGCGCCGCTTAGCCTTGTAGCAGGCTGACCCAGCGCCCATAATCACGCCTTTCCGCCGCCCGATGGGGGCGGCGGAAAGGCGACGAAATGGACACGGTCTCCATCCACGAAGTCCGCCCAGACGACTTCAACTACGTCTGGGACAACTCGATCGCGCCTGCGCTCGAAGTCGAGGCCGGGGATACGGTCGAGCTGCACGTCCGCGACGCCTCCGACGAGCAGATCAACCGCGATTCGGGCGTCGAGGACGTGACCAAGCTGGACTTCTCGCACGTCAACCCTGTCAGCGGCCCCGTCTTCGTCAAGGGGGCGAGACCGGGCGACGTGCTGGCGGTCGAGCTCCTCGAATTCAGGCCGCCTGAGTGGGGCTGGACTGCGATCATCCCCGGCTTCGGCCTCCTGGCCGACGAGTATCCGGAGCCCTGGCTTCGCATCTCGGACGTCGACGCGCACGGTGGAACCGTTCGCTTCGCCGATGGAATCGCGCTCCCGTACCGCCCGTTCCCCGGCACGATCGGCCTCGCTCCGGCAGAGCCGGGGGAGCACCCGATCGTGCCGCCCTCGCGCTTCGGCGGGAACATGGACACGAAGCACCTGCGCGCTGGTGCGACGCTCTTCCTTCCGGTCGGCGTCGAAGGCGCGCTCTTCTCGCTGGGCGACACCCACGCCGCGCAGGGGGACGGCGAAGTGTGCGGGACGGCGATCGAGGCCGCGATGGACGTTGTCCTGCGCCTCTCCGTGCGGCGCGACTTTAGGATCCAAGCGCCCCAGTACCACCTGCCGGCGGGAGCCCTCGCGCAGACCGAGGAGTCCAGCTTTCACGTCTGCACAGGCGTGGGCCCGGACCTGATGGAGGCCGCCCGGGATGCAGTGCGCGCCACGATCTCCTATCTGGGCGAGCAGCACGGCCTCGGCCGCGAGGAGGCCTACGCGCTCGCGAGCGTCGCGGCCGACCTGCGCATCCACGAGGTCGTGGACGCACCCAACTGGGTCGTGGGGTCGTTCGTGCCCGAGGCGATCTTCGAGGAAGGAGGCAGAGGATGAGCGTGATCGAAGCACCTGCGGCGGCGGAGGATCGTCCGCGCGGAGGACTGCGGCGGGAGCTACGGCTCTTCGAGGCGCTGGCGATCTCGGTCGGGATCATGGCGCCGACGGCGGCGATGGCCCTGAACGGGACCGTTCCGGCGAGCCTGGTGGGACGGGCGGTTCCGCTCGCGTTTCTCTTTGCCGCGATCGCGATCGCGCTCGTCTCGTATGCGTTCATCCGCCTGACGCACTACTTCAACCACGCGGGGTCGGCCTACGCCCTCGTGGGAGTGACGGTTGGCCCACGCGCCGGCTTCTTCGCCTGCTGGGCGCTCCTGGCCACGTACACGACCTTCCTGGCGGCCAACTTCGCCGAGATCGG
>DASXRO010000038.1:0-13820 GCA_036506555.1 Gaiellaceae bacterium
CCAGAAGAGGAAATCGACCTCCGGACGGACGCCCACCAGGCTGTACGTCCGGAGCTCCATTCGCTCCTGCCAGGCCGCAACCACCTCGGCGAGCGCCTCCTTTCCCGCCGCGCGCTCCTCGACCGGGAGGCGCCTCCAGGCCGGATCGACCTTGTACAGCGTGTAGGCGACGTATTGAGTCGAGGTCTCCGCGGCCACGGCGCAATCGTAGCCGCTTGCGTTACGGCTTCTCGCCTATCTTCGAGTGGCGCGGGTCTGCCTGCCACGCGGGCAAGCAGGTAGACCCGCCTTTACCCCGAGGCTTCGCCGGCAACCGCGAGCGTAACGCCGACCTCGGGCAGCTGGCTGACCTCGGGCGCGGGCGTGAAGAGCCCCTCGCGCGACATGAGGAAGAGCTCCGGGATGATCTCGGCGCGGATCTCGCCGCCGGAAAAAACCCGCACGACCGAGCTCTGCGAGACGGCGACCGCGGTCGCCCGAGTCTCGCGGGTGACCGAGGCGGCGGCCGCGTGGCGGGTGCCGAGCCCTGGAAGGAAGTTGTCGGGCGCGCTGACGTCCACGTCGACGTAGCGGCCGGCGGAGACGAACGTCCCGTCGTCGGCGACGAGGAAGGCGCCATCGAGCTGCGCCAGCTCCTTCACCGTCTCGCGGAAGTCGGCCCGCTCGACGTGCAGGAGGTCACTGGGATGTCCGTAGAGCGGGTCGAGGAGGAGCGGGCGAGATTTCGAGGTGACGTTGTCGACGTCGCCGATCACGAAGAGGGTCCCGATCTTGCGGCCCTCACGCCCCTCGCGCGCAAGCTCGACGGCGAGCTGCACGATGGCCTCGAGCGTCCGCTTGCGCGGGCCCAGGCAATGCGCGCTTTTGGACACCGGCCCGAAGGCCGTGCCAAACCACTCGTGTCGGCCGGTTTCCACCACTAAAGGGTACGAACGAGCAGTGCTCGCCTGGTAATCCCAGCTCACCAGATCACGAACTGGTTGCCGGGCTGCCTTGGCGGCTTCACCCGACGGACGACGAGTCGTGGCTCGCCGGGTCGCCAGACGCCGAGGAAGTGGCCCGAGAGGATCACGACCCGGCCATCCGCAGTCCACTCGACGTCGGTGACCTTCGGAATGAGATGGGCGGGCATCCCGGGCAGGTGCTGCCAGCGGCGGGTTCGAGTGTCGAGCAGCCACAGGTCGTACCTGTGCTTCGGCGAGTACCTGGCGAAATCGACGGTCGCGAGGTAGCCGTTCGGCTGACCGGTAACTTCGCCCAGGCCGAAATGAAGCCTCGCCGGCCAGGAGAGCCTCTCGCTGGCGCCGCTCGCGACATCGTGGAGGAGGAGCGGCGTGCGCTGGTCGATACCGGTCAGCACGAGATTCCCGATGACGGGCTGTGCGTCCTGATAGGGGAGTCGCACGACGCTGCCGTCCGGCTTCAGGAGCGCGTTGTGCGCGTCGTTTCCTTGGGGGCCCGTGTAACTCAGGAACAGTCCGGCCGGCAGCTCCGCGATCGGGTCGGTTCCGCACCGAACTCCCCGGGCGGCCCGAAGCGGCCGTCCGTCGAAGCCGACCTCGCGGATCGTGCAGCGGCCGGCATCCTGGGTCAGCCTCCATACGCCATTCCCCTCGCGGGAGGGGACGAAGTCCAAAGCGGTGCCGAGACCGGTCGCGACAGTGCTCCCACGTCGCACGACGTACGCGCTCGAATTCTGGCAGCGGGCGCAGTAACGGTACGAAAGGACGAGCGCTTCCTTGCCGAGCGGCAGGACACTGGCTCCCCGGTCGCCCGTCGTCGGGAGCCCCGTGATCGGCTGGACGGTGCCTCGATCCACATCGAGAAGGAACGGCGGAACGTCGGCGACCAGGAGCCGCAAGCCGGGTGAGCCCTGGGACGGCGGCGTGACTGGCGTGTGCGACGGACCACTCGCCCCCTGCTCTCCTCGTCCCTCACCAGGTAGGGCTATCAACGCGACCGAGACGGCCGCCAGGATGACCGCCGCCGCGAGCGCGACGAGCAAAAGACGTGACGATCTTCGCTTCGGCCCGCGGGACTGCGGTGAGGTCGGGTTGCTCACGACCTCTTACTCCACGGACCAAGGAGGCGTTCCAGCCCGCCTGGCAGCAGCGCTACAGAAGCCTGGCATCTCTGGCCTGTGGGTGCGTTCCCGTGATTTCAGATGTACGGTCCGCAGGTGGCTGAGGCGAGCGCCGTCCTTGAGCACGTGACTTCGAGTGACGGAACGCGGATCGGGTACCAGCGGAGTGGCGAGGGGCCGCCGCTCGTCCTCGTCCATGGGACGACGAGTGCCCACTGGGGCTTCAGATTCCTCGCCCCCGCGCTCGTCGATCGCTTTAGCCTCTACGCACTCGACCGCCGAGGCCGCGGCGAGAGCGGCGATCAAGCGGAGTACGCGATCGAGCAGGAGTTCGAGGATGTGGCCGCGGTCGTGGACTCCATCCACGAGCCGGCAGCTCTCTTCGGCCACTCCTACGGCGCGACGGTGGCCCTCGGCGCCGCCATTGTCGCACGCAATCTGCACAGGCTCGTCCTATACGAGCCCGCTCCGGGCGTCTCGGGGGTGCCGAGCAGGGATGTCGAACGGATCGAGGATCTCGTCGCTCGGGACGAACGCGACGAGGCCCTCGTCCACGCGTTCCGGTCTTTCGGATTGACGCCCGAAGAGCTCGACCAGCTGCGGGCCTCCCCTACATGGTCGGCGCGAGTCGCAGCCGCGCATACGGTGGCGCGCGAGGTCAGAGCCGAGGAGGCATACCGCGTTGATCCGGAGCGCTTCCGGAACGTCGCCATTCCGGCGCTTCTCCTCCTTGGCGAGGAAAGCCCCGACTGGGCGCGCGAGGGAACCGAGCGGATTCGCGCCGTTCTTCCGGACGCGCGTGTCGCCATCCTCCGCGGCCAGGGGCATATGGCGATCATGACGGCACCCGAGCTGGTCGCCGAGGAAGTTGCTCGCTTCCTGAGCGAGTGAGCGACACAGCGCGAGGTCCGGCGGACAAGGCGGAACGGCCCTCTTCGGGCGAGGGCGAGGCGGGGAAGCATCGTCAGAGGTGATACCCTTCGGAATGTCTTCTGGCTTAGATTCCTCGCCCGCCAGGCTCGGCGCTTAACTGTGTTCGGTTTGTAGGTCGGCTCGGTCAGGAGCATCCACACGAAGGAGGCCATTCAATGGCCACCACCAGTCCCGAGTCTGCGGTCCCGACCATGAGGGATCGTTCAACGAGCATCCTTGCCCGCTTCACGGCGGCGCCCGATGTGACTACCGAGCAGTACGACGAAAGCCTCCGCCGTCTCGAGAAGTCGGGCGAGTGGCTGCCGGATGGACTTGAGTACCACGTTGCCTTCCGTTCGAACGGAACCTTCCGAGTCAGCGAAATCTGGGACTCGCGCAAGCAGCTCGACGCGTTTGGCGAGCGCCTCATGCCGGTGCTGAAGGACGTAGGGGTCGAGCTTTCGGGCGAGCCCGAAGTGCTCGAGATCCACAACATCATCAAGCGCTAGTTACTCGCGCGTTTCGCCGCTTGTTCTAGCCGAACATCGAGAAGGGCTCCAGAACGGCTTGGAGCCCTTCAGTGTGCTGGAGGGTGAACTTCACCTTGGCCCGAAGCACCCTTTCGCAGCAGGTGTCGGATTGGTTATCGATGGTCCTCGGACTCGCTCTTCCGAAACACTCCTCCTAGACCTGGGAGCTGACCGTGATGATGACCGACGGGACGATCGAGAAGCTCGCTGAGCTCGTCCGCGAGAACCAGCCGGTCGTCGCGCTGACGGGCGCTGGTGTCTCGACGGAGAGCGGCATCCCCGACTTCCGCTCTCCAACCGGGATGTGGGCCGAATTCGATCCGCGCGAGTACGGCTCGCTCGGCGCGTTCCAGGCCGACCCTGAGAAGGTCTGGCGCTTCTACGCGCCCCGCTTCTCGATGCTGACGGACGCGGAGCCGAACCAAGCCCACCACGCACTTGCCGAGCTCGAGCGACTCGGCCTGCTCCGTGCGGTCATCACGCAGAACATCGATCTTCTCCACGAGCGCGCGGGCACGCGCGAGGTGATCGAGGTCCACGGCTCCATCCGCACTTCCAGATGCCTTTCCTGCGGCGCTTCGTACACGCTCGACGAGGTCTTCACGCTGTTGGAAGCTGGAAACGGCGCGCCTCATTGCACACGCTGCCGCGCGGTGCTCAAGCCGGACGTCGTCTTCTTCGACGAGCTTCTGCCCGAGGACGCCATGAATCGGGCGTACGAGCTCGCGGGCGAGGCGGGCCTGCTCCTCGTTGTCGGCTCGTCGCTCGAGGTCTGGCCGGTTGCCGAGCTCCCATTCACGACGCTCGGCGCCGGGGGGAAGATCGCCGTCGTCAACGAGGGCCCGACGTCGGTGGACGATCGCGCGGACCTCAAGATCTCGGGCAAGGCGGGTGAGGTCCTGAGCATGACCCTGGCTAGGCTTGCGTCGGGATGAGCATGGCCGCAACAGACAGCCACGCTGAGCGCATCGAGGCGCAGCTCAAAACGCTTCCCGCGAAGCCGGGGGTGTACCTGTTCCGCGGTCCGAACGATGCCGTCCTGTACGTCGGCAAGGCGAAGTCCCTCCGCCCGCGCGTGCGCTCGTATTTTCGGGGCGGAGACGCGCGCAGGGGCCTCGACAACCTCACGAGCCGCGTTGAGCGGATCGAGGTCTTGGTCACGAGCACCGAGACCGAGGCCTTCCACCTCGAGCAGAACTTCATCAAGCGCCACCGGCCGCCGTTCAACGTCCGCTTGCGCGACGACAAGTCCTATCCGTACATCGCAGTGACCGTCGAGGACGACTACCCGCGAGTCATGTTCACCCGCGAGCGGCACCGCCGCGGCGTCGTCTACTTCGGGCCCTACGCGAACGCGAAGAAGGTGCGCGAGACGCTCGACGTCCTCAACCGCGTCTTCCGCTTCCGGCCGTGCGAGGGGCCTCAACCCGGGCGCCACTCGGGCATCCCGTGCCTCGACTACCACATCGACCGCTGCCTGGCGCCGTGCGTGGGTTACGTGTCCAAGGAGGACTACCGGGAGATCATCGACGGGGTCGTCGATTTCCTCTCCGGCGAGACGGCGCCGATCCTGCGCGAGCTCGAAGGGCGTATGCAGGCGGCCGCCGAGCGGCAGGACTTCGAGGAGGCGGCACGGATGCGCAACCGCCTCTTCGCCGTCCGCCACCTCGCGGAGCGCCAAGCCGCGGACAAGAAGGCCATCGGCACCGTCGACGTGATCGGCATTGCCTCATCGAACGGCACCGCCGCCGTCCAGGTCTTTCCGCTGCGCGGCGGGCGCCTGACCGACCGGCACAGCTTCTTCCTCGAGAACGTGGCCGGCCAGGACAGGGAATCCCTCCTGGAGGCCTTTTGCCTCGAGTACTACGGGAGCGCGCCGAGCGTGCCCCCGCTCATCGTCGTTCCTCCCGACGCGGGCTCGCTTGCCGCCCTCGAGGAGTTCCTCTCCGACCTGCGCGGGACGAAAGTAGAGGTGCGGGCCGCGCGGCGCGGAGAGAAACGCCGCCTGCAGGAGCTCGCCCAGCAGAACGCCGAGCTCGCGCTCGAGAGCGACACGATGCAGAGCGAGCGCACGCGTCTCCGCCGCATCGAGGCGCTCGAGGAGCTCCGCGAGCGCCTCAACCTCGAGAGCCTCCCCATCCGGATCGAGTGCTTCGACATCTCGAACATCCAAGAGGCCGCGCCGGTCGGGTCGATGGTCGTCTTCCAGGACGCGGTCCCCAAGAAGGCTCATTACCGCAAGTTCGGAGTGCGGCACGAAGGCGGCCAGGACGACTTCGCGATGATGCGGGAGGTCGTCGCGCGCCGCTTCGCCCGCGCTCGCCCGGCGACCACGGCGGAGGACTACGACGAGAGTTTCGCCGCCATCCCGAACCTCGTGGTCATCGACGGCGGCAAGGGCCAGCTCTCGGCCGCTCTCGCGGCCATGCACGAGTTCGACCTTCCCCGAGTGGCGGTCATCGCGCTGGCTAAGCGGGCCGAGGAGGTCTTCGTCCCCGGCCGGCCTGAGCCGATCGTGCTCGAGCCGGGCTCGGCGGGGCTGCAGCTGCTGCAGCGCGTCCGCGACGAGGCGCACCGATTCGCGCTGGGGTTCCACCGCCAGCGACGGGACAAGGAGGCACGCGAGTCCATTCTCGACGCGCTGCCCGGTGTCGGCCCCGCACGCAAGCGCGCTCTCATCCGGCACTTCGGCTCGCCAGAGCGGCTGCTTGCAGCCTCGGCCGAGGAGCTGGAGGGAGTGCCCGGCGTGCCGGCCAAGACCGGGCGTCAGATCTACGCGGCCCTACACCGGGCAGGACGGGCATAGCCGAGCCTGCGGGCGACGTCGCGGCCGTCCGCCGGCCGGTCGGGCCTCGCGCCGCCGTTCGCCTCATCTTCTCGCGGAGCTTCGCGCCGTACTTCGTGGGCAATGCGCTCTCGGCGAGCGGCACCTGGTTTCAGAACCTCGCCGCCGCGATCCTCGTCTTTCGGCTGACGCATTCGGCGCTCCTCCTCGGGGTGCTGAGCTTCGCCCAGTTCGCGCCGATCCTCCTGCTCGCGCCATGGACGGGGAGCGCAGCCGACCGCTTCGACCGTCGGCGCCTGCTCCTCGTCAGCCAGCCTGCCGCGGCCGTCCTCTCGGCGACCCTCGCCCTCCTGACGCAACTCGACCTCGCCACGGCTGCGCTCGTGATCGGCTTCGGCTTCGGACAGGGGATAGCGACCGCTTTCTCGACGCCGGCGCAACAGGCTCTCTTCGCCTCGCTCGTCCCGCGCGAGGACGTCGCCTCGGCAGTGGCGTTGAACTCCATGACGTTCAACATCGCCCGCGCGGTCGGCCCGGCCGCGGCGGGGGCCGCCGTAGCCGGCCTCGGGATCGCGGCGGCCTTCGCGATTAACGCGGGCTCGTACCTCGTC
This sequence comes from Gaiellaceae bacterium, assembly GCA_036506555.1. GTDB lineage: Bacteria > Actinomycetota > Thermoleophilia > Gaiellales > Gaiellaceae > JAIBJP01. Next base: position 6,922 of record DASXRO010000038.1, read on the forward strand.
TTCGCGCTCGCCCTCGTCTTCGTTCGCCCGCGGAGGCAGGAGCGGCCGGAGAGCTCGCGGCTCCGCGACAGCTTCGAGCTCCTGCGCCGCGAGCCTCGCCTGGCGGTGGCACTCATGATCGTCGCGGCGGTCGGGTTCGCATCCGACCCCATCAACACGCTTGCACCGGCCTTTGCCCACGCTTTCGAGCGGCCCGACACGTTCTCGGGCTACATCATCGGGACGTTCGGCGCCGGTGCGGTTGCGGCCGCGTTCGTCCTGGCCGGCCGTGAGCCCTCGCGAACGCGCACGATCGGCACGCTCACGGTGCTCGCCGCCGGCGTGACGGCCTTCTCGCTCTCGCCGCTTCTCTCCGTCGGGCTCGTGGTCCTCTTCGTCGCCGGCTTCGGCTACCTAGCCTCGAATACGGCTGCGACGAGCTTTCTCCAGCTGGGTGTGGCGGAGAACGAGCGCGGGCGGATCATGGCGCTCTGGAGCATCGCCTTCCTCGGGCTCAGGCCCCTTGCGAGCCTGACCGACGGAGCGATCGCCTCTGTCGCCGGCGTTCGCGTTGCGGGCGTCGTCCTGTCGGTGCCCGCGCTCGCGGCCGCGGTTTTTCTGCTTAGGTGGCGCCGCCCCGAGCGATCGCGTCTCTGAGCCCGGTGCCGAAGCCGTGCTCCGTCTCGAGCCCGGCGGTCGCTTGCTCCTCGAGAGCGCAAGCGAGCACCGGCTGAGAAACCGCGCCGCGCTCGACGAGGATCTCTCCGATCAGCTTGCCGCTCGTCGCCTGCTCGGCCAGGGCGCGATTGATCTCTTCGTCACTCACGTGACCTTGGCGAAGGAGGAGCTCGCCGACAGGCCGACTACCTGGTTGCGCCTGCCGCCTGTGCTGGCTCGACTGAACGTTGATCGCCCGGCGCAGGCCGCCCCCGAAGCCGGGCTCAGGCTCGAGCCGGCTCGCCTGCTCGGCGAGCGTGCTCTCCAGGGCCGTCGGCGAGAGGACGCCGCGGCCCACGAGGATCTGGCCCAGTCGGCGCTTGCTGTGCCTCTGCTCGGCGAGCGCGCTCGCGACGTCGTCCTCGGCCAGAAGCCCGCGCAGGACGAGCAGCTCGCCAAGTCGGCGGCGTTCTGGGGTGCTGCGGTCTTCGACGAGCGCTTGAGTCAAACCTGCTCCTTGAGCAGCTTTCTCTCTTTACTCGTTCTAGACCCTGGCGAAGGGCCCCGTTGTCCCTCGTTAGAGGGAACTTCGGCGCGCCGGTTCGCGGCGGTTTGGGCGGCGCCCTGGGCTAGATCGCGCCCTCCGCGCCGTCCGAGCCCATGAAGGGGTAGCGATAGTCGGTCGGCGGGACGAAGGTTTCCTTGATCGTCCGCGGGCTCACCCACCTGATGAGGTTCCACATCGAGCCCGCCTTGTCGTTCGTGCCCGAAGCGCGCGAGCCGCCGAAGGGCTGCTGCGCGACGACGGCACCGGTCGGCTTGTCGTTCACGTACAGGTTGCCGGCCGCGTAGCGGAGTTTGTCCTCGGCCTCGACCACGGCCTGGCGATCGTCGGCGAAGATCGCGCCGGTGAGTCCGTAGGGGGCGGTCTTGTCGATCAGCTCCAGGGTGTCCTCCCACTTGCCCTCGGGATAGACGTACGCCGTGACGACGGGCCCGAAGAGCTCGTCGCGAAGGAGGCGGAAGTTCGGGTCCTCGGTCTCGATCACCGTCGGCTCGACGAAGTAGCCCTCGCTGTCGTCCGCACCGCCGCCGACGAGCACCTTCGACTTCGCATCGCTCTTCGCCTCCGCGATCGCCTCCTGCTGTGTCTTGAACGAGTTGGCGTCGATGACGGCGCCCATGAAGTTGGAGAAGTCCGCCACGTCGCCCACCTTGAGCTGGCCGACCTGCTCGACCAGCCGATCGCGCAGCTCCGGCCAGAGGTTCGCCGGGGCATACACCCGCGACGCGGCGGAGCACTTCTGCCCCTGGTACTCGAAAGAGCCGCGAACGATGGCCGTCGCGACCTCCGCCGCGCTCGCGGTCGGGTGGGCGACGATGAAGTCCTTGCCGCCCGTCTCTCCGACGATGCGGGGGTAGTTGCGGTACCGCTCGATGTTCTGGCCGATCGTCTTCCACATCGACTGGAACACAGGTGTCGATCCCGTGAAGTGGACGCCGGCGAGGTCCGGGCTCGCAAGCGCCACGCCGCCGATTTCCTGTCCCGGTCCGTAGACGAGGTTGATGACGCCGTCCGGGAGCCCGGCCTCCTGGAGGAGCCGCATGATGTAGTAGGAGGAGAGGGCCGCGGTGCCGGCGGGCTTCCACACGACGGTGTTTCCGAGCAGGGCCGGAGCAGTCGGGAGATTGCCGCCGATGGCCGTGAAGTTGAAGGGTGTGACCGCGAAGACGAAGCCCTCGAGCGGCCTGTACTCCATGCGGTTCCATGCCCCGGGCGAGGAGTTCGGCTGCTCTTCGTACATGCGCGTCATGAGCCACGGGTTGAAGCGCCAGAAGTCGGTGAGCTCGCAGGCCGCGTCGATTTCCGCCTGGTGAGCCGTCTTCGACTGGCCGAGCATGGTCGCCGCGTTGAGCGTGTCCCGCCACGGCCCTGCTAGGAGCTCGGCCGCGCGAAGGAAGACGGAGGCGCGCTCCTCCCAGGGCAGCCGATGCCAGTCTTCCCAGGCCTCGGCCGCCGCCTCGATCGCTTTTTCGACCTCGGCCGCGCCGCCCTGGTGGACGTCCGCCAGCACGTGATCCTTGTCGTGCGGCATGACCGACTGGCTGAGGTTCCCGGTCGTGACGTCCTTGCCGCCGATGACCAGAGGGATCTCGGGCCGCTCGTGCTTCATCTGCTCGAGCCGGACCTGGAGACTCGCGCGCTCGGGCGAGCCCGGGGCATACTCGCGAACGGGCTCGTTGCGCGGCGGTGGCGGCCGGAAGATGCCCGGTGCGCTCATCGATGGGCATTGTATTGGCGTGGAAGTGCTGCCGTACGAGGTCGAAGGGTGGGGTGTGGGGGAGCTCTGGCTCGACGGCGAGGTGGTCGTGAACCATGAGCTGCCGCGGCCGGCCGAGCCTCCTGTCGAGGTCTCGCACCGGCTTCTGGAGCGACTCGAGGCCTATTTCGCGGGCGAGCGTGTTTCGTTCGCAGACGTCGACCTCGACGTCACCTGGAACACGCCTTTCAACACCGCGATCACAGATGCCCTCCGTGCCGTGCCCTACGGGGAGACGGTCACCTACGGAGAGCTCGCCGCGCTCGCGGGACACCCCAACGCCCAACGCGCCGCGGGGACGTTCTGCGCCCGCAACCGCTTCCCGCTCTTCGTGCCCTGCCATCGCGTTGTTGCCGCCGATGGGCTCGGCTCGTACGGGTCGCTCGGCCTCGAGTACAAGCGCCGCCTCTTGGAGCTCGAAGGTGCTGTCTGAGGAGGTTCGCGCAGAGCTTGCGGCGATCGAGCCGCGCAAGGCGTGCTGCCGTCTGGCCGAGCTCTCGGCGCTCATCCGCGGCGCGGGCAGCATCCACCTACGCGGCGGCGGGCGCATCGGGCTCCACCTCGAGGTCGCCAGCCCGGCCGTGGCCCGGCGAGTGTTCAGCCTCCTGCGCGGCTACGGCGTTTCGTGCGAGATCCACACCTTCAAGCGACAGGCGTTCGAACGGGCGACGCGTTTCCAGATCCACATCGAGGACGACGCGCGGGCCCTGCAGGCGCTCAACGAGATGGGCGTGGTGGACGTCCACCTGGCCCCCGTCGAACGGCCGCCCCGCCGGATCGTCGCGCGGCCTTGCTGCCGGGCCGCATACCTCCGTGGAGCGCTGCTCGCAGCCGGGTCGGTCAGCGGCCCGCGCAATGCTCATCTGGAGTTGCGCGCCGTGAGCGTCGAGGGCGCCGAGCTCCTGGCCTCGCTTGGCCGCGAGGAGGGCTTCGCGCTTTCAGTCCACGACCGTGGGCGGCACGCCATCGCCTACCTGAAGGGACGGGAGGCGATCGCCGAGCTCCTGGCGTTCGTGGGCGCCCAGGACGCCGTCCTCCGGCTCGGCGAAAGCGCAGTCGTGTCCGCTACGCGGGCGCGCGCGAACCGGCTCGCGAACGCCGATCATGCGAACATCGTGCGCGCGAGCCGGGCCGCGGACGCCCAGCTCCGTGCGATCAAACGGCTGGAGGCAGCCGGCCGCCTCGAGCAATTGCCCGCCGACTTGCGCGAGCTCGCTGATCTCCGCGCCCGCCATCCGACGCTCTCGCTGCGGGAGCTTGCGGGCCGCTGCCGGCCTCCAGCCACGAAAGCCGCCGCCCAGCGGCGTCTGGCGAAGCTGCAGAAGCTAGCGGAGCGTTGACGCTGGTAAATGCTGGGTACAACCCCTTGCACGCGTCGGGATCCGAGCTATACGCTGACCTTTGAGCGGGTCCGTGCTCGTCGGATGTCGGATTCAGACCCCGTCCGGCATCACGGTCCGGAGTGCGGTTCAACCGGAGGGGGAGGTCGTCCTCGGAGCTTCCCCTCCGGCCCGCTCGAACTGCGTGCGGGTAGGTCGTCTGGACGCGGGTAGAATCGCGCGCCGGGGGAGAGGACAGGAGAGACCGCATGAGCGTACGGGTGGGGATCAACGGCTTCGGCCGCATCGGACGGAATTTCTTCCGCGCAGCGCGCAAGCGCGGAGCCGACATCGAGTTCGTGGCCGTGAACGACCTCGGCGACGCCAAGACCATGGCCCACCTGCTCAAGTACGACTCCGTGCTGGGGCCGTTCGACGACGAGGTCGAGGCCTCCGACGGCGGCATTCGTGCCGGCGAAGTGGAGCTCAAGCTCCTGAACGAGAGAGATCCCGCCGCGCTGCCCTGGAAGGACCTGGGTGTCGAGGTCGTGCTCGAGTCGACGGGGCTCTTCACGAAGCGCGACGACGCGCGGAAGCACCTCGACGCAGGCGCCGAGAAGGTCGTCATCTCCGCGCCCGCGACCGATCCCGACGTGACGATCGTGCTCGGCGTCAACGAGGACGCCTACGACAAGGAGCGGCACCGGATCATCTCCAACGCCTCCTGCACGACCAACTGCGTCGCCCCCCTTGCCAAGGTGTTGAACGACGCCTGGGGCATCGAGTCCGGCTTCATGACGACGATCCACGCCTATACGAACGATCAGCAGATCCTCGATCTCCCGCACAAGGATCTGCGCAGGGCGCGCGCCGCGGGCATCAACCTGATCCCGACCTCCACCGGCGCCGCCAAGGCGGTCGGGCTCGTCATCCCCGAGTTGCAGGGCAAGGTGGACGGCATCTCGATCCGCGCGCCGGTCGCTGACGGCTCGATCGTCGACCTCGTGGCGCACCTCGGGAGCGAGGTGGACGTGGAACAAGTGAACACGAGATTCGAGGAGCTCGCCGACAAGGGCGCCCTCGAGGGCATCCTCCGCTACACGGACGACCCGATCGTCTCGACCGACGTGGTCGGAAGCTCCTACTCGGTCATCTACGACAGCGGGCTGACGATGGCGAGGGGTCACGAGGTCAAGGTGTTCGGCTGGTACGACAACGAGTGGGGCTACAGCTGTCGCCTGGTCGATCTCGTCGGTCGCCTCCTCTAGGTGAGAAAGCCGCGCTCGGTCCGCGAGGCCGACATCGCCGGCAAGCGCGTCCTCGTGCGGGTCGACTTCAACGTCCCCCTCGAGGACGGCCGGGTCGCGGACAACACGAGGATCCGGGCGGCGCTGCCTACGATCCGGCTCCTGCTGGAACGCGGGGCCACGGAGGTCGTACTCGCCTCCCACCTCGGCCGTCCGAGAGGGGAGGACCCCGCCCTCTCCATGAAGCCCGTCGAGAAGCGCCTCCGGGAGCTCCTCGACGATGCGCGTATCCGCGTGCTCGAGAACACGCGCTTCAATCCAGGCGAGACGAAGAACGACCCCGCGTTCGCGCAGGAGCTCGCCGACGGCCTCGATCTCTACGTGAACGACGCCTTCGGAGCCGCCCACCGCGCGCATGCGTCCACCGAGGCCGTCGCTCACATCCTGCCTGCCTACGCAGGGCTCCTGCTCGAGCGCGAGCTCGAGGAGCTCGGCAGGCTGCTCGAGGGGCCCGAGCACCCGTACGTCGCCGTGCTCGGCGGCGCCAAGGCCGAAGACAAGATCGGCGTGCTCCGCTCACTGCGCGAACGAGCGGACACGCTCCTGATCGGCGGCAAGATGGCCGAGGAGGTCGATCCTGAGAGCGGCTACGAACTACCCCGCGACGTCGTCGCAGCGGCCGCCTTCGAGCCGGACGCCGAGGCAAAGGTCGTCCCCGCCGACAGGGTGCCTCAGGGCTGGCTCGGCCTCGACATCGGGCCGCAGACGCGCCGGGCCTTCGCGGAGCGGATCGCCGAGGCGAAGACCGTCTTCTGGAACGGGCCCATGGGCGTCTTCGAGTGGCCGCGCTTCGCCGACGGGACGAAGGCGATCGCGGAGGCGGTCGCTGCCGCCCACGCGCACACAGTGGTCGGTGGAGGCGACTCCGTGCGGGCGGTCGAAGAGCTCGGGCTCGCCGAGAAGATCGACTGGGTCTCGACCGGCGGCGGCGCGGCGCTCGAGCTCCTCGAGGGCAAGGAGCTTCCAGGCGTGACCGCGATCCCGGAAGATTGAGCGCGTGCTGATCGCGGGCAACTGGAAGATGTTCAAGACGCCGTCGGAGACGGCCGAGTTCTGCCGCGCGTTCAGCGCCCCGCCCGGCGTCGACGTCGTCGTCTGCCCGCCCTACACGTCCCTTCGCGAGGCGGTCGCGGGCGGGCTCACCGTCTACGCGCAGAACGTCCACTGGGAAGACGAGGGCGCCTACACGGGCGAGATCGCCGCGACGATGCTCCGCGAGCTCGGCGTCGCGGGCTCGATCGTGGGGCATTCCGAGCGGAGGCAGCACTTCGGTGAGACGGACGAGACTGCCTGGAGCCGCGCCGAGCACGCCCTCG
>DASXRO010000039.1:0-2548 GCA_036506555.1 Gaiellaceae bacterium
CGTTCTCGAGGCTGACGTCCTCGAGCCGCGGGCCGCCGTCGAGCACAGTCATCGCGTCGAGTCCTCCAGAATTTGCAGCGTCTTTAAGTCGGAGTAGAAGTCGAGCGCGTAGTCGCCGCCCTCCCGCCCGATTCCGGAGATACCGACCCCGCCGAAGGGAGCCGTCAGGTCGCGGACGAGAAAGCAGTTGACCCATACCGTCCCGGCGCGGATCGACCGTCCCACACGCTCGGCCCGCTCCGCGGACGACGTGTAAACGGTCGCCGCGAGGCCATACCGCGTCGAGTTGGCGAGCGCGACCGCCTCGTCCTCGGTACCGAAGGTCTGGAAGGTCAGGACCGGTCCGAACACTTCCTGTTGGACGATCTCAGAGTCGTTCGAGCGCGGTTCGACAAGCGTCGGCTCGTACCAGAGCCCGCCGATCTCCGCCACGCGGCCCCCGCGCACGATGCGGTCGCCGTTCGTACGCGCCCGGTCGACGAACCCCTCGACGCGCGCGAGGTGGTCGCGATGGATGAGCGGCGAGATCGTCGTCGCCTCCTCTCTGGGGTCGCCGAGCACGTGGGCGTCGACAGCACGGTGAAAGCGCTCGAGAAACTCGCCCGCAGCGGACTCCTCGACGAGGAGACGAGTACCCGCCATGCAGTTCTGGCCGGAGTCGTCGTACTGGAGGGCCGCCTTCTGGGCGGCCGCGTCGAGGTCGGCGTCGGCGAAGACGACGAGCGGGCCCTTGCCGCCGAGCTCTGCCGTGAAGGGCACGAGGTTCCGCGCGGCTGCGGTTGCCACCAGCTGACCCGTCTGCGACGAGCCCGTGAAGCTCACGCGTCTCAGGCGTCCGTTGGCGACAAGGTCCGCGCCGGCCTCCTCGCCGATGCCCTGAACGACATTGAAGACGCCGGGCAGGATGCCCGCCTCTTCTGTCAAGTCGGCCAGGAGCGAGCAGGAAAGGGGCGCCCACTCGGGCGGCTTGAGGACGACTGTGCACCCTGCGGCGAGCGCCGGTGCCGTCTTCCACGTCGAGAGCATGAAGGGCGCGTTCCACGGGGTGATCACACCGACAGGGCCCGCCGGCATGCGGACGACCCGGTTCGACGTGCCGTTCGAGCTCCAGACCCGCTCCGTGTGGCTCTCGGCGAGCTCCGCATAGGCTCGGAAGTTCCGGGCTCCCCGGGGGATCACCCGGGCGCGCAGCGAGCGCTCGAGCATGGCCATGTCGAGGCACTCGACCGCCGCGATCCGGTCGACGTTGGCGTCGATCAAATCGGCGAGGCGGCGGAGATGCTCGGCGCGCACGGCGACTTCGAGCGCGGCCCAGTCCGGGAAAGCCGCGCACGCTGCCTCGACGGCAAGCTCCACCTCACGGGCGCCTCCCCGCGCGACCTCCGCGAGTACCTGTTCGTCGATCGGGGAGCGATCCTCGAAGCGAGCATCGCTCGCCACGCGCCTGCCGCCGATGAAATGGTCCGGCGAAACGGCGACGCCGGCGACGCTCATACGACGAACTCCATCGAACTCGCGTCGACGACGCTGTTGCCCCCGTCGATCGCGATCACGGCGCCGGTCGTGAACCCCGCCCCGTCGGACGCAAGCCACGCGACGGCCGCGGCGATCTCATCTGGACTGCCCGGACGACGAAGCGGCACGCGGGACGAGACGAGCTCGTAGGCGCCCTCGCGATCCGCGCCCCGGAGCTCGCCCAGCTCGTCCATCGATCCGTCGGCCATCGGGGTTCGAACCCATCCGGGGCAGATGCAATTCGCGCGCACCCCTCGCGGCCCGTAGTCGAGCGCGATGCACTGGGTCAACATGATGAGCCCCGCCTTGGCGGTGCAGTAGGCGGCCGAGCGAGGCCCCGCGCGCAGTCCGGAATCGGAGGAGATGGTCACGATCGACCCCTTCGTCTGCACGAGCTCGGGCAGCGCCGCGCGGCAGGCGAGGAACGCCCCGGTGACGTTCGTGCGCAGCACCGCGTCCCAGTCCTCCGGCGACTGTTCCTCAACCGTCCCGCCCAGGCCGATGCCTGCGTTGCAGACGAGGAGGTCGAGCCGGCCGAAGGCGCTCTTCGCGGCCTCGACAGCTTTCTGGACGTCCGTGGGGTCACCCGTGTCCGCCACGACCGGAAGCGCGCCTGTCTCCGCGGCGACCACGCCGAGCGGTTCCCGGCGCCGGCCCGTGACGGCGACGGCGAATCCGTCCGCGGCGAGACGGCGCGCGATCGCGGCCCCGATACCGGTCCCGCCTCCGGTGACGATGGCTCCGCGGGTCATGGCTCCCTGGCTGCTGCGACCTCGGTGCGCGTGTAGTCACGCACGGTCTCGAGATCGTCGACCGTGTACCCGAAGGTGAAGCGGAATCCCTTGCCGGTACGGACCGGCGCGAGGGCGGCAAGCTCCTCGTTCGGCGCCGGATAGAGCTCGAGCTCGCTTGTTCCTTCCCAGATCGAAGAGATGGAGCGGTCGCGGCTTCGCGCGCGTACGAGCTCGTGGACGGCTGGCTCGTCGTGCCGCCCGGCGGCGAGGCGGGGGAAGTGGCGCACGTTGACGAGAGG
>DASXRO010000040.1:0-2720 GCA_036506555.1 Gaiellaceae bacterium
TTTCACGAAGGGGCCAACTTCGCCGGGGTCATGCAGGCCCCGGTCGTCTTGCTCTGCAACAACAACTACTGGGCGATCTCCACTCCGCTGCCGGCTCAGACCAGGGCGGAGACATTGGCGGACAAGGCCGTCGGTTATGGCATGCCTGGAGTACGGGTCGACGGCGGCGACGTGCTCGCTGTCTACGAAGCGACCAGAGAAGCCCTCGCGCGCGCCCGTGCCGGCGAGGGCCCGACTTTCGTCGAGGCGGTCACTTACCGTTGCGCGCCGCACGCGACGGCCGACGACCCGAGCGCGTACATCGACGCCGATCGCGTCGAGCGCGAGCGGGAGAACGAGTGTTTCGGCCGTTACGAGCGTTACCTCCGCCGGATCGGCGTGCTCAACGACGAGCTGGCCGAAGGAGCCCGCTCGAAGGCCCTCGAAGCAATGCGTGCGGGCATCGCTGCCGCCGAGGCCCTGCCCGAGCCCGATCCCGAGCTCGTGATCAGAAACGCCTATGTCGAGTAAGACCCTGGTCGAGGCGGTCAACGAGGCTCTCCACGGCGAGATGGAGCGCGACGGGACCGTGATGGTCATGGGCGAGGACGTCGGCCGGGCCGGCGGAGTCTTTCGTGCGACCGCGGGGCTCCTCGACCGCTTCGGGCCCGACCGTTGCGTGGACACGCCGCTTGCCGAAGCGGGCATCCTCGGCACCGCCGTGGGTCTCGCCATGGCCGGGTGGCGGCCGGTCTGCGAGATGCAGTACGAGTCCTTCAGCTACCCGTGCCTGGATCAGCTGATCTGCCACGTCGGGCGCTATCACTGGCGTACGAACGGCGCGATGGAGTTTCCGATCACGATTCGCATGCCGACGGGGGGCGGTGTCAAGGCGCCCGAGCTCCACGAGGATTCTCCCGAGACGTACTACGTCCATACGCCCGGCGTGAAGGTGGCGATCCCGTCCACGCCTGCCGACGCGAAAGGCCTTCTGGCGGCGGCGATCCGCTCACCCGATCCGGTCGTCGTCTTCGAGCCGAAGGTCCTCTACCGCAGCCCCCGCGAGGAGGTCCCTGACGGGGACCACGTCGTCCCGCTCGGAAAGGCGCACGTCGCGCGCGAGGGCGCCGACGTGACGCTGATCGCCTACGGCGGGATGGTGTCGGTCGCCCTCGCCGCGGCCGAGGAGCTCGACGCCAGTGCCGAGGTGATCGACGTCCGCACCTTGAAGCCGCTGGACGAGGAGACGCTCCTCGGGTCCGTGGCCAAGACAGGCCGGGCCGTCATCGTCCAGGAAGCCCCACGCGTGGCGGGTTTCGGCGCCGAGATCGCGGCCGTTCTCGCGGAGAAGGCGATTCTCGACCTCCGTGGCCCGGTCCTCCGGGTCACCGGCTACGACGCGCCGTTCCCGTTCTGGTCGCTCGAGGACGAATACCTGCCCACCTCACCGCGCGTGGTCGAAGCCGTGGCGAAGGTCATGGGGTTTTGATGACCTACGAGTTCAAGCTCCCGGATCTCGGTGAGGGCGTGCGCGAAGGAGAGATTGCCCGTTGGCTCGTCGAGGTCGGCCAGGAGATCGCCGAGGACGACCCGCTCGTCGAGATCCAGACGGACAAGGCCACGGTCGAGATTCCGTCGCCCGCCGGCGGGCGGGTTGGCGAGATCCTCGTCGCCGAAGGAGAGGTGGTTCCGGTCGGAACGCTGCTCGTCTTGATCGGCGACGGCGCTACCGCTCCCGGACCGAAGAAAGTTCAGGTCACCCCGCTCGTTCGCCGCCTCGCAGCCGACCTGGGCGTCGTGCTCGACGGTCTGAAGGGGACGGGCCCCGAGGGGCGGATTACGGAAGCCGACGTCAGATCGGCCGCTCCCGCGCGGGAGGGCGAGCGAAGGGAGCCTTTGCGCGGAACGCGGCGGCAAATCGCAGAGCACCTGACGCGTGCACACCGAGAGGTTCCGGCCGTGACGGTGGTGGAGGAGTGCGACTTCACGGAGCTCGCAGCGAAGCGCGGCGAACGTTCTTACCTGGCGTACTTGATCGAGGCCGCGGTCCCGGGCCTGAAGGAAGTCCCGGAGCTCAACGCGACTCTCGCCGGTGAGGAGATCGTCTACTGGGAGCGCTACGACATCGGGGTCGCGGTGCAGACCGGGGAAGGGCTCGTCGTGCCAGTGCTGTGCGCCGCCGACGAGAAGTCGCTCGATGAGCTGGACCACGAAGCCTCGCGTCTCGCCGAGAGTGCGCGCGCGGGGAAGCTGAAGCCGGAAGAACTACGCGGCTCCACGTTCACGGTCACGAGCGCCGGGCGGCTCGGGGGCCTCTTCGCCACACCGCTCGTCAACCATCCGGAGGTGGCGATTCTCGGCCTACACCGCATCGGGCCGCGTGCGGGCGTACGTGACGGCCAGGTCGTGGCCCGCGAGATCGGGTGGCTCTCGTGCACCTTCGACCACCGAGTCGTGGACGGCGCGCGGGCGAGCGAGTTCCTCCTGGGCGTCGTCGCCCGCCTCGAGTCGGCCTGAATCCGTTTCGGGCTCGGCTCCGTAGGTCCGGGCACATCTTCGGTCCGCAGGTAGGGGGAAGAGGGGAGCCCGCATCATGAGGAGACAGACACGACTCACCATCGTGGCAACACTTGCGGTTCTCATTGCCGCCGGCGCGGCCTTCGCGGCGGTGTCGTTCAACTTCAATTCGCCGCTGGAGGGCGCTCAGGAGGCGCCGATTCCGCGCGACACGAAGGCGCGGG
>DASXRO010000041.1:0-13164 GCA_036506555.1 Gaiellaceae bacterium
GCGCCCAACAAGTTCGTCTCGAACCTCCCCTACAGCGTGGCGACGCCGCTCGTGGTCGAGAGCCTCGACGGCCTTCCGAGCGTGGAACGCTGGTGCGTGATGGTGCAGCGGGAAGTCGCCGACCGCTTTTTCGCGACGCCGCGGACGAAGAGCTACGGGGCTGTCTCTGTGCTCGTCCAGCTAACCGCCGAGCGCACGGGCTTCCACCCGGTCTCCCGCACGGTGTTCCGCCCGCCGCCCAACGTCGATTCGGCGCTCGTCGCGTTCCGCCGGGTCACGTCCTGGGGTAGGGAGTTCAGGGGCCTGAAGGAGCTCGTCCAGGCCGCCTTCGCTCACCGCCGCAAGACACTTGCCAACTCGCTCGAGCTGGCGGGCCTCGAGCGGGAGCGGGTGGTGCATGCCGCCGAGGAGATGGGCCTCCCCGCCGATGTGCGCGCCGAGGCCCTCGCGCCGGAGCAGTTCGTTCGCCTCGCGGAGGCCCTGCAGTGAACCGCGTCCCGGCGGCGGCGAAGATCAACCTGGCTCTTGTGGTCGGGCCCCGCCGGGCGGACGGCCTCCACGAGGTCGCGACCGTGCTCCAGCGAGTCGACCTTTGCGACTCGGTCACCGTCGAGCCCGCGCCGGAGCTCGCCGTCGAGGGCTACCGCAAGGACACGCTCGTCCGCAGCGCGCTCGCCAAGCTGGCCGCCGCCGCCGGGAACGATGCCGCCTGGCACGTGCGTCTCGAAAAGCGGATCCCGCTCGCGGCGGGCCTCGGCGGGGGGAGTGCCAACGCCGGCGCGGCGCTCACGGCGGCCAACCGGACCCTCGCGGAGCCGCTGCCGGAGGCGCGGCTCGCCGAGATCGCAGCCGAGGTCGGCGCCGACGTCCCCTTCTTCCTGACGCCCGGGCCCAAGCTCGCCGAAGGCGCCGGCGGGCTGCTGCGATCGCTCGACCTGCCTCAGGACTACTGGATCGTGATCGCGCTCCCGCGTCTGGCGCGCAAGCGCTCGACGGCCGATGTCTATCGCCGCTTCGACGAACTTGGTGGAGGCCACGATTTCGAGGAGCGGCGGCGGGCTCTCCTCGGCACCCTCTCGTCCCTTCGGCGCCCGCGCGACTTCGCAGCGTTCCCGCCCAACGACCTCGCCGAGGCTGCAGGCCGTCCGGCGCTCGTCGACGAGCTGCTCGAGCGAGGCGCGTTCCGCGCCGACGTGAGCGGCGCCGGACCGGCGGTCTACGCGCTCTTCCATCACCGCCGCGACGCCGAGCGGGCGACCCGCCGTCTCCGCGCGCGGTCGCGCGTCTGGCTCGTGGCTCCGGTCTGGTAGCGTCGCCCGAAGTGAGCGCAGAGCCGGTCGTCGAGCACCGCGAGAGCGCGCCGTCTCGGTGGCTGCGCGAGCGCCGCCTGCGGATCGCGCTCCTCATCGCCTTCGTGGAGAGCCTGCTCGTGCTCTTCAGCGAGCACAGCTGGTGGTTCGTGCTCGGGGCCGCTGTCGTCGCGGTCGGTCTGTACTGGTTCGCGCACCAGAGGACCCAGAACCACCTCGTCCGCGAGGTGACCTGGATCCTGGCCGTCTCTCAGCTCCTCGCCGTGCTCGTGCCGGTGCTCTGGGTGCTGGTGAAGACGATTGCGATCATCGTCCTCGTCGCCCTGGCCCTCTTCCTCCTCGCCGCACTCCTGCTCGATCGTCCGGGCCGATACACTCGTGGCCCCACGAACCCTGGGGCGTAGCCAAGCGGTAAGGCAGCGGGTTTTCAACGCGGGTGAACCCCTGGTTCCCCCGCGAGCCCCCGCCTCCGCGGCTCGATTACCCTTACTGATACTGATGGGGCGTAGCCAAGTGGTAAGGCAGCGGGTTTTGGTCCCGTGACCGGAGGTTCGAATCCTCCCGCCCCAGCCATGACCATCCCCTCGTGACCCCGGCCCTCGCAGCGGTCGTGATGGCAGCAGGCCTCGGCACGCGCATGAAATCCGAGCGGCCGAAGCACCTCCATCCGCTGCTGGGGCGCCGGGTGCTCGACTGGGCGCTTGCCTCGGTCGAGCCGCTCGCCCCGGACCCGCTGGTCGTCGTCTGCTCGCCCGGCTCCCGCGAGGAGCTCGCCCGGACCCTGCCCGACCAGGCTGAGCTGGCCGTCCAGGAGGAGGCCCGCGGGACCGGGGACGCCGTTACAGCCGCTCGCCCGGCGCTCGAGCGCTTCTCGGGCGACGTGCTCGTCATCGACGGCGCCGCTCCGCTGCTCACGACCGAAGCGCTCGAGCAGCTCCTGGCGGAACATCGGAACACCGGCGCTGCGGTGACCGTCCTCTCGATCGAGCCGCCCGAGCCGCTTCCCTACGGCCGCGTTCTCCGCGACGAGCGCGGTGGCCTCCGCGCCATCGTCGAGGAGGGTGACGCGAGCCCCGAGGAGCGGGCGGTGCGCGAGCTCAACACCTCGATCTACGTCTTCTCGGCCAGCGACCTCTGGCCGGCGCTGGACGGGCTCGAGGCGCACAACGTCCAGGGCGAGCTCTATCTCACCGACGTCGTGCGTCAACTCGTAGCTGACGGCAGGGGCGGCGCCGTGTACCGTGCGCCGGACCCGATCATGGGCCTCGGCATCAACAACCGCGCGGAGCTGGCCCAGGCGGCGGCGGTCCTACGGGAGCGCGTCGTCCAGGAGCACATGCTCGCCGGCGTCACGATCGTCGATCCCGCCTCCACGTGGATCGACGCGGACGTCGAGATCGAGCCGGACGCGGTCATCCGGCCCTTCACGATCCTCCAGGGACGGACGATCGTTCGGGCCGGCGCCGAGGTGGGCCCGCACGTCGTCGCGGTCGACGCCGAGATCGGCCCGCGGGCGACGGTCGGCCCCTTCGCCTACCTCCGTCCAGGAGCCGTCCTCGCGGCAGAGGCGAAGGTCGGCGCTTTCGTCGAGGTGAAGAACTCCAGCATCGGGGAACGATCAAAGGTGCCGCACCTCTCCTACATCGGGGACGCCGATATCGGCGAGGACTCGAACATCGCAGCCGGTGCGATTACAGCCAACTTCCGCCCGGAGACGGGGGTGGACGAGAAGCAACGAACGGTCATCGGCCGCAACGTCCATACGGGTAGCGACAATGTTTTTGTTGCGCCCATCGAGATTGGCGACGATGCTTGGATCGGAGCAGGGTCAACGATCACGGAGGACGTTCCTGCGGGAGCGCTTGCGGTCGCGCGGGCGCACCAGGTCAACAAGGAAGGGTTCGGTGGAAAGCGGAACGATTGAGGCGCGGCTTCCGGGACTCGACGTGCCGGAGGTCCAGGTGACGCACCCCAGCGGGGAGCGCGGGCGGTGGATCGAGCGCGGCCCGTCCGGAAAGCTGATGCTGTTCTCCGGACGCTCGAATCCGGGATTGTCCGAGCGGATCGCCGACGCCCTCAACATCGAGCTCGGCGAGGTCGAGCTCGAGACCTTCGCGAACGGCGAGACCTACTGCCGGTACCGCGAGTCGATCCGCGGCGCGGACGTCTTCATCGTCCAGTCCTGCTTCGGGCAGGCGACGAACGATCACCTGATCGAGCTCCTGATCATGATCCAGACGGCGAAGCTCGCCTCGGCGAACCGCATCACGGCCGTCATGCCCTGGTACCCCTACTCGCGCCAGGACAAGAAATCGGCCCCGCGGGAGCCCATCACCGCGAAGCTCGTTGCCGACATGCTGGAATCGGCCGGCGTCGACCGCGTGCTGACGATGGACCTGCATGCCGGCCAGATCCAGGGTTTCTTCACCATCCCGGTCGACCACATGACGGCGCTCAAGCTCTTCGCGCAGTACTACCGCGACAAAGGTCTCTTCGGCGAGGGCGTCGTCTCGGTCTCTCCCGATCCCGGCCGCGGCAAGATGGCCGGCCGGTTCGGGCAGATGCTCGACGCTCCGACGCCCGCGTACATCAACAAGACCCGCCCCGAGCGAGATGTCGCCGCCGCCACCGACGTGATCGGGCACGTCCAGGGCAAGGTCGCGATCATGACCGACGACATCATCGTCACCGGCGGCACCCTCATCGCCGGCGCGGAGGCGCTCAAGGAGGCCGGGGCGACCGAGGTCTACGCCTGCGCGACGCACGGGCTCTTCCCGGGCAAGGCGCTCGAGAAGCTCGCCAAGAGCGAGATCGCCGAGATCGCCGTCACCGACACCGTCCCCATCGATCCCCTCAACCGGCCCGACAAGCTGCAGGTGCTGACGGTCTCGCTCCTCCTCGCCGACACGATCCGCAACGTCTTCTCCGACGAGTCCGTCTCGGCGATCTTCGCGGGCGAGAACCAGCTCTTTTAGCGAGAGCGAAGCAGGCGTTTCGCTAGACTTGCCCGCCGGATGGCCGGCGAACGGGTGAAGCTCACGGTGCAGACGCGAGAGGCGCGCGGGAGCGCGGCCTCGCGTCGTCTGCGCGCCAACGGGCTCATTCCGGGCGTGCTCTACGGCAACGGCGGGAACGCCCATCCCTTCTGCATCGAGGAGCGTGAGCTCCGTCGGGTGCTGACCGGCGACCATGGCCTGCACGCCATCCTCGACGTCGTGCTCGAGGGCACGCAGAAGGCCCATCACGCCGTCCTCAAGGAGTACCAGCTCGACCCGACGCGGGCCCGTCTCCTCCACATCGACCTCCAGGAAGTGCGGCTCGACCAGGCGATCCAGACGGCCGTCGTCGTCGAGCTCGTCGGCGAGTCCGCCGGCGTCAAGGAGGGCGGCGTCCTCAGCCAGGTCAGGCGAGAGGTGAACGTCGAGGCGCTCCCGATGGAGGTGCCGGAGCACCTCGAGCTCGACGTCAGCCGGATGGTGATCGGCGACAGCCTCCGCATATCCGACCTCCGCGTCCCCGAAGGCGTCCAGCTCCTCGACGATCCGGAGACGGTGCTCGCCACGGTCACGCCGCCCACGAAGATCGAGGAGCCCGAGATCGTCGAGGAGGAGCTCGAAGAGGGCGAGCTGCCCGAGGGCGAGGTGCCGGAAGGCGAGGAGGCGCCCGAGGGCGCGCCCGAGCCCGAAGCGGAAGCCGCCGGCGAAGAGCAGAACACCGAGGGTTAGTTCGTGCGCCTATTTCGTCGGGGCGAGCAGGCCTCGACGCTCGATCTCCTGGTCGCCGGCCTGGGCAACCCGGGGCGCGAATACGCGGAGACGCGTCACAACGTCGGCTTCATGGTCGCCGACGAGCTCACGCTGCGGCACGGCGGCTCCTGGCGCGGGAAGTTCTCCGGCGACCTGGCGGAGCTGCGGCTGAACGGCTTGCGGCTCGCGGTGCTCAAGCCCCAGACCTACATGAACGAGTCGGGGCGCTCGGTGGGGGCCGCGGTCCGCTTCTTCAAGGTCGAGCCGGTGGCGTTGGTCGTCGTCCACGACGAGGTCGACCTCGAGCCGGGGCGCTTGCAGGTTCGTCTCGGCGGCGGGCTCGCCGGGCACAACGGGCTTCGCTCGGTCGCGCAGCACCTCGGGACGGGCGAGTTCGGGCGAGTGCGCATCGGCGTGGGCCGGCCGGAGCGCGGCGACCCACGGCCGGTGGCGGACTTCGTGCTGTCGCCGTTCCCGCCGGAGGTGGACGTTGGAGCGCTCGTCGCGCGGGCTGCGGACGCTGTGGAAACGATCGCGCGAGAGGGCTTGGAAGAAGCGCAGAACCGTTTCAACGAACGCGGCTGACCGGCACAGACTCGGCTCGTTCCGCGGGCACAGGTACGCCTTTCCGGCCTAAGCTGAAAGCGGGTGGTGGACCGGGGTGGCCCCAGGACCTCGATCAGCAGGCCCGGGCTGCGGTGGCGTAGGCAACAACCCCGAGGGCGCCGAAGACGATCGCTGCCACGAGCAAGCCGCGATCGGTCGACCAGCTCAATGACGTGACCCGGCTGAACACGTCCGTCTCGGTCATCGGCGCATAGTCCGTCCAGCCTCGCGGAATCGCATCCGAGAAGATCGCCGTTGCGAGGAGGCCCGCCGAGACCGCTTCGAGGACGGCTCCGGCCCCGACGAGTGGACAAAACAGGGATCGCCTGCTCACAGCGAAGTAAGCCCGTCCGGCAAGTGTGACTCGTCGATACGAACGCGTACGTAGAGGCCGCCGCCCAAGGCGCGGCCGTACTCGATCCGAATCGCCTCGGCGGGCACGCTTGCCAGGACTCCCGTGTTCGCCGCCTGCCACTCGCGGAATCGCTCACCCGCCCCCGGCGGGTCGAACGAGGCGACGAGCTTCGGACGAAAGCCGATGTCGATCAGCTCTCCGGCCACCGTTCAACTTTAGTGCCCTTCTCGGTGGCTACGATGACCTCCGCGGAACCCCCGGTTCCGCCTTTCGTCATGGACCACCCTGCGCTCAACGTGCTCGCCCGCCGGCTCGCCGAGAGCGAGCGCCTGCGCGCCTTCGTCGCCGAGCCCAGGGCGGCGCGGGTCTCCGAGCCGTTGCTGCCCCTCTTTCTGGCCGCCGTCTGGCTCGAGCGCGGCGGGCCGCTCGTCTGCGTCCTCCCGGACGATGCCGACGCCCGCGATGCGGCCGAAGCGGCCGGCTGGTTTCTCGGCGAGGACAAGGTCGGCTTGTTCGCCTCGCGCGGCATCCGCTGGGGGAGCGGGCTCGAGCCGCCGCCTCACCTCGTTGGGGAACGGGCGCGGGCCCTCGAGGTCCTGGCCGCCGGCGGCCTTGTGTGCGCCTCGGCGCTCGGCGCGGCCGAGGGCGTGCCGCCCGCCAACGCCCGACCGGAGACGATCCGCCTTCGCCCCGGGGATGAGCCCGGCACCGAGGCGCTGACGGAGCGCCTCGCCCTCGCGGGCTACGAGCGAGTGGAGCAGGCGCAGGAGCGGGGCCAGTTCGCCGTGCGCGGCGGAATTGTCGACGTCTTTCCCTCCACGGGCCGCGAGCCCGTCCGGCTCGAGCTCTTCGGCGACCAGATCGAGTCGGTTCGCGCCTTCTCCGCCTTCACCCAGCGCACACTCCACCCGCTCGAAGACGCGGTGATCTATCCAGCGGCCGAGCGCCGCCTCGACCTCGTCGAGCCGTGGCTCGAGGAGGAGCCGCGGCCGGCGCCGAACGATCTCGTCGCGCCGCTGCCCCCGCCCGACCTCGTCTGGGATGCCGACGAGGCGCGCCGCGTCGTGAAGGAAGAGCTCGGCGGACAGCTCGGCCTCGGCGGGGCCGTGGAGCTCTCGCAGCTCCCGGCGGGGCAGCCCTATGCCTTCGAGGCTCAGCGCCCGGCTGTCGCGGCGCGAGGGCTGTTGGAGGCTGAGCGGGACCTCACCGCCTTCGTGCGCGGGGGCAACGTCGTCGTCGTCACCTTCGCCCACCGCGGCGAGGCACTGCGCACCAAGGCGCTTCTGCGCCGCATCGAGCCGGTCGTGCTCGAGCCCGGCGACGAGCTCCCCGGGGGACCTGCGCTCGTCTTCGCCGTCGCCCCGGCCAGACGAGGCTTCGTCCTGCGCGACCTCGGAGTCGTCCTCCTCCCGGACACCCAGGTCTTCCGCAAGCGGCCGCCCCGCGCGGACGTCCGCATTGGCCGCGCGCTGCAGAGCTTCGCCGACCTGCGCACCGGCGATCACGTCGTCCACGAGGACCACGGGGTCGGCCGCCTGCTCGGCTTCGAGACGAAGACGGTCGCCGGCGTCACGCGCGACTACCTCTTCCTCGCGTTCCGGGGCGATGACCGGCTCTACGTCCCGCACGAGCAGATCGGCAAGGTCTCGCGCTACGTGGGCGCCGACGGACACGCCCCGGCGCTGTCCAAGCTCGGCGGCAAGGCGTGGCAGACGATCAAGTCGCGCGCCCGCGCGGGGGCGCGGGAGCTCGCCGGCGAGCTCATCGCGCTGTACGCGCGCCGTCAGCGGGTGGAGGGCGACGCCTACGAGGTCGAAGGCGACCTCATGGAGCAGCTCGAGGCCAGCTTCTCCTACGAGGAGACGCCCGACCAGCAGCGGGCGATCGAGGCGGTCAAGGAGGATCTGGAGACACCCCGGCCGATGGACCGCCTCGTCTGCGGGGACGTCGGCTTCGGCAAGACCGAGGTGGCCGTCCGCGCCGCGTTCGCGGTCGCGGCGAACGGGAAGCAGACGCTCTTCCTCGCCCCGACGACCATCCTCGCGCAGCAGCACTGGAACACTTTTCGCGAGCGCTACCGCGACCTCCCTGTCCGGGTGGAGATGGTGTCCCGTTTCCGCAGGCCGGCGGAGGTCAAGGCCGTCCTCGGCGACTTCGCCGAAGGCAAGGTCGACGTGCTCATCGGAACGCATCGCATCCTCTCCCGCGACGTCATCCCGAAGAAGCTGGGGCTCGTCGTCGTCGACGAGGAGCAACGCTTCGGCGTCGCGCAGAAGGAGCTCCTGCGCCAGCTCCGTCTCGAGGTGGACGTCCTGGCGCTCAGCGCGACGCCGATCCCGCGCACCCTGCACATGTCGCTCGCCGGCCTTCGCGACATCAGCGTCATCGAGACCCCTCCCGAGGGCCGCCGCCCGATCAGGACGCACGTGGGCGAGTACGAGGAGGAGCTCGTCAAGCTTGCCCTCGAACGGGAGCACGAGCGCGAGGGCCAGGCCTTCTACCTCCACAATCGCGTCGAGACGATCGAGGAGGCGGCGGAGCATCTGCGCCAGCTCGTGCCCGGGCTCCGCTTCCTGGTCGCCCACGGGCAGATGCGCGAGCGCGAGCTCGAGGAGCACATGCTCTCGTTCCTGGCCGGCGACGCGGACGTGCTCGTCTCGACGACGATCATCGAATCGGGCCTCGACATCCCGCAGGCGAACACGCTGGTCGTCGAGCGGGCGGACGCGCTCGGGCTGGCCCAGCTCTACCAGATCCGCGGCCGGGTGGGCCGAAGCGACGTCCCCGCGCACGCCTACCTCTTCTATCCGGACGGACAGGAGCTCACGCCCGAGGCGCGAGCTCGACTGGCGACGCTCGCCGACCACACCGAGCTCGGCGCCGGCTTCGCCATCGCGATGCGCGACCTCGAGATCCGCGGTGCGGGAGATCTGCTCGGCGCGGAGCAGTCGGGCCATGTAGCGGCCGTCGGGTTCGAGCTGTACGTGGAGCTCCTGGGCGAGGCGGTCGCCGAGCTCGCCGGGACCCGCCGCGCGGTCGCGCGGCCGGTGCGGGTCGAGGCGCAGATCGACGCCTACATCCCCTCCGAGTACGTCCCGGGCGAGGCGCAGAAGATCGACTTGCACCGCCGGCTCGCGCTCGCCGAGTCGGAAGACGAGCTGCGCGAGCTCCAGGTGGCCGCCGAGGATCGCTTCGGCCCGCTCCCGGAGCCCGTGCAGCACCTCTTCGCCATCCAGGAGGCGAAGCTGAAGTTGGCGCGGCTCGGCGCCGATTATCTCGTCTTCCGCGGCGGGCGCGCCGTCGTGGGCCCGCTCGTCCTCGGCTCGAACGAGCTGCGGGAGCTTCGCCGACTCGCCGATACGGCCGTCTACTCGAGCGACCGGCGCGAGGTCACCCTCCGCGGCGAGCGGTTCGACAGGGCGCTCGGACTGGTCGATGCTATCCTCGACCTGCGGCTCGCCGCCTAGCCTCGCTCTTTATGGCTTCCTCGCTACGCAAGCATCTCCCCCTGCTTTTGCTCGCCCTCGTGACGGCGCTGGGCGCGGCCGCCTGCGGAAGCGGCAGCGGCCCGAAGGCCGTCCCGCCCGGTGCAATCGCGATCGTCGGCGACAAGCCGATCCCGAAGGCCGATTTCGACCAGCTCCTGACGCAGGCGCAGAAGAACTTCGAAGCGCAGAATCAGGAGTTTCCCAAGGCGGGCACGCCCGAGTACGAGAGCGTCAAGACGACGATCGTGAACGGCCTCGTCCAGCAGGCCGAGTGGGAGCAGGAAGGCGAGACCATGGGGATCAAGGTCACCGACCAAGAGGTCCAGAAGCAGCTCGACACCCTCAAACAGCAGTTCTTCCAGGGGGACGAGGACAAGTACAAGGCCGAGCTCGAGAAGGCGGGACTGACGGACAAGCAGGTCCGCCAGCAGCTCCGGGCCAAGCTCCTGTCCGACAAGATCCAGAAGGCCGTGCTCGGCAAGGTCAAGGTCACCGACGCGGCCATCCAGACCTACTACACGAACCACAAGGGCGACTACAAGCAGCCGGAATCACGGGACGTCCGGCACATCCTGGTCAAGACGAAGGTGCTCGCGGACAAGCTCTACAACCAGATCAAGGGCGGGGCGGACTTCGCCAGGCTGGCGCGCAAGTACAGCCAGGACACCGCATCGAAGGCTGACGGCGGCAAGTTCACGGCCTATCAGGGGAAGACGGTCGCCCCGTTCGACAAGTTCGTGTTCGACGCCCAGAAGGGCGATCTCTCCAGGCCGATCAAGACGGAGTTCGGCTGGCACATCATCGAAATCCTCTCCGACATCAAGCCGGCGTCCACGACCCCGCTCAAGGACGTGAAGGAGACGATTCGCTCGACGCTCCTCCAGCAGCGCCAGAAGGCGGCGCTCACCCAGTGGACGAAGGACGTCGAAGAGAAGTACAAGGACGAGGTCGCGTACGCGCCCGGCTTCGCGCCGGCGCCGGCTCAAAGCAGCACCACGACGGGTTAGGCCCGTGAGCGGCCAGGACGGGCTGGCGCAGGCTCTCGTCGACCTCCAGGAGCTCGCCGAGCAGCTGCGCCGCGAGTGCCCGTGGGACCGCGAGCAGACGGCGCGCACGATCGTTCCGCACACGGTCGAGGAGGCCTACGAGGTCGCGGACGCCGCCTACGCGGACGACGACGCCAAGCTCGTCGACGAGCTCGGTGACCTGCTCTTCCAGACGTTCTTCCTCTCACTCCTCCTCGAGGAGAAGGGCGCCGGCGATCTCGCGCAGGTGGCGCGTGGAATCCACACGAAGCTCGTACGCAGGCATCCCCACGTCTTCGGCGACGCCGCGGTCGACTCCGCCGGTGCGGTCAATCGCCGCTGGGAGGAGCTCAAGACCGAAGAAGAGGGCCGCGAAGGCATCTTCCACCACGTCCCCGAGACGCTTCCCGCGCTCCTGCTCGCGCAGAAGGTGCAGCGCCGGGCCGCGACGGCCGGCTTCGAGTATCCAGATCTCGCGGGCGCGTTCTCCGATCTCGACGACGAGATCGGCGAGCTCCGTTCCGAGCCGAGCGAGGAAGAGCTCGGAGACGTGCTGTTCGCGGCGGTCAACGTCGCGCGCCATCTCAGTGTCGATCCGGAGCTGGCGCTGCGGCGGGCGAGCGCTCGGTTCGTCGAGCGGGTCGAGCGGGCGGCGGAGCTGGCCGCGGCTGAAGGGAAGGAGTTCGCGAGCCTGCCCCTCGACGAGCAGGATCGCTACTTCGACCTTGCCAAGGCGGAGGCGCCTTGAGAACGACGATCGTCGACGTGCACGCCCGGCAGATCCTCGACTCCCGCGGCAACCCGACGGTCGAAGTGGACGTCAAGCTGGAAGGAAGCGCGTGGGGACGCGCCGCCGTGCCTTCCGGCGCTTCCACCGGGCGGTTCGAGGCGGTCGAGCTCCGCGACCCCGACGGGAAGGGAGTCACCCGCGCGGTCGCCAACGTGAACGGCGAGATCGCCGAGGCATTGCGCGGCCGGGACGCCGCCGATCAGGCCGGAGTCGACGGCGCCCTGATCGAGCTGGACGGGACGCCGAACAAGGCTCGCCTCGGCGCGAACGCGATCCTCGGTTGCTCGTTGGCGGTGGCCAAGGCGGCCGCTGCGGCCGAGGGCAAGCCGCTGTACGCCTGGATCGGCGGCGACGAGGCCCATGTCCTGCCGGTGCCGATGATGAACGTCGTCAACGGCGGCGCGCACGCCCAGAACTCGCTCGACCTGCAGGAGTTCATGGTCGTGCCGGGGGGTGCCGAGACCTTCTCGCAGGCGCTGCGCATCGGCGCCGAGGTCTTTCACGCGCTGAAGGCGCTCCTGCACGACCGCGGCCTGGCGACCGCGGTCGGCGACGAGGGCGGGTTCGCGCCCGATCTCGGCTCGAGCGAGGAAGTGATCGAGGCCGTGCTCGAGGCGGCGGAGCGCGCGGGTCATCGTGGGCGTGTCGCACTGGCACTGGATCCGGCCGCGACGGAGGTCTGGCGGGAAGGCGCGTACCGCTTCGAAGGCCGAACGCTCGACGGGGGCGCAATGGTCGATTTCTGGGCCGAGCTCGTCGAGCGCTTCCCGGTCGTCTCGATCGAGGACCCGCTCGCGGAGGACGAGTGGAGTGAGTGGGCGACGCTGACCGAGCGGCTCGGCGAGCGTGTGCAGCTGGTCGGCGACGACCTCTTCGTCACGAACGTCGAGCGCCTGCGCCGTGGGATCGACGAGGACGCCGCGAATGCGATCCTCGTGAAGGTGAACCAGATCGGGACGCTGACCGAGACGCTCGAGACGATCGACCTCGCTCGCTCGGGCAGTTACGGGGTGGTCATCTCGCATCGGTCGGGCGAGACGGAGGACACGACCATCGCAGACCTCGCGGTCGCGACGGGGGCAGGGCAGATCAAGACGGGCGCTCCGTCGCGCACCGACCGTGTGGCGAAGTACAACCAGCTTCTCCGGATCGAGGAGGAGCTGGGCTCGCGCGCCTCGTATCCCGGCTGGGACGCCTTTTCACGCTTTCGACACGCTCCGTGACGCTCTTGGCACGCCGCGTGCGCCACCTGCGCGCCGGGCGGCTGTACGCTCGAAGGCGGGTGGTGGCCCGGGGTGGCCCCTTGAGACTGCGGATGTGCGCTCCCCCGCGCGCGCTAACGTGAGCGTGTGACTCCGCGCCGGACGAAGATCGTCTGCACGATCGGCCCTGCGTCGTCGACGCCCGACGAGATCGACCGCCTCGTCACCGCCGGCATGGACGCGGCGCGGCTCAACTTCTCGCACGGCTCGCACGCCGAGCACGCCGAACGGGCGCGACTTGTCCGCGAGGCGCAGGACCGTGCCGGGCGGCCGCTTGCGTTGATCGCCGACCTCCAAGGCCCCAAGCTCCGCATCGGCGACATCAGCGGTCCGATCGACCTCGAGAAGGGCGACGAAGTCGTCGTCTCGGGAGCCTCCAACGGGCGCCCGGGAGACCTGCCGGTGAGCCCGCCGGTCCTGCCCCAGATTCTCCAGCCCGGGCACGAGGTCCTGATCGACGACGGGCTCGTCCGCCTCCAGGTCGCCGAAGTTGCCGAGGGACGTGCGCGCTGCACCGTCGAGGTCGGCGGCCGGATCGAGGCCCACAAGGGCGTCAACGTCCCGGGCGTCCCCGTCCCGATT
>DASXRO010000042.1:0-2631 GCA_036506555.1 Gaiellaceae bacterium
GCCGGCATCCGCGCCGGCGGCATAGAGACCTTCCGCGGCTCGCGCCCGCCCGTCGATCCGGATGCCGCCGAGCGTCGTCGTGATGCCGGCGACCACCTCGACGACGGTCTCGCCATTCCGCTGCTCGACCGGAGCGCCCGCTCGGCGGGCGGCCTCGATCAGGTCGGCAACGGTTCGGTCGCGGACGGGCTCCCCGAGCGCAGCGTCGGGGACGATGTAGCGAGCACGTGCGCCGGGCTGACGCGCCGTCCACTGGACGACGTCGATCTCCGACCAGGTGCGCGGCTCGTAGGCTTCGCCGCGGAGATTCTCGACCCTGGCGTAGTTGGCATACACCTGAGCGAGAGGGACGAAGTCCCCAGGCGAGATCTGCGGCGCAGCCGCGAGATTCCTCCCATAAAACTCGTCCAGGCCGGATGACAGCTCGGCGCCGCGGCCGAGCGCGAGACGAAGCCCATCGCCGGCGCTCCAGGGGTTCGCGCGCAAGACGAGGTTCGGCGCCTCGGTGGTGATGTGCCGGCGAACCAGGTCGATGTCTCCTTGAAAACCTCCGGTCGCCAGGATCACCGGCAAACTCTCCCGCAGCTCCGTCAATGGCTCCCGCAGCCGAAGCTCGCCCGCATGGCCGGCGAGGGTTTCGGTCAGCTTCCCAGGATCGAGCCGAAGGCCGGTCGTGAGCGGATTGCCGGTCTCCCGGCCGACGACCGCAGCGTCCAGAGACTCGAGCCAGGCCAGGTCGTCGTCGAGGCGCTCCCACACGAGGCGCTGTAACTGGGGCTCGCCGCCGGGGCATTCCTCCCGGAAGCGCTCCCAGTCGCGGTAGCGCCAGATGACTCCGCTCGAGAGGAGCATGGAGCCGCCGGGCCGGTCGCCCTTCTCGTAGACGACCACGCCGGCCCCGAGCTCGCGGGCGCGCGCGGCCGCGACGAGCCCCGCCATGCCCGCGCCCGCGACGACAAGATCAGGCATGCCGAGCGCGCTTGTGTTTCACAGTAGAGCCCCAGCAGGGCGTCGATTTCCGTCCTTCGACGGGGAATCGACTTTGTGCGTGTGAAACACAAGCAACTTTCGTGCTGTGCGTGAGGGCGTGGCCCTTCGGAGGTTAGACCAGTGAGAAGCTCGGCTTGTGCTCGACGTACTCGAGCTTGATTCCGTCCGGGCCCCAGACGAAGACGGCGTACGTGTTCGGAGCGTCCACGACGTCGGCGATCTCGAGCCCACGCCGCTCCGCCTCCTTAATGTGCTCGTCTGCCGAGTCCACTTTCAGGCCCAGGTGGTTCAGCAGCGGATGCTCGGAGGCCTCGACGTCGCCCTGCTCCAGCTCGACGTGGGCGTCCCCCACTCTCAGACGGCCGTCCTCGGGCTCGAAGCCGAGCTCGGCGAGCTCCGTGAAGGTTCGCTCGGGATCCGCGACCGTGAAGGCGACGTGGTCGAGGTCGTAGGCGACGCCGCCTTCCGCTTCGACCAGCGCGAGCGGGAGCCCTTCAGGCGCTCTGAACGCGGCGCGTCCCGGTGTGGGGCGCTCGACGGCGACGTCGGGCGGCAGCTCGGCCAGAGCCTCTTCGAGGTCGAACACCCGCAGCGCGATGCGAGCGAGAACGCCAGGCTCTCGGTCGCCTTCGGCTGCGAAGAGAGTCAGCTTGCCCCGGCGGGCATCGGCGCCGACCAGAGTGAAGTTGTCGGTCCGCTCGATCACATGCATGCCCAACCGGTCGACGAGAAAGTCGGCAAGGGTGTCGCGATCGCCCACCCACAGCGCCACATGGTCCAGCGTCTCAGGTTTCATACCCCCAAAAGTACCCACGGCTAAGCGCTTGCAACGCTCCTGAGGCGGGAACCATTCCCGCGTGGGGGTCAACGGACAGAAAAGGATCCTGCTGCTGGCCGCCCGGCAGCCCGAGGTGAGCGCTCTGCTCGAGGACGCCGGTTTCGAGGTCGATGCCCGCCGCAGGCCGCTAGACGGCGACCTTCCCGAAGCAGATGTTGCCGTTGTCTTTCGCGGTCGCCTCATCGGGCGCAACCAGGCGGCGATCCTCAACAGCAAGGGCGTCAGGGTGATCGAGGTGCTCATGTCCGAGCCGACCAGCCCCTCGACCCACGACTGGCTCCGGCTTTCGCACAGGATCCCAAAGTCGGATCTCGTGCAAATCATCCGCTCGGTCGCCGACGGCGCCGAATAGAATCGGTCCACCTACCAGGAGGCCCGATGCTGACGTTCGGCGTCACCGTCCTGCCGGACCCGCCGCACACGCGCTTCGTCGAGCTCATGCAGCTCGCGGAGGAACATGGCTTCGAGTACGGCTGGACCTACGACTCCCACATCCTCTGGCACGAGGCGTATCCGCTCCTCACGCTGCTCGCCGTCAACACCGACAAGCTGAAGTTCGGGCACTGCGTCACGAACCCCGGGACGCGGGAGCCCACGGTCACGGCCAGCGCCTACGCGACGCTGCACGCGATCTCCGACGGGCGCGCGGTGCTGGGGATCGGACGCGGCGACTCGGCGCGGCGCGTGATCGGGCAACAGCCCGTGAAGATGGCCGAGTTCGAAGCCTCCTGCCGGATGATCAAGGACCTGATGAACGGGAGGCCGGTCGAGTGGAACGGCAAGGAGCTCGAGCTCGAGTGGGC
>DASXRO010000043.1:0-16297 GCA_036506555.1 Gaiellaceae bacterium
AGCAGATGGAGGACGCCTACCAGGAGCTTCGCGAGCACGTCGAGGAGATCGAGCGCGTGGTCAGGCGGGAAGAGGAGCGCTTCGCGGAGACCCTGGAGCGCGGGATGAAGGTGTTCGAGGGGCTGGCGGACAAGGAGACGATCTCAGGCGAGGACGCGTTCACGCTGGTCGCGACGTACGGGTTCCCGCTGGAGCTGACGGTCGAGCTCGCGGAGGAGCGCGGGCAGACGGTGGACGTCGACGGCTTCTCGGCCCAGATGTCGCGCCACCGCGAGATCTCGCGTGCCGGAGGCGAGCGCGATCTGCAGCGCGCGGCCGAGCTCGCGGCCTCGGCCGGGTTCGAAACGCAGTTCGTCGGCTACTTCAAGACCGATGTGCTCACGCAGCTCGGTGCGCTCGAGGAGGTCGGCGACGGGCTCTTCCTCGCCAAGCTCCGCGAGTCGCCCTTCTACGCCGAAGGGGGCGGCCAGGTCACCGACCAGGGGTGGATCGAGAAGGACGGGACGCGGGCCGAGCTCGCCGCGGCCTTCCGCTTCGGGGATGACCAGGCGTTGCTCCTACGCGGCGAAGGCTTCGCCGCCGGCGACCGGGTAAAGGCGGTCGTCTCCTGGAGGGTCCGCTTTCCGACGATGGCCAACCACACCGGCACCCATCTCCTCCACAAGGCTCTTCAGGAGGTGTTGGGCGATCACGTCCGCCAGGCGGGGTCGGCTGTTCGGCCGGACAAGCTGCGCTTCGACTTCACGCACCCCCACGCCCTCACCCCGGAGGAGCGCGAGCGGGTCGAGCAGGTCGTGAACGCTCGCATCTTCGAGAACCTGCCCGTCCATGCCTTCCTGACTCCCATCGAGGAGGCACGCAACCTCGGCGCGATGATGCTCTTCGGCGAGAAGTACGGAGACATCGTGCGCGTCGTCGAAATCCCGGGATTCTCGCGCGAGCTGTGCGGAGGCACTCATGTGCGCTCGACCGCTGAGATCGGCGCGTTCGTGATCCTCTCGGAGGGCTCGGTCGGGTCGGGCGTTCGGCGCATCGAGGCGGTCACGTCGGGCGAGGCGTTCGCCTACCTGCGGGCGAAGGCGGGGGAAGCCGACGAGCTCGCAGCTGAGCTCGAGGAGACCCGCCGGACGGCCAGGAAGCACCCGGCCGCGACAGGCCCAGACATCGTCGAGGAGCGGCGCAACAAGGCCGGCGACGTCGAGGTGATCGTCATGGAGCTCTCGGCGACGACACCGGAGGACATGCTTCAGCTCTCCGACCGGCTCATGCAGCAGAACGCGCCGGCGGCGGTTGTGCTCGGCTCGCGAGACGACGGCCGCGTGCACCTGCTCGTGAACCTCGACCGCTCGCTCGAGCAGCGGGGCCTCGACGCCGTCAAGGTCGTCCGCGAGGCCGCGGCGCTCGTCGGCGGGGGTGGGGGCGGCCGTCCGACGATGGCGCAGGCCGGCGGCCGCGATCCGGACAAGCTTCCCGAGGCGCTCGCCCAGGCCGAAAGGACACTACTCGAGGCTCTTGCCTAAACTCACGCGCCGGTGAAGGTGCTCGCCCTGGACTACGGGTCCGCGCGGACCGGGGTGGCCGTGTCCGACCCGACCGGGACAGTGGCGCGTCCGCTGGCCGTCGTGGAGCAGGCGGCCACGGAAGCCGGCCTCGCCCGGCTGCTCGAGCTCGCCCGTGAGGAGGAGGTCGAGCGGATCGTCGTCGGCCTGCCCGTCACGCTGCGCGGCGAACACGGAGCTCAAGCGCAGGAAACGGATCGCTTCGTCGAGCTGCTGCGGGCCGCCACCGACCTCCCGGTCGAGAGCTTCGACGAGCGCTTCACGACGAAGCTCGCGGACGCGTCCGGCGCGAAGGCAGAGCAAGACGCGGTCGCCGCCGCCCATCTCCTGTCGAGCTACCTGACGTGGAAGAGCACCCACCTCGCATAAGGCGACACCGCTCGTCCTCGCCGGCCACGCGCGTCCTGGCCGTGCTCGGAGGGCTGATTCTCGGCCTCGGCGTGCTCGCCGCAATCGCCTTCGCAATCGTTGGCCGCGGCAACGGAGAGTCGAGCCCTTCGTCGACGCCCACCGCGACCGGTCCCCCGCCGAAGCCGGTTCTCCGCATCATTTTTCCGGAGGGCTTCACGATCGAGCAGATGGCCGAGCGGATCTCCGCGGTCAACAAGATCGCGAAGGAGAAACGCCATGTGACGTCCAAGCTCTCGCCGCGCTCCTATCGGCGCCTCGGCGCGTCGAATACACCGCCTCCCGGTTTTCCGTACAAGAAGCCCGTGCCGAACCTCGAAGGCTTCCTGTTCCCGGCGACCTACGACTTCAACGAAGACACGACCACCAAGCAGCTCCTGGACAAACAGCTGGAGGCGTTCATGCGCGCTTGGAGCGGGCTCGATCTCAAGTATGCGAAGTCGAAGAACTTGACGGCCTACGACGTCCTCATCATCGCCTCGATGGTCGAGAAGGAGGTCGTCGTACCGAAGGAGCGTCCCCTGGTCGCGGCCGTGATCTACAACCGCCTCCGACACGGGATGGCGCTCCAGATCGACGCGACCATCCGCTACGGCCTCCACATTCCGCCTACGAAGGCCATTCTCCAGAGCCAGCTCGATTCGAACTCGCCTTACAACACGCGCAACCACGTGGGGCTTCCGCCGACGCCCATTGCCAATCCCGGCCTCGCCTCGCTCCAGGCGGCCGCCCATCCGGCGCACGTCGACTACCTCTACTTCATCCGCAAGGCCGACTGCAAGAGCCATTTCTTCACCGCGAGCGAGCAGAAGTTCCTCGATTACCCGCGCGCGGGCCTCAATTGTTGACCGGGGAGACGACGCTGGTCGGGCTGCTCGGCGACCCGGTCTCGCGCTCGCTCTCGCCCCGTATGCAGAACGCAGCCTTCGCCGCGCGGGGCCTCGACTGGGCCTACGTGCCCCTCCGGGTCCCCTCGGCTCGGCTCGAGGACGCCGTCGCCGGGCTCGTCGCGCTCGGGTTCGCGGGCGCGAACGTCACCATCCCCCACAAGACGGCCGTCATCGCGTTCTGCGACGAGCTCGACGAGGTGGCGGAGCGCGCGGGGTCGGTGAACACGCTGGTCGTCCGAGACGGCCGCGTCCTCGCGTCGAGCAGCGACGGGCCGGCGGTAGTCGGGCTCGTCGAGGCGGCCGGGGCCTCCGCCCTCGTTCTCGGGGCCGGAGGCGCGGCCCAGGCAGTCGCAACTGCTCTCCTCGACGCGGATGCGCGGGAATTGAACGTCGCAGCCAGAGATCCGGAGCGTGCGCACGCCCTCGCAGCGCGCCTCAAGACGCTCTTCCCGGACCGGGCGGTGGGCGCGGAGGAGGCCTGGCCGCCGAGCCGCGGAGCGGACCTGCTCGTCAACGCGACCCCTCTGCGGGAGGAGCTCCCCATGGCTCCGAGCGCGGGGCAGCAGATCGTCGACCTGGCCTACAACCCCGACGGGCGTCCGACCGCGCTGGTGGCCGCAGCGAGCGAGGCGGGGTGCGAACGGGTCGTCGACGGCATCGACGTCCTCCTGGCGCAGGGCGCAGTCTCTTTCGAACGGTGGACCGGAATTGCCGCGCCGGTCGACGTGATGCGCGCCGCGCTCGGGCGGGCAAGTGAAGGGCCCGCCGAAGCGGGCCCTTCGTTGGGTTCTCTCGGACCTCCTTACGGGAAGTGAATCTGCACGTTCCCCCGCTTGAGCGTCTGCTCACCCGAGTCGTAGCCGTTGCTCAATCGGATCCGGTAGGTGTCGCTCGATCCCGGCTCGCCCAGATCCTCGAGATCGATCCGGTAGTCGTACGTGCCGGCGCCGTCTACCGTTGCCTGGCCGAAGATGCTCGCCGACGTCCCGTCGGCGCTGCAGGTGACGGCCTGGACGTTGATCGAGTGCACGTTCATCGATTGCGCGGGCCCGTGATCCCGATACTCCTCCTGACCCGCGGGCGGGACGTGAGCGTTTCCGCCGAACGTTGCCTTATCGCCGTCGGCAGCCGTGATGCGGCCGCCGTAGGTGACCTTGCAGCCCTCGGTGCTCGCGGGCAGCACCCACTCCTTCGTTGCTCTCCGCTCGGCTCGTTCGCGTCCTGCGTGTTGTCGTTGTCCGTGTCTGCGTATGCCGTGATGACGTCAGCGCCCGGCAGTGGCGGCCCCGTGTAGCAGAAGGTGGCCTGTCCGTTCGCATCCGTCACCGCCGACCCGCCCGTGTTCACCGAGCCGGAAACGGAGAACCGCACGGTGATCCCCGGGGTCGGGTTGTCCGCGGCGTCTCTGACCGTCGTCGTCACGCAGTGCTGCGCATCGACGGGGTTCGAGTCCGTCGCCGGATCGAGGACGAGCGACGCCGGCGGTCCTATGACCCAGCTTTTTCTCGCCGAGGCCACGGCTTCGCAGGAGCCGTCCGCCGAGTTGTCGGCGTTGTAGCAGGCGGTGATCGTGTCGTCGCCGGTGAACACCCCGGTGTAGGTGAAGGTCGCCTGACCGTTCGAGTCGGTGACGTTCGCACCCGTTGCGGAGTTGGCGCCGGTGACCTCGAACTGGATCGTTGCTCCGGAGACCGGAACGCCGTTCTCGTCCGTGAGCGTTGCCGTCACCGTGTGCTGCGTTCCGCGGAGGTTCTCGGCCGTCGGCGGCTCGAGCGTCATCCGGAAGTTGATCGGCTGGGCACCGGGCACGCAGTTCACGGCCGGGTTGGGAACGAAGCCGATCCGGAGGTTGTCCAGGAAGACCGCGGAGTCGAAGATCTGGTCGCCCTGGTCGAAGATCGATAGGTAGAGCGAGTGCAGTCCGGGCGTTACCTGTGTGGAAGCCGAGAGGAGCGGCGTCGCCCCGTCATAGGTCGTCCCGGCCGCCTCGCCCGCCGACATGGACGTGTTCCCTGCCGCGTTGATCGAGATGACGTTGTTGCTCGGATCGAACGCGAAGTTATTCGGAGCCGAGATGGTGCTCCCGCTTGTTGTCCACGTCGAGGTGTCTAGCTCGGCGATGAATGCGTCGTTGAAGTCGGTGTTGACGTACTCAGGGAACTCCTCTGAGAAGAACTTGAAGTCGAACGTCAAGCAGTTCGCCCCTGTCTGCACCAGGAGATCGATCCTGAGGATGGTCGCGTCGTAGTCCGTGTCCCCGCGCAGATGCGTCCCGTCGAAACGGGAGCCTCCGTTCTGGTCCAAGCCGGAGGACGCGGAGCTGTTCGGATCGTCGGCCAGCTGCACGTCGCCACTCGTCAGGATCCCGAACGTCGGCCCGTTTGTCGGGAAGACGTTCAGCCCGTCCGAGTAGCCGTTCGCCGGCGCCGACGGGTAGTTCATCGTGAAGTCGGCTGCGACGACGTTCGCGCTTGGGCTCGCGATGGTAGCGGCCACCTGGCCTGCGCCCGTGGGATCGTTCGTGACTGTCGTGATGGCCGCTTGCGCTGTGGCGGTCATCACCGTGAAGAGGCCGATTGCGAGCGCGAGCGCGCCCAGTGTCTCCGTGTGAAGCCTTTCATCGGCTGACTCCTTCTCTCTCTCCCCTAGAGCGATTGCTGGAGCCGCAGAGAAGGCCACAGGATTCAGGTCGTTCGCATCACCTCCCTCCATACGGCTTACCACGGCGGGCAGCACTCCGCAAGAGGGCAACCGCCCCGCCCCGTTTTCGGTCCGGCATCTGCCCTGCGTCATAGGCCTCGCACGGCGCAAGGCCATGCGTTAGAACTGAGATGCCGATCAGGAGGACGGGCCTGCCGTCAGCACGCCCCCGCGGGACGATTTTGGTTGTGGACGATGACGACGCCTTCCGGCGCCTTCTGGTCGCGGTCCTGTCTCAGGCGGGTTTCGAGACGATCGAAGCCGGGAGCGGAGAGGAGGCTCTCGCTGAGATCGCCGCGGCTCCGCCTCGGCTTCTCATCCTCGACGTGAACCTTCCTGGGATCTGCGGCTACGAGGTCTGCCGGAAGGTGAGGGAGGACCTGGGCGCGGAGGTACCGATCCTGTTCGTTTCCGGCGAGAGAACCGAGTCCTTCGACCGGGTCGCCGGCCTCATCGTCGGGGGAGACGACTATCTGGCGAAGCCGGTGGCGCCGGACGAGCTGGTCGAGCGGGTGCGCTCCCTGCTTCGCCGGACGGCCCCCGCGCCTCCCGGCGGCCCCAGGCTCACGGAGCGAGAGCTCGAGGTGCTCCGGCTGCTCGCGGAAGGAGCGAGTGCGCCGGAGATCGCGCGCGAGCTCGTGATCAGCCCGAAGACGGTCCGCGGGCACATCGAGCACATCCTGCGCAAGCTCGACGTCCACACCCGCGCTCAGGCCGTGGCGCTTGCCTATAGGGAGGCCCTGCTCAAGACGGTGGCCTGAGGTTCGCGCGCACGGATTACGCTTGCGCCGTGACGCTCGCGCTCACAACCGCTGGAGAGTCGCACGGGCCTGCGCTCGTAGCGATCGTTGAAGGGCTGCCGGCCGGTCTCTCCCTCGACCGTGCCGCCATCGAGGGCGACCTGCGACGGCGCCAGCAGGGCTACGGGCGCAGTCCTCGCCAGCAGATCGAGACCGACGAGGTAGAGGTGCTGGCCGGTCTGCGCCACGGCCGCACGCTCGGGACGCCGCTCGCGCTCGTCGTCCGAAACCGCGACCACGAGAACTGGAAATGGGGCATGAGCCCGTGGCCGCCGGAGGGTGTGCCCGAAGGGAAGGGCAAGGATGCGGTGACGCTGCCCCGGCCTGGCCACGCCGACCTTGCGGGCGTGATGAAGTACGGCCTCTCGGATGCTCGCGATGCCCTCGAACGCGCGAGCGCGCGCCATACGGCGGCGATCGTCGCCGCAGGAGCGGTGGCGAAGGCGTTGCTCGCAGCGATCGGGATCGCGGTCGAAGGGCGGGTCGTCGGTGAGGATCTCGAGCGACGCATCGACGAGGCCCGGGCCGAACGCGACACCGTGGGCGGCGTCGTCGAGGTCGTGGCAAGGGGCGTGCCGCCCGGGCTCGGCTCGTACGCGCGCAAGGACGAGCGGCTCGACGCACGGCTCGCTGCGGCGCTCATGGGCACGCAGGCGGTCAAAGGCGTCGAGATCGGGGCCGGTTTCGCTCTCGCCGGGCTGCGAGGCTCCGAGGCACACGACGAGATCCTCAGAGACGAGCGCGGCTACTACCGCGAGACGAACCGCGCCGGCGGAATCGAGGCGGGCGTCTCCAACGGCGAGGAGATCGTCGTGCGCGCGGCGATGAAGCCCCTGCCCACGCTCATGCGGCCGCTCGCGTCGGCAGACCTCCAAACCGGGGAGGCGGGCCAGGCGCTCGTCGAGCGGTCGGACGTCGCCGCGGTGGAGGCGCTGGCCGTCGTGGCCGAAGCCTGCGTCGCGTTCGAGCTTGCCCGCGCCGCCCGCGAAAAGTTCGGCGGCGACGCGCTCGAAGACTTCGTCACCGCCCACCGCGCCTACCTCGAGCGCATTCCGTGGTCGCCGAGGTAGGAGCGCTCGGGAAGCACATCGCCCTCGTCGGCTTCATGGGGGCGGGGAAGTCGACGATCGGCCGCGAGGTGGCGGCGCGCATCCGTCGGCCCTTCGTCGACACGGACGAGCAAATCGAGCAGCAGTTCGGGCCGATTCCCGAGCTGTTCGAGCGGGGCGAGGCCGAGTTCCGCCGGATCGAGGAGCAGGTGGTCGCCGAGGCGCTCGCGGGCCCGCCGGCCGTTCTCGCGCTGGGGGGCGGAGCCGTCTTGTCGGCGCGGACCCGGGAACGGCTGCGCGCGAACGCCTTCGGCGTCTTGGTGGAGATCGACGCCGAGGAGGCTTGGCGACGCTCCCGCGGCTCGGATCGACCCCTGGCGCGGGACGAGCAAGACTTCCGGCGACTCTACGAAGAGCGTCGGCCCCTGTACGCGCAGGTGGCCGACGCCACCGCCGGAGAGGCGGGCGGTGTCCTCCTCGCCGCTCTGGGAATCCGGCTCGAGCACGGTGGGCGCCCGGCCGTGGACGGCGCCGTCGCGCTCGTCGCCGACGAGCGGGTGCTCGAGCTTCACCCCTTCGAGCTCGACGGCGCAACCCTCACGCTACCCCCCGGCGAGCAGGCGAAGACGCTGGGAGTCGTGGAGCGCCTGCTCGAGGAGCTCCAGCTCGGGCGCGACGGCACCATCGTCGGTTTTGGCGGGGGCTCGACGACCGACGTTGCAGGTTTCGTCGCGGCGACCTACCTCCGCGGCGTTGCCTGGATCGCGGTGCCGACAACCCTCGTGGGGCAGGTGGACGCGGCCATCGGCGGCAAGACCGGGATCAACCTCGGCCATGGCAAGAACCTCGTCGGAGCGTTCCACTTCCCCGAGGCCGTCGTCATCGATCCCGAGGTCCTCGCCACGCTTCCCGACGAAGAGGGGCGCGCAGGCATGGCTGAGGTAGTCAAGACAGGGCTCCTGGCGGGCTCGGACGTCTGGAGCCTGCCCGAGGAGGAGATGATCCGCGCCTGCGCGGCCTTCAAGGCGGGTGTTGTCCTTTCGGATCCCTACGAGCGCGAGGGCCGCCGCGCGATCCTCAATCTGGGGCACACCTTCGCCCATGCGCTCGAAGCGGGATCCGGCTTCACCGTCCGCCACGGCGACGCGGTCGCGCTCGGCCTCCTCGCGGCCCTGCGCCTTTCGGGCCGGCCGACGGAGGTCGTCGAAGACCTCCTTCGGCCACAACCGGCGCCCGCGGACGCCGATGCGGCCTGGGCCGCGCTCAAGCGCGACAAGAAGGGCGAGGGCGTCTTCGTCCTCCTCGAAGGGCCGGGAAAGCCCGTCGTCACGACCGTCCCCGACAGTGACGCGCGCGCCGCGTTGAACGCTCTGATCCGCCAGTAGACTCGCCGCCGTGCAGGTCGTCGTCCTGAACGGAGCGAATCTGAACGCGATCGGCGATCGTGACCCGGCGCTCTACGGGGTCATGGGGATCGCCGAGCTCGAGACGCAGATCTACGCCTGGGGGCGCGAGCTCGGCTGCTCCGTCCGCTGCCTGCAGACGAACAGCGAGGGGCAGTTCATCGACTGGTGCCATGACGCGCGCCGCTCGGCGGACGGCGTCATCGTCAACCCGGGCGCCTGGACGCACTACAGCTATGCCATCCGCGATGCCCTCGAGATCTTCACCGTGCCCGTCGTCGAGGTGCATCTCTCGGACATCGAGAAGCGGGAGGAATGGCGCCGTGTCTCCGTCATCGCCGACGTCGTCACGAAGCGAGTCATCGGCAAGGGGCCGGAGGGCTATCGCGAGGCGCTCGTGTTTCTCACCCAGGGCTCGAAATGACGAGCCGCAGCGACCGCCTGCGCGTTGAGCTCGAACGTCTCGAGGCCGCATCGTTCCTCGTCTCGAACCCGGTCAACGTTCGCTATGTGACGGGCTTCGAGAGCTCGAATGCATTCGTGCTCGTGAAACGCGAGGAGGTCTTGCTCCTCACCGACGGGCGCTACATCGAGGCTGCGCGGGGCGTGAGCGGCGTCGAGGCGATTCTCGTCGACCGGGAGTTCGCTCCGGGCGCCGCACAGAAGCTGCCGGAGATCGCCGAGGAGCCCGTCGCCTTCGAGGCCGATCACATCACCTACGGAAGGTACGAGGTGCTCACGGCCGCCGGCCTCGAGCTCGTGCCGACCTCGGGGGTCATCCAGCGGCTCCGTGCGGTGAAGGAGTCGTCGGAGCTGGAGGAGATCCGCCGCGCGGCGCGCATTCTCAACGAGGGCTACCAGCGCCTCGCCGCCGAGAGCCTGGTCGGGCGGACCGAGAAGGACGTTGGCTGGTGGCTCGAGCGGACGCTACGCGAAGAGGGCGCCGACGACCTCGCCTTCGACGTCACGGTGGCGAGCGGGCCGAACGCGGCCTTCCCGCATCATCACACCGGCGACCGGCGCATCGGCCCCGGAGAAACCGTTGTCGTCGACGCGGGCGCGAAGGTCGACGGGTACTGCTCCGATTGCACGCGCACCTTCGCCACGGGCCCGCTTTCCGAGGAGCTCCAGCGGGCCTACGCCGTGTGCCGGGCCGGGCAGGAGGCGGCGCTGGCGGGAGTTCGCGCCGGCGCGGTGGCCCGCGGGCTCGACGAGATCGCGAGACGCGAGGTCTTGGAGGGCGGGTTCGAGGTCCTCCACGGGCTCGGCCACGGGGTCGGGCTCGAGGTGCACGAGCTTCCCGTCATGCGTCCGACCGCGGAAGGGGTGCTCGAGGCGGGCAACGTGGTGACGGTCGAGCCCGGCGTCTATCTCGCCGGGCGTGGGGGCGTTCGCATCGAGGACCTGGTGATCGTGGGAGAGAACGGCGCCGAGGTGCTCACGCCGTTCACCAAGGATCTGGTGACCCTCGACTAAAATCGCTGCGCCTTGGCCGAAACGGTCTCCACGAACCAGTTCCGAAACGGAATGCACGTCGAGCTCGACGGGCAGGTCTGGCGCATCCTCGAGTTCCAGCACGTGAAGCCTGGGAAGGGCGGCGCCTTCGTGCGGACGCGGCTGAAGAATCTCAACTCGGGCGCCGTCGTCGACCGCACGTTCCGCGCGGGGGAGAAGATGCCTCGCGTCCACACGGAGACGAAGAGCGTGCAGTACCTCTACGACGCGGGCGACGAGGTCGTCTTCATGGACACCGGGAACTACGAACAGATCTCGTTGCCGCATGGGGAGCTCGAGGACGAGCTTCCGTTCATGCAGCCGTCGAGCTCGGTCATGCTCCTCATGGTCGATGGGCGCCCGGCGGGGGTCGACCTGCCGGCGGCGGTGGAGCTCTCCGTCGTCGAGACTGAGCCGGGCGTGAAGGGCGACACCGTCTCCAACGTGACGAAGCCGGCAAAGCTGGAGACCGGCGCCGTCGTCCACGTGCCGCTCTTCGTCAACGTCGGCGACCGGATCAAGGTCGACACGCGCGAGCGGCGCTACATCTCGCGGGCCTAGCCGCATCCCCATGCCCGAGCTCGTCGACACGACCATCCGCCTCCTCTCGCAGGAGCCGCTTGCCGCGCGCATGCAGGGCTCGCGGGTGCTCGAGCTCGCGGGACTGCTCGACAAAGCGGGTTTCGCCTACCTCGAGGTCTCCGGCGGCGGTTGCTTCGACTCGGCTGTGCGGCGCGGGGTCGAGAGCCCGTGGGAGCGGATTCGCGCCATCCGGGCGCGCTGCTCGACGCCCCTCGGCATCGCGCTCCGCGGTCGTTTTCTCGTCGGCTCGCGGCCGCTCTCGCGCGATCTCGTCCGCCGCTTCGTCGAAAGCGCTGCCGCGAGCGGCATCGACGTCTTCCGCCTCCACGACCCCCTCAACGACCTGACCAACCTTCAGGAGGCGGCCGAGGCCATCCGCGCGGCGGGCAAGGAGCTCGCCGTCGGCCTCGTCCACAGCCCAGGCTTGAGCGGCGAGACCGAGGTACTGGTCGAGCGTGCGCAGAACCTGGGGGAGCTGGGAGCCTCCCGGATCCTCGTGCACGATCCCGCCGGCTCGCTCGATCCGGCGCGGGCCAAAGAGCTTGTCGAGCGAATCGGGGAGGCGAGCCGCCTGCCGGTCGGCCTCCATTGCCAGGGTTCCGGCGGCGCGGCACTCGCCGCGTCGCTCGAGGCCGCCCGGGCAGGCGCCGCCCTGATCGCGTGCGCCCTCTATCCCGTCGCTCTCTCGCTCCATCGCGTCGCGGCCGAGGCGCTGACGGAGTCCCTGGCGGGGCTGGGCCTCGACACCGGCGTCCACGTCGACACGCTCTGGCGCGGATCGGAGCTCGTCGACGGGGCGCTGGGGGACGAGCCGGTGCCGCCGCTCTCGCCACGGGTCGCCGTGCGCGCGGCCGAGCATCGAGTTCCGGCAGGGCTGGTCGCGGAGCTCGACCATCAGCTGCGCGCGCACGGCGCCGCCGATCGCCTCGACGACGTCCTCGAGGAGCTGAACGAGATCAGGCGGGAGTCCGGCTGGCCGCCGCTCGCTTCGCCTATCGGGCAGATTCTCGGTTCGCAGGCGCTGCTCCACGTTCTCTCGGCGCAGCGCTGGAACTTCGTCGTCGACGAGCTGCGCGACCTCGTCGAGGGCCGCTACGGCTCCCCGCCGAGCCAGATCGATCCCGTCGTGAAGCGCGCCGTCCAGCTCCTCGGAGACGGGTCTCCGCGCCCCGACGAGCCGCCGCAGGAGATCGACGAGTTGCGCGAGGAGGCGGGCGGCCTGGCGTCGAGCGAGGAGGAGCTGCTCTTACTGGCGCTCTTCGGCGAGGAGGCGGAGCCGCTCCTGCGCTCGATCCGCAGCCGAGGCGCCGAGCCCGAGTCGCTGGCGGGCGCAGGCCTCGAGCGCCGCGAGGCGGAGCGGATCCGAGAGATCATCCGCATCGTCCAGGAGACCGGGATCGGCGAGGTGACGATCGAGGAAGGGGAGACGCGCGTCACGATTCGCCGAAGCGACGAGGGTGCGGCGGAGTCGCTCGGCATCGTGCCGACTCCGGGATCGTCCGAGGAGCCGGAGCCCTCTCCGGTGCTGCCGCGGGACGACGTCATCCGCATCGAGTCGCCGATGGTCGGCACGTTCTTCCGCGCTCCTGAGCCCGGCGCCGATCCATTCGTGCAGGAGGGGGATCCAGTCGCGCCCGGGCAGACTCTCTGCATCCTCGAGGCGATGAAGCTGATGAACGAGGTCAAGGCCGAGGTCGAGGCGGTCGTGCGCCGGATCTGCGTCGAGAACGCGCAGGCGGTCGA
The DNA here is from genome assembly GCA_036506555.1 of Gaiellaceae bacterium. Classification (GTDB taxonomy): domain Bacteria; phylum Actinomycetota; class Thermoleophilia; order Gaiellales; family Gaiellaceae; genus JAIBJP01. The sequence continues at coordinate 12,629 of DASXRO010000043.1, forward strand.
GTACGGACAGCTCCTCTTCGAGCTCGAGCCGCTCAACGGGCGCCCGCTCGACGCGCTCTAGCGTGGCCGGGAGAGACAGGTTGCGTCCGGGGCCGCCGCGCACCTCCCTCCGCTTCGAGCGTACTTCGGACGATCTGCCGTGTGTGTCGTGCAGGGTGACAAAGGTGTGCCGGTGTTCGGCCGCCTCCTGATCGCCAACCGCGGCGAGGTGGCGGTGCGCATCATCCGCGCCTGCCGCGAACTCGGAGTCGAGACGGTGGCGGTCTACTCGACCGCCGACCGCGACGCCCTCCACGTCCAACTCGCCGACCGCGCCGTCCACATCGGCCCTCCGTCGCCCGCGGAGAGCTACCTCAACATCCCGTCGCTCATCGCCGCCGCCACGACGACGGAATCCGACGCGATCCACCCCGGCTGGGGCTTCCTCGCCGAGAACGCCGCCTTCGCCGTCGCCTGCGAGGACAACGACCTCGTGTTCATCGGCCCGCGCCCCGAGACGATCGAGACCATGGGGGACAAGCTCGCGGCCAAGGCGGCCGTCGCCGCCGCCGGCCTGCCGCTCGTCCCCGGCTCAAACGGGGCCGCTCGCCTCGAAGATGCAAAGGCCCTGGCCGACGACCTTGGCTTCCCGGTCCTGCTCAAGGCTGCTGCCGGCGGCGGCGGGCGCGGCATGCGCCTCGTCGAGTCCGCCGAGGACCTCGAGGCCGCATACCAGACGGCCTCCTCCGAGGCGCAGGCCGCCTTTTCCAACGGCTCGCTCTACGTCGAGAAGGCGCTCGTCCGCGCCCGCCACGTGGAGATTCAGGTGCTCGGGGACGGGGAGAGCGGCGTGCTCACCCTCGGAGAGCGGGACTGCTCGATTCAGCGGCGCCACCAGAAGCTCGTCGAGGAGGCGCCCTCGCCGGCCGTCTCCGAGGACCTGCGCGGCGAGATGGAGGACGCCGCCCGCCGCGCCTGCGCCACGCTCCGCTACCGAGGCGCGGGAACCATCGAGTTCCTGCTCGACGGCGACGGCCGTTTCTACTTCATCGAGATGAACACGCGGCTCCAGGTCGAGCACCCGGTCACCGAGCTGGTGACGGGAATCGACCTCGTCCGGGCTCAGCTCGCCGTTGCCGCAGGAGACGGACTACCGCTCGAGGGCCACGCGCCTATCCGCGGGCACGCGATCGAGTTTCGCATCAACGCGGAGGATCCCACCCGCGGATTTCTCCCCTCGCCCGGAACGATCACCCGCTTCCGGCCTCCGCTCGGCCCCGGGGTGCGCGTCGACACACACGTCTTCGAGGGCTACACGGTGCCGCCCCACTACGACTCGCTGCTCGCCAAGGTGGTCGTCTGGGACGAGGATCGGCCCAGGGCGATCGCCCGGGCGCGCCGCGCGCTGTCAGAATTGGAGCTGGACGGCGTTCCGACGACCCGCGGGCTGGCGATCGACATCTTGGAGAGCGAGGAGTTCACGAGCGGCCGCTACACGACCGCCTTTCTCGGCGACGTGACCCTCCCGGCACTCGAGGGAGCGGCGTGAGCCGCAAGACGGCGCGTCGCGACGCCCTCTTCGTCCTCTACCAGTGGGACGTCACGGGGAAGCCGCTCGCGTCCCTCCACGAAGGGGAGCTCGACCCCTACGCGCAGGAGCTCGCCGACGGCGTGGCCGCCGAGGCCTCGGAGCTCGACGCGCGGATCAACGACGCCTCGACCGAGTGGAGCGCCGACCGGCTCGGAGCGCTCGAGCGCAACGTCCTTCGCATCGCGCTCTGGGAGCTGGAGCGCGGCGAGGTCCCGCTCGAGGCCGCGATCGACGAAGCGGTCTCCCTGGCCAAGCGCTACTCCTCCGAGGACGCGGGCAAGCTCGTGAACGGCATTCTCGGCCGCGTCGCGCGTGAGGCGGCGAGATGAGCGAGACGGGTCCGGATCCCGTCGCCCGCCTCGAGGAGCTCCTGAAGCGCCTCGAGGAATCGCGCGCGCGGCTCGAGCGGACCGAGGACCCCGAGCAGGCGGTCGAGGTCCTGCGCGAGCTCGCCGAGGTGGCCAAGGAGGTGCAGACCGAGATCGAGCGAGCGCGCCGTGAGGAAGGCGCATGACATCGGTCGAAGAGCTCCGGGCGCTCGTCGAGGGCGAGCTCGGCCGGCTTCCGTTCGCGGCCGAGCTGGGCGAGCTCGAGCAGGCGCTCCGCTACTCCCTGCTCGGCGGCGGAAAGCGCATTCGTCCCGTCCTCTGCCTCGCGACCGGAGAGGCTTTGGGCCGGGAGCCGGGCGAGCTTCTCCCCGCCGCCTGCTCGCTCGAGCTCGTGCATACGTTCAGTCTCGTCCACGACGACCTTCCGGCTCTCGATGACGACGATCTCAGGCGCGGGCAGCCGAGCGCGCACGTCCGCTTCGGCGAGGGCGTCGCGATCCTCGCCGGCGACGCGCTCCTCACCGAGGCGTTTCGCCTCGTGCTCAGCTATCCCGGCCCGGACGCCGCCCGCGAGCTGGCGCTTGCCACGCTGGGGATGATCGGAGGGCAGTACGTCGACGTGACCACCAACGGGGAGCTCGGCGCCGAACGGCTCGCCGAGCTTCACGATCTCAAGACAGGACGCCTCCTAAAGGCTTGTGTGACGTGCGCAACGGCTGTTGTCGGCCTGCCCCCCTCCGAACGCGGCCCTTGGGCCGCGTTCGGAAAAGAGGTCGGCCTCCTGTTCCAGATCGTGGACGACATCCTCGACGCGACGGGGACGGCGGCCGAGCTCGGCAAGACGCCCGGCAAGGACGAGGCTGCCGGCAAGGTCACCTACGTCTCCCTGTACGGGCTCGAGCGCGCCCGGGAGCTCGCCGACGAGGCTCGCAGCCGCGTGAGCGAGCGCCTCGAGGCGCTTCCGGCGGACACGTCGGTGCTGGCCGAGCTCGTTTCTGCCATCAGGGAACGGCGCGCATAACGCGGTACGCTCTGGCCGTGCCAAAGAAACGGCTGGACGTGCTGCTCGTCGAGCGCGGCCTGGCCGCGACCCGCTCGCAGGCGCAGGCGCTCGTTCTCGCGGGGCGGGTGAAGGGACACAGCAAGGCGGGGGAGCAGGTCGACGAGGCGGCCGAGCTCGAGGTCGAGGCCGGCCCGCGCTTCGTCTCGCGCGGCGGCGAGAAGCTCGCGCACGCTCTCTCCGAGCTCGACGTCGACGTCGCGGGCGAGGACTGCCTCGATGTCGGCGCATCGACGGGCGGCTTCACCGACTGCCTCCTCCAAGCCGGCGCGGCGCGCGTGATCGCGCTCGACGTCGGCCACGGACAGCTGCATCCGCGCGTCCGGGAGGACCCGCGCGTGACCGTTCTCGAGCGGACGAACGTGCGCACCCTCGACTGCGCCGCGCTCCCCTTCCATCCGACGTTCGTCACCGCAGACGTTTCGTTCATCTCGCTCGCCAAGGCTCTCCCAGGGGCGCTGGCCTGCGCAGCGCCCGGCTGGCGTGCGCTCGCGCTCGTGAAGCCCCAGTTCGAGGCCGGCCCGGCAAACGTGGGCAAGGGCGGCGTCGTGCGCGATCCGGAGGTGCGACGGCGGGTGCTCGACGAGGTCGCCGCGCAGGTGCCAGAGTGGGGAGCGCGACTCGAAGCAGTCGTCGATTCCGGCCTCCCCGGACCGAAAGGAAACCGTGAGTTCTTCCTCTACCTCGCCGACGCCGCTTAGCCAGCCCCG
>DASXRO010000044.1:0-2397 GCA_036506555.1 Gaiellaceae bacterium
GTACGACACGATCGTCGGCGAGCGCGGCTACCGCTTCTCGGGCGGCGAGAAGCAACGCATGGCGATCGCACGGACGATTCTGCGCAACCCGCCGGTGCTCGTTCTCGACGAAGCGACGAGCGCCCTCGACACGCAGACCGAACGCGCCGTGCAGGAGGCTCTCGACAGCCTCGCCGAGGAACGCACCACGATCGCGATCGCCCACCGGCTCTCGACGATCCGCGACGCCGATCAGATCATCGTGCTCGAGCAAGGCCGAATCGTCGAGCGCGGCACCCACGACGAGCTGCTCGCACTGGGCGGGAGCTACGCGCGCCTCGTTGCGCGGGACGCCGATCTCGGCCCGACGGTGCGCGTCCGCTCCGAAGAGCTCAGTGCCTAGGTAGGGCGCCCATGCCCTACGCGACGAACCCGCGGGACGGACGCCGGATCTACTTTGAGGACGACGGAGGAGACGGAGCAGCGGTCGTCTTCCACGGCGGGCTCCTGGATTCGGTTGAATTGGTGCGAGACTCGCACATTGCGAGGGCGTTGCCGCGAGACGAGTTTCGTCGGGTCTACGCCGACCATCGCGGTGTCGGGAGGAGCGACAAGCCGCAGGACCCCGAGGCATACGCGATGCCCCTTCGCGTCGCGGACGCGGTCGCGGTTCTCGAGGAGCGCGGTATCGAGCGCGCTCACTTCATCGGCGCCTCCTACGGAGGCAGGCTCGGCTACGGGATCGGCGAGCACGCGCCCGAACGCGCGCTCTCGCTCGTGATCGGCGGGCATCAGCCATATGCGGTCAGCCCCGAAGGACCGCTCGCTCGGGTCCTCCCGGAAGCCCTGACCGCGTCCCGCCGAGAAGACAGCCTGGAGCCTTTCGTCCAGGCGCTGGAGACGGTTGCCGGCGCCCGGTTCCCACCGGAGGTGCGAGCGGCGCTACCTGGACAATGACCCGGCCGCGATTGAAGCGGCGTCGAGCACGATGCTGGCCGAAGGCCCGATCTCGTCCGACCTGCGGGTCTGGCAGGTGAGATGCCTAATCCACATCGGCGTCGCCGACGCCGACTTCTACGAGCAGGCGCAGAGGGCTGCGAACGAGATCCCGAACGCAGAGTTCATCGCGATCGAAGACGCCGACCACGTCGGCGCACACCTGCGGCCCGGACAGGTGATTCCTGCTGTCCTTCGCACGCTGCGCGCGGCGAGTTGAAGGTCCCTGCCCCTTTCGTCTAGCGTAGCCCCGACGACGAGGGAGGTCACATGCGTATCGAGTCTTCGGTCACTGCCATCTCCTGGATTCCTTCGGAAGCCATCGAGGGCATGCCCAAGATCCCGTTCGAGCTCGGCATCGGCCATTACGACGAGCCGCCGCCGGATCGGCTCGAGGAGGGCGACCTCGAGCGGCTGCGCGAGGCAGATCGCTTCCGTGAGGCGAATGAGCTCAAGGCCTGGATCGAGGTCGAGGACGGCAAGATCGTCGGTTACGGCCACGAAGGCCGCGGGCTCGTCGGCACGACGACCTTCCGTCTCGGGCCCAAGGACCTTGTGTTCCAAGGAGTTGCGTTCGAGACCTTGCAGCCAGAGCCCGAGATTCGTGACGGGGAAGCGCGCTTCGTCCAGACCGTGGGTGGCCGCGCCGGCTTCCCGGCACCGCGGAGGGTGAAGGGCCGTCCGTTCCTCAGGGTCAACTCGGCGACGGCGTGGACGACGCTCGCGCTCACGATTCGGGCCGACGGCTCCTCCGACCATGAGCTCGTGGGAGCGAGCCCGTTTCCCCGCCACTGGATCTACGACAGCGAGGGCAGCCTCGTCCAGAAGGCAGGAACGATCGACTTCAAGACCTGGTACCGGGAGGCCCACGGGGAGCACACGCCCTGGGGCGACGAGGATTCCGAGCCGTTCGTGGCCCAGGCCGAGAGCGCACTCGAGCGCCAGCTCTCACGCGACCTTCTGGAGAGCGGAGCCAAGCTGCCGCGACGCAAGCTGCGACAGGACGAGAGGCTCGTCGAGCAGGACGAGCCCGCCGATGAGCTCTACCTGCTGCTCGACGGCGTGCTCGCCGCGGTGGTGGACGGCGAGGAGATCGCGCAAGTCGGGCCGGGTGCGATCCTCGGCGAGGGCGCCATCGTCGGCGAGGGCCGACGGACTGCGACCCTGCGGGCGTGTACGCCCGCCCGCGTCGCCGTGATCGCGCCCGACCAGATCGACCGCGAAGCGATGGAGACGCTCGCCGCCGGACGGCGCCGCGACAGCTGACCCCAGCGAGCAGCCGAATCCGCTCGGGAACTGAAGCTCGAGCGGTCGGCGTTTGGGCGGCCGCTCCGCGGGGATACCAACTGGAGCGACAAGGAGCGTCCTCATGGCGGTCTGCGAGGTCTGCGGGAACGACTACGACAAGGCCTTCGAGGTGCA
>DASXRO010000045.1:0-6181 GCA_036506555.1 Gaiellaceae bacterium
GGAAGAGGCGGCCGGCGAGGGCACAGACCTCCTCGCTCTGAGCATCATCTAGCTGCTCAAACTCCCGGCGCTTCTCAGCGACCTCGACAGCGCCGCGTTGGGCAAGCATCCCGACCTCGCGCAACCGCTCGTGCGCTTCGCCCAGCGGCTCGGCTGCCACCCGCTCGCCCTCGAAGCGGGCCTCGCCCAGATCCTGCTGAGCCTTTGTTAGCGCCCTCTCAGCCTCGGCGAGCTCTTCCCGGAGCCGACGCTCGCGCTCATCCTCGCCCTCGAGTCGCGCGAGTGCATCAGCGTGCTCAGCTCTGCCCGGCTCGGGCAGGGCCTCGATCGCCTCTCGCAGGAGCTGCCGTGCCCTGGCTCCCCTGATGTGTCCGGCGAAAACAAGAAGGAGCTTCGCGTCCCGATCGAGGGCTTTGGCGAGCTTTACGAGGGTCTCAGCAACGGGCCGCTCGACCTCGCCCGCCTCGATCCGGCTGATCTGCGCAGCCGAGAGGCCGCTCCGCCGGGCCAGCCCCCGCATGGAGAGACGCGCGCGCACGCGCGCCTCTTTGGTCACCTCGGCCATAGTCACCTCGGCCAGCGTCTGCATCATGGCCCCAGTCTAGCCGGTTGTGTACCGTCGGTCAAATGCTAGTGTTTGCCTCCGATGCGATCAGTTACGGTTACCTAAAGCAACGATCCGCTCGGCTCGTGAGGTTCAGAAACTCCTGTGGGGTGCCAAAACTCAGATCGTGTGGGGTGCCAAAACTCTGACCCATCATGCCGAACCGAGTTGTGGCACCCCACAGCCTCGAAGAGAGCGTGTCCGCCGGGGAATGCGCAGCCTCATTGAGTTCCGTGAAGGCCTTCTTGCGCTGCGTGCTACCGTGGATCCACGAGGAGCGACGGCGTAGTGGACATCGGCGAGCCGGAGCGCACGTACACGGTCGAGCCGCTCGAAGATCCCGTCCCGCGCCAACTCCCGGAAACGCCGGCCGAAGCTCCGGAGCGGGAACCGGCCGAGCCCGAAAGGGTCGAGCCTGGGTGAGGGCTCCCGATTACGTCGAGGCGATCATCGCCTGGCGAGCGTGGTTCGTCGTTGCCGATGAGGAGGAGATCCGTCTTTCGAGCCTCGTCTACAAGAACGTCTGGGTGCCTCGGTGCGAGCTGGTGGCGAGCTGCCAGCGGCGCGTCTTCTGCTTCCCGCGCGTCTGGCGCAAGAAGCCCTCGGAGCACCCTGCTCCCACCGAGGAGTGTCGCTGCGGGATCTACGGGGCACGAGACGCCGAGCATGCGACCACCTACCTCACCAACGACCTGTGGCGAGACGAGCCGCTGCGCTGGCCGCTCCTTCACCGTGCGATCGGCCGCGTCTCCCTTTGGGGCTCGGTCGTCGAGTGCAAGCAGGGCTGGCGTGCCTCGCATGCCTATCCCGAGCGGATCTACCTCCCGACACGAAGCGAAAGCGGCGAGGCACTTCCGCAGTTGGGTGATCTCGCTGCCGCGCTTTCTGCCTACGGCGTCCCCGTCAAGCTGATCGACAGCGACCTCAGCAGCTGCGGCGCTTTCGTTGGGACCTTGAAGGCACGCGCGGCCGCTCGCTAGCCAAGGTCGCGCAGGCCCCGGCGGAGCGGAAGGGAGCTGATCAAGACCGACTCCGACCACGGGCGAGCAATCGCCTGTGCCTGCCAGCGACCGTCCGGGGCAGAAGGCGGCCGCCAGCGCCGCGCTTCGTGTCGTGAAGGGACTGTCGCCTTCTCGATAGTCCGCGACGGACGCGAGGCGATCAGTTCGGCTGGGTCGCGGAGGAGCGCTTCGGCTTCGCCCGCCCGAAGCCGGCGGGACCCCACGACTGTCTGCGCCGCACTGCTGTGGGCAATCTGGAGGACCCGCGCCAGCTGAGGCGGGCACGAGTTGAGGCACGACGGTGCGCCGCGAGAGCGTCGCCCGTCGCGACAAGGAGCTCGCTCACCGGCAGGCGAAAAGCTCCGGGTAGCGGCCTGCGTCGAAGTCGCGGGCGAAGTCACCGAGGCCGTGCTTGAACTCGATGTGCCGGCCGTACGCCCGCTCGTAGTCGACGATGAGGACGCCGAGGTCCTCGAGCGCACGCTCGAGTACGCATCCGCCTCCCTCCCACGCCGTGCAGGCGGCCGGGAGCTCGTAGAGCGGGTCGGCGCCGTGCGCCGTGCGCATGCGGTTTACTCGACGCAGCACATCGTCGAGCGGGCTCGCCGGTGCCGCGGACGGAGCGGGAGCCTCCGTCGATACCGTCATTGCTCCCGAGTGTACGGCCTCGAGATCGACCATCCCGCCGAGATTCATGATCGGCGGCGAGGCGGATGTCGCCAGGGCGCCACGATCTGCCGGCATGGCCGAACACTCGCTCGTCGGGTTTCCCGCAGACAACGCGGAACGCGCTCGCCCGCGTCGAGGCGCTGGGCGGCAAGGTCGTCCACCCCGGGCGAGCGGTGGGCGCTCTGCCGGGACTCCGAGGGCAGCGCCTTCGGGCTTGCCCGGAGCTAGACGCTCGATCGCTAGGGGCCGTACGCCGCGAAGGCGCGGCCGGGTCGACCGAGCTGCCATCCGGGCTCTCTCGGCGAATGATCACTCCAGCGAGAATGACGAGGGTGGAGACGCTGACGGGGGCCGTGGTGCCGCTGACAGGCCGCTACGCACTGCAGGGCGCCCAGATGCGGATCGGGGCCGAGCTGTGGGCGCGGCGGGCCGGGGCCCGGCTTCTCGTCGAGGACGACAGAAGCGAGCCCGCGCGCGCGGTCGAGCTCTTCCAGCAGCTTCTCGCCCACGGGTGTCGCCTTGTCCTCCCTCCATACGGGGGCGACTCGACCAGGGCGCTGGCAAAGGCACACCCGTCTTCGGTCGTCTGGAACCACGGCGCCGCGGCGGACGACGTCCAGCGCCTCTCGGGCGTCATCTCGCTCCCAACGCCCGCGAGCCGCTACCTCGTCGCCCTCGGGCGCGCCGTGGCCAAGCTTCGCCCCGGCGCGGCGGTCGCTCTGGCCACCGCTCGCGGTCCTTTCGGCCGCTTCGCGCGTGACGGCTTCGAGCGGGAGGCAGACCGGCTCAACCTCCGCTTGGCCGGGGCGTTCGGCCTCGCCGACCCACCCGAGCGCGTCGCCGACGCGGCGCCCGACGCGATCCTCGCCTGCGGACCTGCCAACCGGGAGGTCGAGCTCTTCCGAGAGCTCGGCCGCCTCCTCCCCGGGGTGCTTTGCGCCGGGGTCTCACCGGGCCTTTCCGCCTTCCCGGAGCTCCTCGGCGGCGATCCCGAGGGCTTTCTCGCCCCGGTTCAGTGGCACCCCGAGCTCGGCTCTTCCCCCGAACTGGGGCCGAGCTCGACTGAGGTGATGTCCGACGGCCGCGGGAGCCGGCACCCGGACATCGACTACGTCGGTGCCCAGGCCTACGCCGCCGCGCTCGTCGCGGAGCGCTGCCTCGAGCTCGACCCCGACGACCCCCTCTCGTCGGCTCGAAGACTGCGGACGACCACCTTCTTCGGTGCCTTCCACCTTGACCCCGAGACTGGAATCCAGCGCGGGCACCGGCTCGCCGTCATCGAGTGGCGGCGCAGACGGCAAGAATTACTGCTGGCGGAAGAGACCTAGCCGAGAGAGGTCCGCACGCGATCGGTAGTTCGGGCCGTGCCCATTTCTCCATCGCACCTCTCAGCGGTGAGGAGTTTCTTGGAACGTGCTCCGGTAGCGCAATTCATTCACGGACCGCGCGCGAGCGCTGGTCGCGCTCTCCGTCGTCCGAGCCTCAGGGCTCGAGGAAGACGGCCAGGGTGGCCGTGAACCCATGCAGGAAGGCCTTGCCGCCGACCGGGCCGATCTCGCCGCCGCAGAAGAAGCCGGCGAGGGCCTGTGTCCCGAGCGCCTCAGCGACGACGCGCGCGTCGTGGTCCGGCTCGGGGAACATGTTCGTCCCGCGCCCGTTGCAGGTGAAGAGCAGCGCCCCGGCCGGCCTCGCGCGGCGGGGCGCGTCGGCCAGCGCCTGCCGGAGATCTGCATCCGCCGAGGCCGCGTCGCGGACGAAGAAGCGCAGGGTCTGGCCGGTCCGCACCGTGTCGCCGAGCGCGAGCGCGCCGGTCGCCTCGTCGGCGCCGAGGAGACCGCGCATGAGGAAGTCGCCCGTCTCGTACTGGGGCCGGTTCTCGTCGATCACGAGCCCGGCGAGGAGCCCGCGGGCGGCGAGTGCCTGCTCCTCGGAGGAGAGGGCGGCGATCTCGCTGCGTAGGCGCTCGAGCGCCGGCCTTCCGGCGAGCTCGTAGACGACGTTGCCCTCGCAGCGCGTGATCACGGCCTCGCGTCCGATCGGCTGGCAGCCTTGCGAGACGACGGTGAGGACCGGCAGGCCCGAGACGACGGCGGCGACGGCGCCCTCGGCGTGCACCGCGTCGTCCAGGATGAGCGCCTGCGCGCCCGGCCTCCGCCCGCCAGCCGCGACCCCGCCGACCAACGGGATCCGCTCGTGCGTCTCGTTGAGCCTCGTCAGGAACGGCCCGGTCGGGAACGTGAAGGGATCGACAAGTAGCGCGACGAGCCCCGGATCGTCGAGCTCGGGAAAGCCCGCCACGGCGATCCCGCCGTCCGTCGGCACGGCCGCAACGTGGAAGCACTCGACCTCCGCGCCTGGCAGCGCACCCGCCCAGACGGCCACCGCGGGACCCTCCTCGAGCTCCCTGACACGCGCGACCACTCCCTCGGCGACGCAGCCGAGCAGGTGCCGAGGCGCGAGCTCCTCACGTACGGCCTCGGCGGCCGCCTCGGCCTCGACCAGGTGCGCCGGCGAGAGGAAGAGGAACGCGAGATCGACCTCGGCCCCGCCCACGGCTCCGCCTCGCGCCTCGCGCGCCGCCTCCCTGGCGGCCTCCCAGGCCGACTCCGAGGTCGACAGACCGGCCCCGATGCGGCAAGCGAGCGTCTGTGCCTCCATCGCGCCAGTGTACGTCGGCGAAGATGGCCTCGTGATCGACGAGAGGCCGCCGCCGGAAGCCACCTACAGTGCGCAAACTCGATCGCCCTGGCTGGCGGTCAGGCGGCGCCCGGGCCGATGAGCTCCGGGGTCTGCCGCCCGGCAGCGTGGCCGAGTCTGCGCGCCGTACGCGCCCCCAAGGCCGGCTCGACCCGCTTCGCTGGGGCGGCGCCGTTGCCTCTCCTCCTCTACCTCGACCAGAACTACCTGAGCGGCATGGTCAGCGGAAGCCCGGCTTCCGGGAGCTCGAGCCAGCGCTCAGAGCGGCGGTCGCCCGCGGAGCGGTCGCCGTCCCCGAGACCGAGGCCCACCGGATCGAGTCGGCCGCTCGGCCCCGACCTGCGGCTGCTCGAGCTCCAGCGCGTGCTCTCGCGAGGGCTCCAGCTGCCCGACCGGCCTGGCGCTCGTGAGCGGCGACTCGAGCGTCGTCTCGCCGTACTCCTCGAGCGCGACTTTCCCGAGCGGCGCTCGCGCTTGCGCTCCCTCGCTGCCGGCTCGCGACCTGCGACGCGTTCATGGCCGACGTCGGCCGCCGGAGCGGCCTGCACGTTCGCTTCCGCTGCGAGCTCTACACCGGCCGCCGCGCCGACGTCGACCGGCTGCGGGAGCGGCTCGAGCAGCTGTAGGCGGCCGCGGATGACGGTGGGGCGGGCGGCTCGAGGCGGAGCTCGTGCTCGACGCTCGCGCCGCCCTCGGTGAGGGGCCGGACTGGCACGAGGAGCGCCAACGGGAGGGCGGGGCTGTCCGCTTCGCGCCTGACGGTCGCCTCGACGCCCGTCGTCGAGCCTCCGGTCGGCCTCGTCATGAGCTGGCAGCTTCGGCGCGCCCAACCTTTGCGACCTCTCCATCACCGCGGCGTCCGAGTCGCTCTCGCCCCAGCAGCCGCCCGCGCAGCCGCACGCCTGCGGGCTTTTCCGCGCGCGCCCGGCCCTCCGGGGCTCGCCCAGCCCGCGTTCGCCGGCTGAGCACCTGCGGCTCGCCCGTCTGATACATCTGGCCGACGAACTGGGATCCGGCAGCGGCCTGGGAGTACCACGAGCGCACCAAGCACTCGGTCGAAAGCGTGCGCCGATCGGCGCACCTGCTCGACTGGGAAAACCGGCCGCACCCGTTCAAGCAGTATCTCGGCCTCGAGGCCCGGCCGCTGCCGCACCAGCTCGCTCATCTGCTGCGGTGGGGAGCGGGGGTCGTCCGGACGAGGACGCTCCCG
>DASXRO010000046.1:0-2641 GCA_036506555.1 Gaiellaceae bacterium
GAGCCGGAGCCGATCTCCTGCAGACCGGAGCGAACGGCTTCCGAGGCAACCCTTGCGGCACCCCGGGCGGCCTCCTCGAGCGTTTCGCCCTGGGCGAGGAACGCGGTGAGGGCAGCGGAGTGGGTGCAGCCCGCGCCGTGCGTCGCCTGTTCGCCGTAACGCTCGACCGCGATCGGCACATGACGCTCACCGTCGAAGAGCCAGTCCACCGCCTCGGTCCCGTGGCCGCCGGTGACGACCACGGCGCGGGCCCCCAGTCCGTGAATGGCCTCGGCGAGCTCCTCCCGATTCGCCTCGTCCGAATACGGCACGCCCGCGAGCACACAGGCCTCGTGCAGGTTCGGCGTCACGACGGTAGCGAGCGGAAAGAGCCGCTCGACCAGCACCGAGACGGCGTCGTCCTGAAGCAGCTTCGCACCCGAGGCAGCGACCATCACCGGATCAACGACGAGAGGCACGCGATGGTCTCCCAGGAACTCAGCGACCGTCTCGATGATCGGAGCGCTGAAGAGCATCCCCGTCTTGGCGGCGTCGACGCCGATGTCGTCGAAGAGGACTTCTAGCTGCTCGCGGATGAAGTCGGGCGGAGCCTCGTGGACGGCGCGCACTTCGGTGGTGGACTGCGCCGTGAGCGCGACGATCGCGCTCATGCCGTGGCAGCCGAGGCGAGCGAAGGCCTTCAGGTCGGCCTGGATGCCGGCGCCGCCGCCGGAGTCCGACGTGGCGATCGTGAGACAGCGAGGGATCATCCGGTTGAGGCTAGCATCGGACTTCGTGGCTACCGTCGCCGCCTCCTGGGACGAGCTCCTCAGCGGCGAGGAGCTCGCCTACGTCACTGAAGTGCCCGCGCGCAACGCGCGCCTCGTGGCGATTCCCGAAGAGCTTGATCCTCAGGTCCGGCAGGCGCTCTCGGCGCAGGGGCTCACCGGCCTCTACAGCCACCAGGCGGAGGCCTTCGAGTCGGCCTCCCGCGGCGAGCACCTGGTCGTCGCGACTGGCACCGCGAGCGGCAAGACGCTCGCCTTCAACCTCCCGGTCCTCGACGCTTTGGCCGCCGAGCCCAAGCTGCGCGCCCTCTACCTCTACCCGACAAAGGCGCTCGCGCAGGATCAGGCCAGGGCGCTCGCCTCCTATGGAGTGCCCCGTCTCCGGCCGGCCATCTACGACGGAGACACGGAGACCGAGCGGCGGTGGCAGATTCGCAAATGGGCGAACGTCATCCTTACGAACCCGGACATGCTCCACGTAGGAGTCCTCCCTCACCATGACCGCTGGGGAGACGTCCTCCAGAACCTCCGCTACGTCGTCGTGGACGAAGCGCACGTCTATCGGGGCGTCTTCGGCTCGCACGTGGCGAACGTCCTCCGGCGCTTACGCCGCGCCGCGGCGATCTACGGCGCCGAGCCGCAGTTCCTGCTGGCCTCCGCGACCATCGCCAACCCCGGCGAGCTTGCCAACTCACTCCTCGGAGTGGAGACGACGGTGATCGGCGACGACGCAGCGCCGCGCGCCGCGCGCACTGTCGCGTTCTGGAACCCGCCGGTCCTCGACGAGGAGCTCCAGCTCCGTGCGAGCGCGCTGGGTGAGGGTTCACGCCTGCTGGCCGACCTCGTCCAGCGCGGGCTGCGCACCATCTGCTTCGCCAAGTCCCGCAAGTCGGCAGAGCTCATCCACCGGTTCGCCGCCGAGCGGGTCGGGCCAGAGCTCGCGGAGCGACTCTCCCCCTACCGCGCCGGCTACACGCCGGCACAGCGCCGCGACATCGAACGCCGTCTCGTCGAAGGCGAGCTCCTGGGGGTCACGGCGACGGACGCACTCGAGCTCGGCATCGACATCGGGCTGCTCGACTGCGCGATCTCCGTCGGCTTCCCCGGGACGGTGGCCAGCCTGCGGCAGCAATGGGGACGCGCGGGCCGCCGTAGCAAGGGCCTCGCCGTGCTCGTCGCGAGCGAAGACGCGCTGGACCAGTTCTTCATGCGGGAGCCCGAAACGCTCATGGAACGACGCGTCGAGGCTGCGATCCTCGACCATTCGAACCCACGTGTCCTCGACGGCCATGTTCGCTCGGCAGCCTTCGAGGCTCCCCTGGACGAGCGCGATACGACCTTCCTCGGGCCGGAGGCTCTCCAGCGCGCGGAAGCCCTGGTCGAGACGGGCGACCTCCAGCGGACGAAGGCCGGCTACGTGTGGTCCGGTCGCGATTATCCCGCGGCCCGCTTCTCGCTCCGTTCCACGACCCCCGATGCTTTCTCGTTGGTCGATGTCGCGACCGGATCGGTCCTGGGCGTCGCCGAGCGTGAGCGCGCCTACTCGACGGTTCATGAAGGAGCGATCTACCTGCACCTAGGGGAGTCCTACCGCGTGCTGGAGCTCGACCTGGAGGCGCGCACCGCTCTCGTCGAGCCCGTCACGAGCGATTACTACACGCAGCCGAAGAAGGAAACGACCACGGCCATCGAGCGCGCGGAGCTCACAGAGCGCCGTTTGGGAATGGAAGTCGCGTTCGGCACGGTGAGCGTCACCGAGCAGGTGGTGGCGTATCAGAAGAAGGGGATCCGCGACCAGGCGACGCTCGAGCTCGTCGCACTCGAGCTCCCCGAGACCACCTTCGAGACCGAAGCCGTCTGGTACCTACCCGAGC
>DASXRO010000047.1:0-6481 GCA_036506555.1 Gaiellaceae bacterium
CTGCTCGGGACGACCGACACGCTCTACGACGGCGACCCGGCCGAGGTGTCGGCGACCGAACAGGACGTCGACCAGATACTCGGCGAGGCCGCCGTCGCGCTCGACAGCGAGCTTCTGCGCCAAGAGGCGATCCGGTCGACCTTCGCAGGCCTCCGCGTCCTCCCCGGGGCCCATGGCGCAACCGTGAGCGCGCGCCGCGAAACCGTCCTCCTGCGAGGCCCGAAGGGCATGCTGACCATCGCCGGGGGAAAGCTGACCACGTACCGGCGAATCGCCCTCGACGCACTCTCGGCCCTCCGCCCCGAGCTCGGCCTGCACCGGCTCGAGCGCCGGCCGGAACCGCTCCCCGGCGCCGCGGACCTGCACGACGCCGCGCAGCGAATCGCGAGGGCCCATCCCGACCTCGAGCTGGCGGTCCGGCTTCATCTGGCGCACCTGTACGGAACGCTCGCGGATGAGGTGCTCGCGGGCGCGGCCGAGGATCCGAGCCTTCTTCAGCGGCTCCACCCGGACGCGCCCGATATCGCGGCGCAGGTCGCGTATGCCTGGGCGCGCGAATGGGCCTGCAGGGACGAGGACGTGCTGCGGCGCCGAACGACGCTCGCGCTCCGCGGCCTCTCCCCTGCGGCTGCGAAACTCTCTGCGTGACCTCGATCGACCCCGGCGTCGACATCGGCCACGTCCACCTCAAGGTGTCCGATATCGACCGCGCGCTCGCGTTCTACGTCGGCGTGCTCGGCTTCGAGGAGCAGGCGCGCATGGGCGACCAGGCCGCGTTCATCTCGGCCGGGGGCTATCACCACCACATCGGCCTCAACACGTGGGAATCGAAGGGTGGCTCGCCGCCTCCGCCGAGGGCGACGGGGCTCTACCACTTCGCGATCCGCTACCCGACACGGCATGCGCTCGCAGACGCTCTCGACCGCCTGCGCAAGGCCGGCATCCCGCTGCACGGCGCTTCCGACCACGGCGTCAGCGAGGCGCTGTACCTGGCCGATCCCGACCAAAACGGAATCGAGCTCTACTGGGACCGGCCGCAGGAAGAATGGCCCCGACCGCCCGAGGGCGAGGGAGTGGCCATGTACACGAGGCCGCTCGACCTGCGCGGGCTACTGGCCGAGCTCGACCACGACCGTCTTTAGCTCGGTGAAGCTGTCGAACGCGAAGCGGCCGCCGACCCGCCCGACTCCACTCCGGGAGCCCGAGCGCCCGCCGAACGGCAGGTGGGTCTCCCAGTAGTTGGACGACGCGTTGACGTTTACCCAACCGGCCCGCGCGCGCTCGGCGAAACGCAGGCCGCGAGCCAGATCGCGGGTGAAGACGGCGGCGAGCAGCCCGTAGGGCGACTCGTCGATCATCGCGAGCGCCTCGTCTTCGCTCCGGATCGTCCGGATAGGGACGATCGGGCCAAAGGTCTCCTCCCGCGCGACCTCCATCTCGTCGCTGACGCGGTCGAGGACGGTGGGCTCGTAATACAGCGCTGTCGGAAACCCTGACGCCCGCGCGCCGCCGGCGACGAGCTTGGCGCCGCGCTCGAGCGCGTCGCCCACGTGCTCGTCCATCTTGGCGGCGACGGGCTCGTTGTTGAGCGGTCCCATCGTCGTCGCCTCGTCGAAGGGATCTCCGAGCCTGACGTCCGCGATGCGCGCGGCGAGCTTGTCGAGAAACTCGTCGTGAACGGCTTCGTGGACGAGGAAGAGCTCTCCGGCCGTGCAGCTTTGCCCGGCGCAGAGAAACGACGCGCTGACGCTGGCCTCGACCGCTCGATCGACGTCGGCGTCGTCGAGGACGACGAGCGGACCGTTGCCGCCCATCTCGAGGAGGAGCGCCTTCCCCGCGGCCCGCTCGGCGATCGCGTAGCCGGTCTCCGTCGAACCGATGAAGCCGATGGCATGCGTCCCGGGGCTCGCGACGATCTCGTCGCCGACAACGCGGCCGTGTCCGGTGACGAGGTTGAAGACGCCGGCGGGCAGCCCTGCGTCGACGACACACTCGGCGAGCTTCACCGCGCACACCGAGGTGGAGGCGGCCGGCGACCAGACGACCGCATTTCCTGCGGCGAGCGCCGGAGCAAGGATCTCGGCCGGCATGGTGTAGGGCCAGTTCCACGGCGTGACCGCGGCGACGACCCCGCGCGGGACCCGGTAGACGAAGACCCGCTTCGCCGCGTCGACGGACGGAGGCATCAGCCCTTCGATGCGCGTCGCGTCGGCCGCCGCCATGCGGAAGTACTCCTCGAGCTCGGCCACCTCCTCGTACGCCTCCGCGTGGAGCGGCTTTCCCTGGTCGAGCGTCAGGGTGCGGGCGAGGTCGTCTCGGCGCTCAGCGACGACGCTTGCGATCCGCTCGAGCGCTGCAGCACGGTCGAAGGCGGAGCGAGCCGCCCACTCCCGGGACGCTGCGTTGGCCGCCGCGATCGCTCGAGCCGCGTCCTCCCTCGTCCCTGCGGGGACTGTCCCGATGACCTCGCCGGTCGCCGGACTGGTCGACTCCATCGTCGCCCCGGACTCGCTTTCGACCCAGTCGCCGCCGATGTACATGCGGTAGTCCACGAAGCGAGTCTGACAGCCGCGGGCCCGCTGGAGAAGCGGTCCGCTAGCGCTTCGGGCGCCGTGCTCTCGCGCCGAGCGCGGTCAGGCCGAGGAGGGCCGGGATGCCGAGGACGAGCGGGAGGACGCCTCCCGAGTTGAGCGTGCGCTTCTTCGCAATGTCGACCCGGAGCGGCGCGCTGGTCGCGACAGCCCCGGCGCCGTGCCGAGGCAGGACTGCCACGTAGATGGTGATGCTGCCGCTGTTCACCGCCGTAACCGTCCAGCTGATCCGTCGCGACCCGTGCGGGGGGAGCGGCGTGAGGTAGCGGGTCCGCTGCGAAGACCAGTCCTCCGGGTCGACGTACACGCCCGGATCCGAGCTGAGGACGTTGAGGTGGGCGACTTGGTCGCGAAGGGGCTGATCACCATCGTTTCGGATCGTCGTCACGAAGGTGAAGTGCCCGCCGATGTGCGTCGAGACTTCGGTGCGGTCGAGTTGCACGGTGGTCGCTCCAGCCGCAGGGGCGACCAGGAGGCCGGCCAGAAGAGCGAGGACAATCCGCCTCACGAGGCTGGGCCTCCACGCAGGCCAAGCGACCGGGAAGCGACGAGTGCAGCGGCGACGGCGACCGCGGCCGCGATCACGGGGCCGGCGAGCCAGCCGGCTTCCTGCTCCGCGCTGTGGCCGTCCACGATCACCTTGCCGAGGTAATGCAGCCCCGAGGACATCGGGTCGATCCGGATCAAGAGGTCTCCGAACCAGCTTCCCTGCGCTCCCGAGGGCAGCTGGGTCGGCGCGAAGAGCGCGAGGAGAATGAAGAGCGCGACCGAGAGGCTGATCCGGTTCGAGCCGGAGACGGCGCTCAGTAGCAAGCCGAGGCCGACGAGAAAGAGCGCGAGGAGCGCGCCGACGAGCAGTCCGTTCGCGAGCGCCAGGCCGACGACCCCCACTCCCCGTCCCAGGAACCAGACGTACGGGATCAAGACGAGGAAGGCGACGACCCAGATCGAGAGCGCCGCGAGCCCCTTTCCAAGGACGAGACCGAGCCGCGGGGCCGGGGAGAGGAGCAGGCTCTCCAGGGTGCCGCGCTCGCGTTCGCCGCTGATCACATCGGCAGCGCCGAGCAGGACGAGCAACGCGCCGGCGGCGACGGCGACCTGCAGGGTCAGGTTGACCGCCTCGCGCTGCTCGAGGAAGTTGAGCGCCGTGTTGGTCGCGACGAGGTAGGTGATCACGCTGAGGAGCAGGCTGTACGCGACGGTCAAGGCGAGCCCACGGCCGGCAAGCCACAGGTCGCGCAGCTCCTGCTCCGCGACGATCGGCCAGGCCCGCCTCATCGGCCGGCCTCCGTCATGGAGAGGAACGCGTCGCTCAAGCGCCCGCCCTCGAGCTCGAAGCCGACGACGGGGACCTGTGCGTCTAGGAGGCGACGAAGCGCCTCGGCCGGCATGGTCTCGGGATCGACCTCCCCCGGCCACGTGAGCTCGAGCTCGCCCGGCCGCATCTCCACCGCAGCGATGCTTCCGCCGTTCGGGAGAGCGGCGAGCGCGGCCCCGGTGAGATCGGGCGCGACGAGGACCCGGGCGCGCCTCGGAGCGGCGGCCCGCCGGGCGACCTCGGCGACAGTGCCTTCCGCGGCGACGCGGCCGCGATTGAGGATGACCACGCGCGAGCAGACCTCCTCGACCTCGGCGAGCAGGTGCGTGCTGAGCAGAACCGTGGCGCCGCGCTCGCCGGTGATCCGCCGAACAAGGTCGAGCATCTGACGCTGGCCGGCGGGGTCGAGACCGAGCGTGGGCTCGTCGAGAAAGACGACCTCCGGGTCGTTGACGAGCGCCCGCGCGATACCGAGCCGCTGGCGCATGCCGCGGCTGAATCCGCCCACGAGGGTTCCGGCCCGCTCGCCCAGCCCGACCTCGTCGAGAAGCGACGCCGCCCGCGCTAACGCGGAGGCGCGCGAGTGGCTGTAGAGCCGCGCGTGGTAGCGGAGGAACTCCTCGCCCGTCTGGCGCTCCGGATAGCCGGCGCTTTCGGGTAGGACTCCGATCCGCTGCCGGATCTCCTCCGGCCGCGTGTGGGACACCCCGCCCACCGAGAAGGCTCCGGCCGAAGGCGGCAGCACCGTCGTCAGCATGCGGATGGCGGTCGTCTTGCCGGCCCCGTTGGAGCCGAGGAAGCCCAGCACGATGCCCGCGGGAACAGCGAGCTCTAGCCGTCGACGGCCTTCAGGGTCCCGTAGGACTTGGTGAGCCCGTGCGCTTCTACAGCAAGCTTCATCCTCGGCCAACGGTAAGCCGCGGAGATGAGCGAACGATGAGAGGCCTCAGGTGCCGAGTGCTCGGGCGGCAGCCTGCGAGGAGTCGATCACCGGCACGATCTCGAAGCTCGCGATATCGGCCCACTGCTCCGTCCACTCCTCGAAGAGCCCCGGGTCGTCCGTCTCCATGAGCTGGAAGCAGCGCCGCAGGCTCTCGTCGATCCAGCTGTCCACGTACCTGAGCCCCGGCGGCAGCATCCGTCCCTTCTCCGCCGCGCGCTCGTACACAGGCCGTGCGCCGTGCGCGAACGTCTCGATCACCATGTAGCGCACGCGGGCGGCTCTAATGCCCGGGCGGCTCCCAGCCTTCGAGGACGGAGGGCGCGTAGTCCGTGCCGACCGTCTTCGAGCCCTCGACCCAGGGGCCGAGCTCGGGCTGGGGGAACTTTGCGTGCTTCTCCTTCAGCTGGATCCCATACGAGTTCCCCGACTGCAGGTGCGTGATCAGCACCTTGCGCGCGAGCTCGTCCTCGCGACCTTCGGGGATCGGGAAGTAGATCTTCAGGAATGAGTTCGAGTACCGGTCGAAGACGGCCGGCACGCCCTCCTCCTCGAGCAGCTCGACGTCCTCGAGCCAGTTGATGTCCTCGCCCGGCGTCGCCGCGAGCAGGTCGACGTCCTGGACGAGCGCGATGTCTTCCTGGTACGGGAAGCGATGCCCCGCGAGGGTCTCCGCGTCGATCTGGATGTGCCGCTCGACGGTGCTCATGTCGTCTCTCCGACCACGGGGAGCGGCTCGACGCCGGCGCGCTCCCGCACCGCCTCCTCGTAGTGCCGCTGCTCGAGGAGCCGCCGGATCTCCGTCAACGTCGTCTCCTCGGTCACACCCGGTATGTAATCCGTCCCGGCAAGGGGCACCTTCGCCATCGCCGCCGCCTCGACCGTGAGCGCGCACAGGTCCTCGGGCTCGAGCGAGTGCACGTTCGTCTTCCCGCACGCGCGCGCGAGCATCTGGAGCTCCATCGTCATCGCGGTCAGGAGGTTGTAGACGCGCCCCGCCGCCTCGTCGACGACGAGCCGCTTGCGCAGCTCGGGATCCTGAGTCGTGATCCCGACCGGACATCGGCCCGTGTGGCAGTGGTAGCACTGGCCCGCCGGCACCCCGACCGTCCCCTCGTAGTCGGTGACGCCGGGGATCTCCTTGTTGCAGTTGAGCGCCATGAGCGCGGTCGTGCCGATCGCGACCGCGTCCGCCCCGAGCGCGAGGCACTTCGCCACGTCGGCGCCGTTCCGGATCCCACCCGCGACGACGAGGTCGATGTCGTCCGCGAGACCGACATCCTCGAGAGCTCGCCTCGCCTCGGGAATCGCCGCCATGAGCGGGATGCCCGTCTCCTCCGTCGCAATATGCGGTCCTGCGCCGGTGGACCCTTCAGCTCCGTCCAGGTAGATGATGTCCGGGCCGCACTTGGCCGCCATGCGGATGTCGTCGTAGACGCGCGCGGCGCCCAGCTTCAGCTGAATCGGGATCTGGTAGTCGGTGGCCTCCCGCACTTCCTGCACCTTGAGCGAGAGGTCGTCGGGTCCGAGCCAGTCTGGGTGCCGTGCGGGCGAGCGCTGGTCGATGCCGACGGGGAGGGAGCGCATCTCTGCCACCTGCTCGGACACCTTCTGCCCCATCAAGTGCCCACC
>DASXRO010000048.1:0-14976 GCA_036506555.1 Gaiellaceae bacterium
CTTCGCCTGCGTCGCCCGCACGAGATCGTGCGGCCCGACCGACGCGCCGCCCGACGTGATCAGCATGTCGAAGCCGAGGAGGGCTCGCTCCATCGCCCGCTCGTGCTCGTCGGGGTCGTCGGCGACGACTCCGAGCTGCGCGGGCACGGCGCCCGCCAGCTGGAGAGCGGTGGCGAGCAACAGTCCGTTCGACTCGTAGATCTCACCCGGCCCGAGCGGCTCGCCGGGCTGCCGCAGCTCCGAGCCGGTGACGAGGATGCCGACCCTGGGGCGCTTCGTGCACTGCACCTCCGACACCCCGATGGCGGCCAGGGCGGCGACCTGCGCCGGCCCGAGGCGTACCCCGGGCTCGAGCACGGCGTCTCCGGCCGAGACGTCGCCGCCGCGCCCGCGGACATTGGCGCCCTCGATGACCGGCTCGCGGAGCTCGATCTCGTCCCCGCCCTCCTCGACGAGCTCGAGCGGCACGACTGCATCGGCGCCTTCGGGGACCGAGCCTCCGGTCGAGATCGCCATCGCCTCCCCGGGCTCGAGCGCGCGGGCCGCCGGGCTTCCCGCGGCGATGCGGGCGACGACCGGGAGGCGCACCGGTGCGTCGAGGGTGTCGGCGGCGCGGAGCGCGTATCCGTCCATGGCCGAGCTCGGGAACGGCGGGAGATCGACGAGCGCGGAGACGGGCTCGGCCAGCACACGCCCCGCCCCTCGCTCGATGGGAACGCGCTCGGCGTCGAGGGGCTTGGAGTGCTCGAGGATGATCCGCTGCGCCTCCGCGACCGAGATGAGCTCCGTCAGCGTGCTCATTCGCCGTACGCTACAGAGGCACCGCGTCGCGCAGTAGGTATGCGCAGAGGGCGAGCGCCAGGAGCTGCGCCGTGCGATCTTCCTCCAGCGCCGCCAGCGGCACGGTCCAGACCGCGTACCACGGCACGAGCCAGGGGGCGGCAACGACCAGCAACCCCGCGGCAAGCCCGAGACGCGCCCGTCCGCGCCAGGCCTCGCGAAGAAGCCAGAGATACGCGACCCCGAACAGGCCGGCGAGCAGGCCGACCGCGGCTCCGTGCGGCATGCCGAGGCTTTCTAGCCTGCTCGGGATGCTGTAGCGTGCGCCCTCGCGCAGATTGCGGGCCACCGGCCCGAACGCGTCCAGCCAGCCGGTCCCGTAGCGCCAGCTCGCCACCCCGGCGACGAGCGCCGCGGCACAGGCGAACCCGAGATGGCCCACCCGCCGCCCCTCGCGCCATGCCGCGAGAGCGCGCAGCGGCAGGAAGATGGCCGCCACCCATTTGACCCCGATCGAAAGCGCCCACGTTGCGCCGGCCAGCTGCCGTCGTCCTGAGGCGGCAAGGGCCAGAGCGGCGAGGACGAGGGCCATCATCCAGGCGTCGTTGTGGCCTCCGCCGGCGAAGTGGACGGCCAAGAGGGGGTTCCAGCCCACGAACGCCGCCGCGAAGGCCGGTCGGGGCGCGAGACACGCGGCCAGCCAGACGATTGCCACCATGGCGAGCGCCGCCAGCCCCTTGTAGCCCCAGGCCGCTGCGGGCGGAGAACCGCGAACGGCGACGGCATGCCCTTCCGATGCGAGGGTGAAGACCGGCCCGTAGACGCTGGTGGTGTTTCGCCACTGCGCTCCCATGCGGCTGAAGGCCGGGTCCTCGGCGTGCGCACGCGGCTTCTCGACGTACGGATTGTCCCCGTGCACGGCGGCGAGCCGTCCGTAGTCCCAGTACGTGTAGACGTCTGTCGAAAGGAGAACGGGAGCGGTGAGCGGAGCAAGCTGGATCGCCGCGGCGAGCGCCAGAACCCTCCCTGGGCGTGAGTCTCCACGCCTGCCGATCAGGACGAGTGCAGCGAGGTAGGCCAGGAAGGCCGCGACGATGAGACCGAGATAGATCCAGGACCAGCTCCTCGTGCCTTCGTGGTGGTCCGGCGTGAGCAGCGACGACCTGGGCCACGCGAGCGAGCCCGCGGCGGCGACAAGGGCGAGGCAGACCCCGCCCGCCCCCCAGACCGCCAGCCGCCTACGGGGTGGTCGTGGTTCCAGGTGGCTCGGTCGTGGTCGGAGGCGGTGCCGTGGTCGTCGGCCCGCCGTCGTCCTTCTTCTTCTTCTCGGTCGACGTGCTCGGCGGCGCCCCGAAGAACTCGTACTGCCCGTGGAAGGGCTTCCACAGGACCGGATCGCGCGGCAGGCCCCAGTCGTGCGGCGGATGACTGCCGAAGGCGGCCATCATGAAGATCCGCCAAATCGTGGCCGGGAACGTGCCGCCGACCACGCGGATGCCGTGGACGCTCGTCATCGGGATCTTGGCGTTCGGGTAGCCCACCCAAACCACGGTCGACGCATTGGTCGTGATCCCGGCGAACCAGGCGTCGCCCCAGTCCTCGGTCGTGCCCGTCTTGCCGCCCGCGACGAAGCCCGGGTTCGCGCCGGTGCCCGTGCCCTGCTGGATGTTCATCTTGAGGATGCGCGCGACCTCGTAGGCAACCCCGTCGGAGAAGACGCGCTTGCGGTTGGGATGACCCCAGCCGGCGCCGGCATCCACCTTGCCGTTCGGGAGGACGACCTTGCGAATCGCCATCGGCTCGGCGTGCACACCGCCTGCGGCGATCGTCGCGTAGGCAGACGCCATCTCGAGCACGCCGACCGAGTTCGAGCCCAGTCCGACCGAGGCGACCGGCTCGAGCTTCGTCGTGATCCCCATCGCGTGCGCCAGGCGGACGACCTTCTCCGGGCCGAGATCGAGCGTGAGGCGGGCGTAGACGGTGTTGTCCGAGCGCAGCGTCGACTGGGTGATCGTCGACGGCCCGTAGTAGTCCCCGCCGTAGGTCGACACATCCCACGGCTCGCTCTGTGGATCGGGCTGCCAATGGAACGGCGCCGAGAGATACATCGTCGAGTTGGGGTTGATGCCCTCGCGAATCGCCTCGGTGAGTACGAACGTCTTGAATGACGAGCCCGCCTGGCGCCGCCCCTGGGCGGCGAGGTTGAACTGCGTGTTCTTCTTGCCTGGGATCACGGCCGTCATCGCGCGGATCGCGCCGTTCTTGGGATTGATCGAGACGATCGCGGAGGCTGGATCGCCCTGCTGGTTCAGCGTCTCCTTCATGGCACGCACGGCGAGCTTCTGGAAACGCGGGACGATGGTCGTATAGACCCTGAGCCCACCGCCGCGGACGGTGTTCGCGCCGTACTTCGAGATCAGCTCTTCACGGACGTAGCTGAAGAAGAACGGCTCGCGGATCTTCGTATAGATGTGCCCGGCCTTGAGGCCGAGCGGAGACTGAAGGGCCTCCCGGTACTGAGCCTGGTCGATGTAGTGCGCGGAGAGCATCGCCTTCAGGACTTCCCCGCGCCGCCGGACCGCCTCGGCCGGCCGCTCGAACGGGTCGTAGAGGGACGGCGCCTGGGGCATGCCCGCGATGAGAGCCGCCTGGACGAGGTCGAGATCCTTGGCAGGCTTCGAGAAATACGTCTGGGCGGCCGCCTCGACGCCGTAGGCATGGTTGCCGAAGTAGACCTGGTTCAGGTACGAGGCCAGGATCCAGTCCTTCGTGTGCTTGGCCTCGAGCTTGCGGGCGAGGCAGGCTTCCTTGATCTTCCGCTCGAGCGAGCGTTCGTTCCCGATGTAGAGGTTGCGAACGAGCTGCTGCGTGATCGTCGAGCCGCCCTGGACGACGTGTCCGCTCTCGAGGTTCTTGATTGCCGCGCGGAGGATGCCCTCGTAATCGAGCCCCCCATGCTCGTAGAAGCGGCGATCCTCGATGGCGATCGTCGCCTGGCTCACCCAGGACGACATCTGGTCGAGCGTGACCGGCTGACGGTTCCGCTCTGCAGGGATGGCGCCGAGAACGCTCCCGTCCGCGGCGTAGACGAAGGAGTTCTGCCCGATGGAAACCGGCTTGAGCGACGCGAGATCACAGTTGTTGAGCACCCCGTTCGCGCTCGTGAAAGCGGCCGCGACGACCGCCGCGATGCCCCCGAGGACGACCGCGATCCCGAGCAGGATCGAAAACCGCCGCGCCATGATCCGGTCGCGTCGCTGCCGATGCCGGCGGCGGCGGCGATGGTTCGGATAGAGGCCGTGCCGGCCTCCGTTGCCTCCGTTGCGACCGTTTCCGTTGCGCGGGGCCATTAGGGATCTACCGTGGTGACGGGCTCTTGCTCGGGCATCGGCTCAGGCGCCTGGCGCGCCTCTTCCAGGGGCAGCTCGCCTGCCCACGAAGGTTTCGTTGCGAATCGTATCGGAGGCCAGTTTCGTGTTCGGGACGAAGAACCGGGCACCGTCGGCCGCTCGGATGATCGTGTAGGTGAGGCCGATCTCGTCGACGACGCCCGAAGCCGCGCCGACCTCGACCGAGTCGCCGAGTCGCAGCGGCTGCGTGAACGCGATCATGAGCCCGGCCACGAAGTTCGAGAGGGTTGTCTGAGCGGCGAAGCCAATGATGAGCGCGACGACGGCCGAGGAGGCGAGGATCGTCCCGGCCACGGCGCGTACGGGCGGCAGGACGAGCAGCGCCGAGAGAACGCCGACGGTCAGGATCGCGGCGACCGCGCTTCGGCGCACGACTCGGTAGCGGGTGAGCGTCTCCGGGCGAAGCTCGAGCCGGTGCACGAGCATCCGATCGACCACGCGCGCGACCACGAGCGTGACGAGGATGACTCCGCCTGCGACCGCAGCCCGCTGCCAAACCTCGTCCATGAGGCTCTCAGTTCTCTAGAACGGGAGCGGCTTCCTGCCCACGAATCCCTCCTCGACGCCGTGCCAGTACTCGACCGCCTCCTCGCCCACCTGCCAGCAGAGGAGCACGGTCTCGTCGCGGGTCGGATGATGAGCGGGAAAATCGATCAGGCCGCGGTCGAGATCCTTCACTTGCACGCCCACCTCTTCGAGGTCTGCGACGATCGACGCAACTTCGGCTGCGGCGTCCGCCGCTTCGCCCTGGAGCTCCCGAACGCGCTCCGGATCGAGCCCGCCGCCGTCGCCGGCGACACGGGCGCGCACGCGCTCGAGCCTGCCGCCGACGTGGAGGAGCCGCCGGCGTGCCGCGACGAGCCGCTCAGCCAGGGGCCGCACGGCCGAGAGCGCTGCGTTGGCCTCTTCCTCGGTGAAGAACTGCACCGGAATGTTGAATAGTGCCGTGGGCTTGCCTCGTCTGGCTCCCATCTGCGCGCTCGTTGCAGCTGCCGTGCTCGGCGCCGGCTGCGGCGAGCGCTCCGAGCCTGTCGGGTCGCTTCCCCAGGCCTACCCGGTCTCTGTGCAGGGCGCCGGCGATCGCCCGACGGTGCTCAAGGCGCCGCCCGAGCGAATCGTCGCCCTGAATCCGGGGTCCGCCGAGCTCCTGATCACCCTCGGCGTCGGCAAGAGACTCGTCGGGGTGCCGGCCGGCCTCGGTGTCCGCGGCGCGGGGAAGGCGGAAGAGGTCGTGCGCCCAGCCGGCCAACTCGAGCTCGACGCGATCGTCGCGCTGAAGCCGGACCTGATCGTCGCCACGCCCGACATCGACGAGCTCGACCTTGCACGCGTGGCGCGGGAGTCGGGCGCCGCCGTCTATTTCCAGCCGGCCACCTCGATCCGGAACGTCGAGGACGCGGCGATCGACCTCGGCTTCCTCGTGGGAGCGGCTGCGCGGGCACGGCAGCTCGTGGGGCGAATCGAACGCAAGGTCGCCGAAGTCGAGCGGCGGCTTGCATCGGTCGAGCCCGTCTCGGTGTTCGTCGACACAGGCTTCTTCATCACCGTTCCCGAACGCTCGCTGCTCGGCGACCTCGTCGGCAAGGCGAAGGGCAAGAGCATCGCCGGTCCGAGCCCCGGGCCGGGTCCCTTCTCGCTCGCCGACCTGTCGCGCCTGAACCCGGACATCTACCTCGCCACCTCCGACAGCGGCGTGACCCTCGCCGCCCTACGGAACAATCCCGCCACCGCCCGGCTCACGGCTGTGCGCAAGAAGCGCCTCGCACTCGTGCCCGTTGCCCTCGTCACCCGTCCGGGCCCGCGGATCGCCGACGGGCTCGAGGCCATCGCTCGCGCCCTCCATCCAGATGCCTACAGGTAAGGATCTCGACGTGGTCACGGTGGACGCGATGGGCACGCTCGTCGAGCTCGACGAACCGGTCGAGCGCCTGGGGAATGCGCTGCGCAAATGGAAGGCCGAGCGCGACACCGACACCGTCGCGGCGGCCTTCAAGACCGAGATCGCCTATTACCTCGAGAACAAGCTCGCGGCACGAGATGCCGAGGCACTCACCGAGCTTCGCCGCGAGTGTGCACGCGTGTTCCTCGACGCCGCCGACGCCGAGATCGACCCGGCCGAGTTTGCCCCCGCATTCGTCGAGGCGATGGTCTTTCGCTCCCTCGACGGCTCCGTCTCGGCGCTCGAGCGACTGCGGGCCGCGGGCCTCGTGCTCGCCTGCGTCTCCGACTGGGACGTCGGCCTCCGCGAGCAGCTCGAGAAGAGCGGCCTGGACCACCTCTTCACGCTCGTCCTCACTTCTGCAGAGGTCGGTGCCGAAAAGCCCGACCCGGCCATCTTCGCCGCGGCTCTCCAACGCCTCGGCGTCGAGCCGGCGCGCGCCCTCCACGTCGGAGACGACGACGCAGATCGTGACGGCGCCGCTGCTGCGGGTCTCGCCTTCGAGCCCGCTCCGCTCGCGACCGTCCCCGAGCGGATTGGAGTGGGATGAAGAAGCGGGGCCTCTCGACCCGGGCCATCCACGGACGCCCGCTGCCCCAAGCTCCAGGCCGGCCGCTGGTGCAGCCGATCGTGAACGCGACGACATTCTCCTTCGAGGACGCGGCCGAGTTCGGGCGGGTCATGAGCGAGGAGGAATACGGCTTCCTGTACTCCCGCCTTCGCAACCCGACTGTCGAGGAGCTGAACGGCGTCCTCGCCGACCTCGAAGGAGCCGAAGCTGCTCAGACGTTCGCGTCCGGCATGGCGGCGATCACCGCCGCGTTGCAGACGACCCTCACCCCCGGCGACACTCTCCTTTGCGCGAATCAGGTGTACGGAACGACCTTCGCGTTCCTGGAGGGGCGCCTGAGCCCGCTCGGTGTCGAGGTCGAGTACCTGGACGTAACCGATCCCTCCGCCTGGGAGCGCCCCGCGCGGGCCCGTTACGTGGAGACGATCGCGAACCCGGGCCTCCCCGTCGCCGACCTGGCGGCGATCGCCGCTACCAAGGGAGAAGGCGTTCTCATCGTGGACAACACATTCGCGTCACCCGCGCTCTGCCGCCCGCTCGACCACGGTGCGGACATCGTTTGCGAGTCGGCGACGAAGTACCTGAACGGCCATCACGACGTAACAGCCGGCGTCCTCGCCGGTAATCGCGACCTCGTCGAGCGGGCACGCGCTCACCTCGTCGAGACGGGAGCCGTGCTCGACCCCTTCCCAGCCTTCCTGCTCCGCCGCGGCCTCAAGACGCTCACGCTCCGAATGGAGCGCCACTCCCGCAATGCGCTCGCAGTCGCCCGTTTTCTCGAGGGGCACGCACGGGTGGCCAGAGTCTTCTACGCGGGGCTCGAGAGCTACCCGCAGTACGATCTTGCCCGGCGGCAGCTCGACGACTCGGGCGGCATGGTCGCCTTCGAGATCGAGGGGGGTCGGGCCGCGGGCGAGGCGTTCATGAACCGGCTCGAGCTCTGCGCCCGCGCGACCAGCCTCGGAGGCGTGGACACGGTCGTTTCGCATCCAGCATCGACGAGCCACAGGCAGTACAGCGAGGAGCACCTGGCCAAGACCGGAATCTCCCCGGGGCTTCTCCGCGCCTCCGTAGGCTGTGAGGATGCAGACGACATCATCGGAGATTTCGCCCAGGCGCTCGATCGCCTCTAGCCAGCGAGCACTCGTCGCCTGGAGCGCGGTTGCCATCGCCTTCGTTGCGCTGGCCTTTGTCGGGTCCTCGTCGGGTCAGATCGACCCGGACATCCTCTACAAGTACAGCTTCGCCGCGACCTCGATCGTCGCCTACGCGATCCTCGTCGGCGTCACGCTCTTCATCGCCCGCTGGCTCGGCCGGCCGCTCGGGGCTGTCGGCCTCGTCTCGTTCCGCTGGCGCTGGGTCTGGATCGCGATCGGGTTGATCGTGCTCGTCCTCATCCTCGCCGCAGCGCTCGAGCCCGCCCTCCACGCGGGCGAGAAGCAGGGGCTCGAACCCGACGTGTGGCGCCCCGGCCGCGCAGGCGCGTTCGCTGTCAACGCACTTGTCGCCTCCACGGTGGTGCCGTTCGCCGAGGAGCTCTTCTTCCGCGGGCTCGGCGTTCGCGCCCTGCTTCCGCTCGGCGGATTGGCCGCGGTGACCGTGACAGCCCTCGCCTTCGGCCTCGGGCACGGGATCTTCGTCGCACTCCCAGTGCTCCTCCCGTTCGGACTTGCGCTTGCCTGGGTGCGGCTTCGGTCCGGAAGCGTCTGGCCCGGAATGCTCGCGCATGGCTTCTACAACGGCTCCGCGCTTCTCTATCTCTACTTCCATCTGACCTAGCTAGCCGCCGACCGCCGCGTGTGGCAGATTGCCCTCGTGCGTCGGGGTCTTCTCGTGCTCGCCCTCCTCCTGACGGGCACGGGCACGGCCTCCGCCGCCACGCAGATCACGCTCGTCCTCGATCCCGCGGTGCCTACGTACGGGACGAACGCGACGTTCAGCGGCGCCGTCACGCCTGCCGCAGCAGGGGAGCAGGTCGATCTTCTCTTCGACACGGGATCGGGGTGGACGACGCTCGGGAGCGCAAGCACAGCCGCGGACGGCACCTTCGCCTTCTCGATGCCAATGACCACTCCCGGCTCGTACGAGGTCGAGACTCAGGGAGCGACGTCGCCGGCACTCGTCGTTTCGCTCAAGCCCCAAATCACGACTTTCGTGTCCGGCCTCCCCTACCTGGGGAGCACGTTTTCGCTCGGTGGACGCCTGACCCCGGCGACGGCGGGGGCGCTCACGCTCACGGTCGGTAGCCGCACGTGGCCCGTTGCGGTCGCCTCCGACGGACGCTTTCGGCACGCGCTTCCGACTTCGCAGAGCGGCCTCTTCGCGGCGAAGCTCGACCTTGCGCCGACCGCCGGTTTCGAGGCTATTCAGGTCATACGCAACTTCCGGATCAGGACCCCCTCGTTGAGCCTGGGCTCACGCGGCCCCGCCGTCCTGGCGCTCGAGCGCGAGCTCGCCGCGCGACACTTCGTCCTTCGCGGCGTCAACCGGTACTACGGCTTCGACACGTACGAGGCCGTGCTTGCCTTCCAGAAGGTGAAACGGATGGCCCGCACAGGCCGTGTGACTGCGACGGTCTGGTACCGACTCAGCCGCTCGGGCATCCCGCACGCGCGCATCGCCCGCGGCAGCCATATCGAGGTGGACAAGACCCGCCAGGTTCTCTTCGAGGTGAGAAGGGGGGCGGTCGCCCGAGTCGTCCATGTCTCCACCGGGGCAACCGGCAACACGCCGGTCGGGCGCTGGCGCATCTACGCGAAGTCGCCTGGGCTGAACGGAAGCGGCATGTACTACTCGAACTACTTCCTCCGCGGCTTCGCGATCCACGGGTACTACTCGGTGCCTCCGTACCCGGCAAGCCACGGTTGCGTGCGGACGCCGATGTGGTTCGCGCCCGGCTTCTACTCACGGTGGGCGGTCGGGGCGACCGTCTACATCTTCTCCTGAGCTGGGAGACCTTCGAGCACGAGGCCGACGTCGGCCTCATCGTCCGCGGCGGGGACGGACCGGAGCTCTTTGCCGCGGCGGGGCTGGCTCTGTTCGAGCTCGTCTGCCGGCTCGACGCGGTCGAGGAACACGAGCGCTACGAGCTGGCCGGCCAAGCGGAGGGAGTGGAGGCGCTGCTCGTCGACTGGCTCAACGACCTGGTCTACCTGTTCGAGGGCGAGGGCGTCGTCTGCCGTCGCTTCGTCTTTCCCGAATGGTCGATAACGGGCTACCGGGCGGAGGCCTTCGGGGAGCCGGTCGACCCTGCCCGCCACGAGCCTCGCGACCTCGTCAAGGCGGCCACTTACCACGGCCTCTCGGTGCAGGAGCTTCCAGGCCGGTGGGAGGCCAGGGTTATCCTTGACGTCTAATGAGCTCGGGCGAGGCCGACAACGACACGGTCGTGCGCGAGCTCCGCGACCAGATCGCCGCCAACGATCTCTCGGTTCTCGAAGCGGTCAACCGGCGCGTAGAGCTCGTGCGTCTACTGAAGGAGCACAAGGACGCGCGGGGCCTCGACTTCGTCGACGAGGCTCAGGAGGAGCGGCTGCTCGACCGGCTCGCGGCTGCGAATCGCGGGCCGCTCTCGGAGGAGGCGGTGCGGGAGCTCTACCGCACCTTGCTCGAGCTCACGAAGAAGGAGCTCTAGGCTTCAGAAAAATCGTCGGGCTTGACTTCGTCGAGGAACTTCTTGAACTCCTCAACGACCTCTTCCTGGTTTACGTCCTCTTCGTGCTCGAACTCGATCGCGCTCTCCTCGATCACGGAGTCGGCCGCGAAGATCGGCGCGTCGGCGCGGACGGCGAGAGCGATCGCGTCGCTCGGGCGTGAGTCGATCTCGATCTCCGAGCCGTTGACCGCGACGGTCACCGTCGCGTAGAAGGTGTTCTCACGGAGCTCGGTCACCGCGATGCGGACGACTCGGGCCTCGAGCTGGCTCAGCATGTCGGTCACGAGGTCGTGGGTCATCGGACGCGGAGTGCTCGCGCCCTGGAGCTTCATCAGGATCGCGGCGGCCTCGGGATGGCCGATCCAGATGGGCAAAAACTTGTTCCCGTCAGTCGTCTTGAGGAGCACGATCGGCTGCTTGCCGACCATGTCGAAGCTAACCCCGTAGATCACCATTTCCTGCATGGGCGCCTGCCTCGGATGATAGCGACGGACTTCTCGAGGGAGGTCGCAGTGGGCGATCGTGGACTCGAACCACGGACCTCCGCCTTATCAGAGCGGCGCTCTAACCAGCTGAGCTAATCGCCCGCGCCGGACGATTCTAGCGACGCCTAATGGAGGTGGCGCGTCGCCAGGAGGTAGTCCTCCGCTGCCAGCAGGAAGCTCTCGTCGCTGGCGAGCTCGAGTACGGTCTCCTTCGTCTCGTCGTCGAGCTCGGCGTCGGAATCGACCGCCGCGATGAAGCCGCCCAGCCGACCGCCCCGGGCGAGGCCCGCCATGCGGAGGACGAGCTGCCGGACCGCGGCGTCCTGGTTGATCGCTTCGAGGGACTCGAGGTCCTGGACCCAAGGTGCCGGCATCTCGTGGGCATAACGCCGTCCCTGTGGGATCGGTTACGGGGTTGCACGTTCGAGCGTCTCGAGGATCTCCTCGAGGTCGGTCTCGTCGGAGAAGGCGATCTCGATGCGCGTATCCGTCACTCGCACCGGCCTGCCGACGATTCGCTCGACTGCGAGGCGCGTCCGCTCCGCAAGCGCCGGGTCGATACGGCGTGCCTTGCGCGGCTTCGTCCGGGCACCGGCCCAGCGGGCAGCGCGTTCGGTCGCCCGCACGGTGAGTCCCTTCCGAACCACCTGGCGCGCGAGCGCGCGGCGCTCGTCGTGATCGGGAACGGCGAGGATGGCGCGAGCGTGCCCCTCGGTCAGCAGGCCGCGCTCGACGAGGCCGATCACGTCCTCCGGGAGCTCGAGCAGGCGCACCCTGTTGGAGACGGTGGGCTTCGAGCGCGCGACCCGCTCCGCGACCTCGCCGAGCGAGAGCTCGAACTCGTCCATCAACACCGCGTAGGCGCGCGCTTCCTCGATCGGGGAGAGATCCTCTCGCGCGACGTTCTCGACCAGCGCGAGCAGGAGCGACTCGCGGTCGTCCGTCTCGCGGACGAGGGCCGGGATAGTGGCCAGCCCGGCCGCGCGGGCGGCGCGCCAGCGGCGCTCGCCGGCAATAAGCTCCCAGGTCTCGCCGGCCGCCGGGCGAACGACGATCGGCTGCACGAGCCCCTGCGTGCGTACGGAGTCGGCGAGCTCCGAGATGCCCTCGGCATCGAAGCGCCTGCGCGGCTGCCGCGAGTTGGGGTGGATCGAGCCGAGCGGGAGCTGGACGAGCTCCGGGGCAGACGCGGCTCCGCCGATCAGGACCTCGAGGCCGCGGCCCAGGCCCCGGCGGGCAGGCCCGCGATCAGGCGCGGTCGACAAGCTCGCTCGCGACGCGGTAGTAGGCGTCCGCTCCGGCCGAAGCCGGATCGTAGACGGTGATGGGCAAGCCGTGGCTGGGCGCTTCCGCAAGACGAACGCTGCGCGGAACGACCGCTTCGAAGACGAGCTCGCCGAAGTGGCGGCGCACCTCGGCCGTTACGTCCGCGGCAAGACGCGTGCGCCCATCGACCATGGTCAGGAGCATGCCCGCTACCGCCAGACGCGGGTTCAAGCGCGCTCGCACGAGCTCGATCGAGTGCAAGAGCTGAGCCAGGCCCTCGAGGGCGTAGTACTCGCATTGCACCGGCACGAGCACGAGATCGGCCGCCGCGAGCGCGTTCACGGTCAGAGGGCCGAGGGAGGGCGGGCAGTCGACAAAGGCGTAGTCGTACCGTTCCCGCGCCGGCGCGAGGGCCGAGGCCAGAAACGACTCGCCGTCGCCGTGGCGTGACAGCTCCACAACCGCTCCCGCGAGCTCGGGCCGCGAGGGCACGAGGTCGAGGTTGGCGAACCGGGTCGAGTGCGCGATCTCGTCCAGTGGCGCGCCGTCGAGCAAGTCGTACGACGAGGTCCCGTTCGCACGTTCGCCGAGCCCCGAGGTGGCGTTCGCCTGGGGATCGAGGTCGAGGACGAGGGTGCGCGCGCCGGCCTCCGCGAGACAAGCAGCCACGTTGACGGCGGTGGTCGTCTTGCCGACGCCGCCCTTCTGGTTGGCGAGCGCGAGGATCGTCCCCACGCGCGGGATGGTATTGGTCCGTCCGGTCAGCAAAGGTGCCGGGCCGGCGCGCGAAAATCGAGCAGGGCAAGGACGCAGGGAGCCGGCGTATCGACTTCAAATACGGCGGCGACTGAGGACGCTGCCCGGCGACGATTTGCAGCCGCTCGGCACGCGCCGGCTGCTGGCCGGATGGGCCAATCTAGGCGAGAGGACGTTTCCGGGCCATGCCCGGGCGCCGTGGGAACCGCTCCGGTGTAGCGCCGGTCTTCCGCAAGAGGATGAATCCCGGCGCTGCTTCCTCCCGCTCCGCAGCAAGGAGGAGCGCGACCTTTTCAACGCCCTCTTCGTCGGCCGACGGACCGACGAAGAGCACCAACCGGCCACCCGGGCGAACCAGGGGAAGACACCATTCGGCAGCCACCGGAGGCGGCGCCAGCGCCCGAGCGAGGGCCGTGCCATACGCGTCACGGCCCACACTGCGCGCATGATCCTCGGCCCGTGCGCAGACAACGCTCGCGTTGGGAAACTCCACAGCCCAGCGTTCGAGGAAGGCGCACTTCTTGCGGCTCGACTCGAGCAGGTCGAAGCGGAGGTCCGGCCGGACCGCAGCGAGCGGCAGCCCCGGCGAACCGCCGCCTGAGCCCACGTCTACGACCGGTCCGTCCTCGAGCAACGGGGCTGCGCCGAGAGCGTCCTCCAGGTGCACGCGCCCTGCCGCGGCCGGGTCGTGCAGGGCCGTCAGCCCGGGTGTCTCGATCAGCGCCGCGAGCCAGCGCTCGAGTCGCTCGTCAGCCAAGCGGCTTGACGACGACATAGCGGTTGGGCTCGGTGCCCTCACTCGTCGTCTCGACGTCCCCGCGTTCCTGCAGGTGGACGTGGATGATCTTCCGCTCGACCGCAGTCATCGGCTCGAGAGCGACCTCCTTGCCTGCTGCGCGAGCTTCGCCGGCGGCTCGATCGGCGAGCTGCTCGAGCGAAGCGCGGCGCCGGTCGCGGTAGCCGGCCGCGTCCACGACCACGCTCTTGCGATCCTCGCTGCCCCGCCACACGATCGCATTGGCGAGGTACTGGATTGCGTCGATCGTCTGCCCGTGCTTGCCGATCACGAGCCCGAGATCAGGCCCTGAGAGCGTGGCGACGAGAGCCTCCTCGTCCTCGCGAATCGCGACTGCCACCGGAGCACCGAGCGCGGCCGCGATGCGCTCGACGAGTTCACGCAGGCGGGCCGCCGCCGAGCCCGGCTCCTCCTCAGCAGACGAGGCCACGGCCATGCTGCTCACCGCGGCGATTACGCGCGCGGGGGTGTAGCCGACTCCGAGAAGTCCGCGCTCGCCTTCGGAGATGACGGCGAACTTCACACTCGCCTTGTCGATTCCGGGAAAACGGCGCTCGAGCTCTCGGAGCGCCGACCACTTGGCCTCGCCGACAGTCTCGCCCTCGGCTTCGACCTGCAGCGGCCTCTCGGCTTCCTGCTCCGTCATCGCCGTGACCTCGGGCCCTTCTTCTTGCGGCGCCGCACCCGTTGCTGGCCGGACTGCGCCGTGCCTGAGGGGAGCGATGGTTTGGACGCACCGCTTCCATCCCCGGGAGCTGGAGCGCTTTTGGGCGGCGTGCGCGAGGTCCGCTTCGGGGGCGGCGGGGGCTTGGGGAACATGCGCCGCGTGATCAGCCCCTGCCCGACCGTCCAGAGGTTCGTCGTCACCCAGTAGAGGAGGAGCCCGACCGGGAACGTGGCGTTGATGATGAAGAGGATGAAGACGAACGGCAGTGCGATGAAGATGTAGCGCTGGCGCGGATCGGTGGTCGGCATCGAGATGATCGACGCGAGCTGGCTCGCCACGTACACGACCAGCAGGAGCCAGCCCGACCAGTGCGCCGTGATGTTGTCGGTGATGTTCGGGACGACGTGCAGCCAGCTGACGTCGGAGCCGCGGTACTGCGGCTGCGTGAGGACGTTCCTCTCGAAGTCCCGCAGGACGTAGTAGAGCGAGATGAAGACCGGGATCTGAACGAGGAGGGGCAGGCACGAAGCCGCCGGGTTGATCTTGTTCTCCTTGTAGAACTTCATGACTTCCTCGTTCATGCGCTGGCGGTCGCCCTTGTACTTCTGCTGGAGCGCCTTCAGCTCCGGCGCATGCGCCTGGAGGTGCTGC